>NZ_JBWLKM010000018.1:0-153017 GCF_059026085.1 Streptomyces sp. a15 | reverse complement strand
GGGCCTTCGTCCGGCACGCCGATGGCACGCACCGAACACCGCGGGCACCGCACAGGACTTTCGAAACACCCCCTAGTCCTGGCGGGACTCGAGCGTCACCAGCTGCTCCCCGGTCGCCGTGCGGACCACGAAGCGGGCGATCTGGTCGGGGTGCATCGTCGAGCCGCCGCGCATGGTGTTGGGGCGGGCGTCGTGGCCGGGGACGCCCCAGGTGGCGATGGTCTGTTCGGAGCCGTCGTGGCCGATGGCGACGAGGTGACAGGTGCGGGGACCGGCGCCGTCCTTGACCTTGACCTCGATGTCGCTGCCCCAGGCCTCGTCCTCGGTGGTGACCTCGGCCCAGACGCCGGTCCGTTCGTCGGTCGCGGTGACCCGCACGGCCCCGTCGGCGCCGTCCGTCATCAGCACGGCTCCGGGGCCCGCCACCGCGAGCACCACCGACGCGGCCACGACGTACCACAGCCGCCTGCGCCGCGCCCGGTGCCGTACCGCGACCTCGCCGAGGAGCCGCTCCAGCATCCGGGGACCGGGCTGCGCCGTGGGGTGCACCACACGCGGTGTCGCCCGCCGGTACAGCATCAACTGCCGGGTCGCGGGCCCGAATTCGGTCACGGATGCCGCACAGCGGGGGCACTCCATGAGGTGGTCCTCGAAGCGGAACGCGTCCGCCTCGTCCAGCACGCCGAGCGCGTACGCGCCGACGTCGCGATGCCTCTCCAGGGACCTCATGACGAATCCTCGTGCCGTTGGGTGCGGGTGGGGTCACTCCTTGCTCCCACCGGTACGCACCAACCCGCCGAATCACTCAAGGCACCCACAGAATCGCAACCAAGGGATTCGGAGCGGCCACACCCGCGGATTGGTCCGAGTCGAGACGAATCTAAAAAAGGTGGATGGCGAGGTGTCCCAGAGGCAACCCGAGCTGCCAGGCCGGCGTCCACACCTTGGGCCCCTCGTCCTCACCGATCACCGGACCGCCTCCCGGCACCGCGTTCAGATCGGGCGCGAGCAGCTCCGTCTCCTCCAGCCAGCGCCAGGCCGCCCGGGCCAGGTCCAGGTCGGGTGAGGGCCCGCCGGCGGCCGCCGCGTCGGCGGCGAGCTCGGCCATCCGTTCGTCCACCCAGGTCTGCCACGGCTGGTCGTACGCCGTCAGCGACAGCCAGTTCTCCAGCTGGGAGACGACCTGGATGCCGGACAGTTCCCCGTCGGTGTCGGACAGGAAGACGGTCAGTGCCAGAGCGTCCCGCCCGGCGCGGAACTCGAACGACGTCGGGGGCATCAGATCCCCGGATCGCAGCAGTTCGTCGGCGATGTACTCGGCGTACAACCACGCCATGGGGACGGTGAGTTCGCCGCCGCCGGCGCCGTCCGTGCTCTCTTGACCTCTGTGCAGCATTCCTTCCTGCCTTCCTCCGGTGCGTGCGCATCGCCCGTTGCGGGGCCCCAGTGCGGAACACGGATGAGGACAGCCGATTACTCAACCGGGGTCAGGGGCAAGGCGCTTTACGGAGGTTTGACTCGGCCATGGGTTTCACCGCAGGTCGGCCGCATATCCGGGAAGCACCCGGCGCAGGGCGCGCAGCGCGTAGTACGCGCGGGACTTCACCGTACCGGGCGGGATACCGAGGATTTTCGCGGCCTCCGCCACACTCGCCCCCTGGAAATACACCAGCACCAGGACTTCACGGTGCTCCGGAGTGAGTGTCTTCACAGCCTCGCGCACATCGAGGGTGGCGGCGGCCCGCTCGGCGTGGTCGGCGCACACCCGGGCGTTCTCCAGGATCGCGTCGCCGACCTCCGCGGGCCGCGCCTGCCGGGCCCGCCGCGCGTCTATCGCGAGCCGCCTGCCCACGGTCAGCAGCCACGGGCGTACGGACTCGAAGTCGTCGGCGCGCAGGGCCTCGGGATGCTGCCAGGCGCGGACGAGGGTCTCCTGCACCAGGTCCTCGGCGCGCTGCCGGTCACCGTCACAGAGCCGGAGCAAGAGCGCGAAAAGGGGCCGGCCGTGCTCGCGCTGCAGTGCGGCGAGCTCGTGCTCGGCGGTCGTCCCGTTCGTGAGAGTGGTTCCGGCCGTCATGGCCGTATGGCACATCAGGGGGCCGTTCCTGGACAGGGCGGGCGCAGATGTCTGCGGCGGACGGTCGATCGCGTCGACGAACGGTTCGACGAACGGTCAGCATCCGGCCGTGCGCGCGCTCCGGACGGGCTAAAGAGGGCGGGCAGGTTGTTTGCGGGCGCCTTCAGCACCGTACCTATTTATGCGTAAATTTGATCACAGTGGGGTGAGCTGATGATTGCACGCAGACGGCAGGTGGCCCTGGCCCTCACGGCACTCCTCGCCGCGAGCGCCGCCTGTCAGGCCCAGGACCAGGTCGCGCCCGCCCGGCCGGGACATCCCGCGCCGACCGACGCCGACGGCTTCACGCTCGTCGCCTCCGGCGACGTCCTCCCGCACAGCTCCATCATCGACCGCGCCCGCTTCGACGCGGGCGGCACCGGCTACGACTTCCGCCCGATACTGGCTGGCGTCGAGCCGCTCGTCTCCCGCGCCGATCTGGCGCTGTGCCACATGGAGACGGTCTACGGCGCGAACGGCGACTACACCGGCTACCCCGCCTTCAAGTCCCCGCCCGAAGTGGCCACGGGCCTCGCCGCCACCGGCTACGACGGCTGCTCCACCGCCTCCAACCACAGCCTCGACGACGGCGCCGACGGCATCCGCCGCACCCTGGACGCCCTCGACCGCGCGGGCGTACGGCACGCCGGCTCGGCGCGCAGCGAGGCCGAGGCGCGCACGGTCACGGTGCTGCGCGCGGGCCCCGCGAAGGTCGCCCACCTCGCCTACACCTACGACACGAACGGCTTCCCGCTCCCGCCCGGGCAGCCCTGGGCCGTCAACCTGATCGACGAGAACAAGATCGTCGCGGACGCGCGGGCGGCCCGGGCGGCGGGCGCCGACGTGGTCGTCGTGTCCCTGCACTGGGGCACCGAATGGCAGGACGCGCCCGACGAAAGCCAACTCGCGCTGGCCCGCGCACTCACCGCCGCCCGCACCGGCACCCGCCCCGACATCGACCTGATCCTCGGCACCCACGCGCACGTCCCGCAGGCGTACCAGAAGGTCAACGGCACCTGGGTGATCTACGGCATGGGCGACCAGGTCGCCGGCGAGATGTTCAACCATCAGGGCGGTCAGGACCCGCGCGGCAACCAGTCCACCCTCGGCCGCTTCACCTTCGCCCCGCCCGCCCGGCCGGGGGAGCGGTGGCAGGTGACGAAGGCGGAGTTCGTGCCGCAGCTCTTCGACGTCGACGCCGGCCGGGTGGTCAACCTCAACCGGGCGCTCGCCCAGGGCGCCGACGTGCGGGGCGTGCGCGACCGGATCCGGGACGTGGTCCTCAGCCGGGGTGCGGCGCAGGACGGGCTGACGATGGGGCAGTAGTCCGGGTCAGTCCACGTCCACGTGGTCGAAGGTGCGCACCATCTCGGTCAGCACCCGCACACACGCCCGCACCTCGGCGTCGGTCAGATCGCCGCCCACCTGCCGGTTGAGGGTGTGTTCCCGTGCCAGGACGGCGGTGATGGTGGCCTGTCCGTCCTCGGTGAGCCGGATCAGCGAGGACCGCTGGTGTGCGGGGTTGGGCGTGACCTCCACCCAGCCGCGGGCCGCCGCGTCGTTGACCATGCGCTGCACGAACTGCCGGCTCAGCGCCTGTGCGCGGCCCATCTGAGGCACCGTCATGGGCCCGTTCTGCCGCAGCAGGTTCAGCACCGCGCGTACGCCCGCGGACGCGCCCTCGACCGGTTCGGCCTGCTCGACCTTGTGCGCGGCGCGCCGGTAGAGCGGGCCGACCAGATCGAAGACCTCGGTGAGGCGCCGGCCGAGTTCGTCGGGGGTGAGGGGCTCTTGGCTGTCGTTCACCAGGTCATCATGACACCGTGGTTGTCAAATCCCGTCAGGAATGACACCTTGGTTGTCATGAATGCTGCTTCGGGCCTTCGCTTCTTCCCGTCTGCCGACGGCGATCTCGCCTACCTCGACACCGGCTCCGGGGACCTGGTGGTCCTGCTCCATGCCGGGTACGTCGACCACCGGTTCTGGGACGACCAGATCCCGGCCCTCGCCGCCGAACACCGCGTGATCGCCCCGGACATACGCGGACACGGCTCCTCCGCCAACGCGACCGCGCCCTTCCGCTGGGCCGACGACCTCGCCGGTCTGCTGCGCCACCTCGACGCGGGGCCCGCGGTCCTCGTCGGACTGTCGATGGGCGGGCTGGTCGCCACCGACACGGTGCTGGAACACCCGGAGCTCGTCCGTGCGGTGGTCACCTGCGGCGCCGCGACCGGCGATTTCCAGTACACGGATCCCTGGCACCGCGAGATCCAGGCCGAGTTCGCGCGCACGCTGGGCGCCGGCGACATCGAGGGCTGGCTCAGGGCATACGTGCGCGGTATACACGGTCAGCACCGGACCGCCGACGACATCGACCAGGACATCCTGCGCCGCTTGCGGGAGATGGCCCTCCATACGATCTCGAAGCACGAGCCGGGCGAGAAGGACTGGCACGTCCGCGTGACCGACTCCTGGACCCGCCTGCCCAAGATCGACGTCCCGCTCCTCGCCCTCAACGGCAGCCTCGAACCCGCCGACATGACCGACGCGGCCGAGCGCCTCGCCGACACCGTCCGCGACGGCCGCTCCCGGATCATCGACGGCGTCGGCCACTACCCGAACCTGGAGCAGCCGGAGGTCTTCAACGAGATCCTTCTCGACTTCCTCCGCAGCCTCGTGGCGGACTCACATAACTGAACGGCTGTTCAGGAGGACGGGCTCGCAGTAGTTTGGCGCTGAACCGATAGCGCACCCCATCGCACGGCTCTCGGAGCACGCTCATGAGCAGCGGCCAACGAACCCCGACGCCGTTGAGGACATTCCGCTTGCCGCCCGCTGTCGACGGCAACGACGCGGACATCACCCTTGGCAGGGCCCTCGTCGCGGCCTGGCAGTCGGACGGCATCTTCCGGATCAGCGCCACCGCGACCCAACAGGCCGCCCCCAACGGGCGTTGACGGCCTCCCGGGCCTTCTGCGGCAGACCCCTCAAGGAGAAGGCCGCCCACGTCTCGGACCTCACCTACAGCGGCTACGTGGCATCCGGTGAGGAGGAGACGGCGGGGGAGCGGGACGGCTCGGAGATCTACACCGTCTGCCCCGACATCCCCGCCGACGACCCGCGCGTCACCGAACGGTGGCCCTGTCACGGCCCCGCCCCCTGGCCCTCACCCGCCTACGCCCGGGCCATGAAGGACTACCTGGCCGCCGTCGGGGAGATCGGTCACCGCCTGCTGCGGCTGACGGCCCTGGGCCTGGGCCTGCGGGACATCGACCGCTTCACCCGGCTCACCGAGGACGGCTGGCACCACATGCGCGTGCTGCGCTTCCCGCCCGCCGCGGCCACCTCCGAGCGCGGCATCGGTGCCCACACCGACTACGGCCTGCTGGTCATCGCCGCCCAGGACGAGGTCGGCGGCCTCTACGTCCGCCCGCCCGTACCCGGCGAGGAGCGCGGCCGGAACTGGCTGCCCGGCGAGTCCATGGCGGGCCGGTACGAACACGCCGAGCCCTGGACCTACGTCACCCCGGTCCCGGCCGTCTTCACGGTCTTCCCCGGCGACATCATGCAGTTCATGACCGGCGGCGCCCTGCTGTCCACCCCGCACAAGGTCCGCCTGGCCGACCGCGAGCGCTACACCCTCGCCTACTTCCACGAGCCGGCCTTCAACGCGGTGGCCCGCCCTCTCACCGACGCCGGCACCGACGAGTTCATCCATTACGGCACCCACTTCACGAACATGTTCACGCGGTGCTACCCGAACCGAGTGACCACGGCTCGTATCGAGGCCGAGGGACGGCTGAAGATCCTCGACCGGCTCCGTGAAGACGCGCCGGCCTGAGCCCCCGCGTCCGCCTACGGCACCACCGTCACCGGCCACCGCCCCGCCTTCACCAGCCGCACCGCGACCGAGCCGATGATCCGGTGGCCGGCCTGCTCGGAGGCGCCCACCACCACCGCGTCCGCCTTGAGGTCGTCCGCCGCCTTCACCAGACCGTTGTAGGGGTCGCCGCGGAAGGTGTGGAACTCCCAGCGCACGTCGAATATCCCGCGGGTCTGCTCGGTCGCGTGCCGGATCTGCGCCACCAGGTCCTCGGCGATCGCGTCGGTCGTGTCGGCGACCGGCGCGCCGAGCGCCGCGCCTCCCGCGAGCATCGGCTGCACGTACACGACCGCGAGCAACGCGTGCTGGCGCCGGGCCAGGCCGCCGGCATATGCCGCGGCGCGGAGCGATGAGTCGGAGCCGTCCACGCCGACCACGATGACCTTGGGGCCGTCCGTTCCCCGCTCGAACCCCTGCGAGTGCTGCTGTTCCGTCACGGCTGTGAGGCTATCGGAAACCGCAGGTCCCACCCCCGCCGGGACTTCTCGAGGGTCGAGCGGGCCGGACTGTTCTCGCAGTCGGGCCATGCGTGTCACCGTGCCGGCCGCCCCGCGACCGCCGAAGCCTTCGTCTCCGTACCGTCGTTGCGCAAAGTCCGGGGAAAGGGGCACCCGAAGGGCGGGCATCGGCCGGCCACCGGCGAAGGCCTGCCGTCGCCCTCGGCGCTCGGCCCCGACGGAGGGGACGGGGCCGGGCCCGGCGAACCGGATGCGGACCTGCCCGAACAGGTCCGCATCCGTTCGGATCCGGCACCGCCTGACGACCCGTGAGGCGTTGTCCTTCCCACGGGTACGCCGCCTTTGCCGATGTGTCACGACTCCGCCGAGTGGGTGAGGCCGCGCCCACCGCCCGTGGGCCGGGCGGGTGGAATCGTGCCGCCGCCCCGGTGTTGCTGTGGTGCGTCGGGTCCGCCTTGGGCGACTGATGAGTCATGACGAAGGATCAGTTGCTCACCCGGCTGCTCACCCGGCGCCGGGCGTTGCTCGCCGGCGCCGCGGCCTGCGCGGCGGCAGGCACGGCCGGAGTGCTGGCGGCGGTCACCGGCGAAGAGCCGGTCCGGCCCGCGGCCGGCCCCCCGGACCGCCGCGCGCTCAAGCCCTCCGCCTACCGCCTCCAGCCCCTGACCGGCTACGGCCCGCCACGGACCGCCTCCCACCGGACCCTGGTACGGCACGAGCCGCTCCTGCGCGTGTCCGGACGCGGCCGCTCCATGGTGCTGACCTTCGACGACGGGCCCGACCCCCGCTACACCCCGGACATCCTGGACACCCTGGCGGAGTACGACGTCCGCGCGATGTTCTTCGTGTGCGGGGAGATGGCGGCCGACAATCCGGACCTGCTGGCCCGCATGGCCGACGAGGGACACGCCGTCGGCAACCACACCTGGTCCCACCCGCTGCTCACCCGCCTGAGCCGCGGGCGGATCCGCTCGGAGATGGAACGCACCTGCGACGTCATCGAGAAGGCGTACGGCGAGCGGCCCGTGTGGTTCCGCGCACCCTACGGAGCCTGGAACCGCGCCGCTTTCCAACTCGGCGCCGAACTCGGCATGGAACCGCTGGCCTGGACCGTCGACACCCTCGACTGGACCACCCCCGGCACCCGGAGCATCGTCAAACGCGTGGAGCACGGCGCCGCCCCCGGGGTCGTGGTGCTCTCGCACGACGCCGGGGGCGACCGCACCCAGAGTGTCAGAGCGCTGCGCGACTATCTGCCGAATCTGCTCGATTCCGGCTACCACATCACCGTCCCGCGGCGGCAGCACGCCTGACCGGGCCGCACCGCCCGCCGGGTCGCGGAACGCTCAGCGGACCTCGACCAGGCGGGCGAAGGCGACGACATTCCCGTTGTAACCGCTCTGCTTGGAGAAACCGCCCCCGCAGGTGATGACCCGCAATTCGGGGCTGCCCTTGGAACCGTAGACACGGTCGCCGGGGAAGTTGTTCTTCTCGAACACCTCGATGCCGTAGATCTCGAACGCGGCCGTCTTTCCGTCCTTGCGCGCGATCTCGACGCGGTTTCCCTTTTTCAGGGCTCCGAGTCCGTAGAACACGGCGGGGCCCTGCTGGTTGTCGACGTGGCCGACGACGACCGCGGTGCCCTTCTCGCCGGGGGAGACGCCGCCGGTGAACCAGCCGGCCAGGTTCGGGTCCTCCGGCGGCGGCGCGGCCACCCAGCCGTCCGCGTCCAGGCCCACCGGGATGACCGGCGCGTCGACCTGGATCGCGGGGAGCCTGACCCGGTCGGGGATGGAGTACGGCAGCGGCTCGGGTGCCGCGGCGAAGGTGCCGCCGGGCAGCCGGCTGTCCGCCGCGGCCGCCGACGCGGGCTGCGGCGGCCCGACGTCGAACTCCCCCGAACCATTGCGAATGAGCGCGAGGCCGGTCAGCAGAACAAGCGCTATCACGCCCCAGGGAGCACGCTTCTTGCGCCGCTCCTCCTCTTCGGCCAGTTCGGCCAGCTCGGACGCAGACATTCGACTTCCCCTCTCGACGCGGCCGTCGCCACGTCTGTTCGCGCATACGAGAACGCTAAGTGCCGCGTGCGAAACCGGCGACGGGACGGACGCGAACGGGTGGCCCGCGCAGCCCTTGGTGCGCCATCCGAGTTGCCGCGGAAAGGAATTTTCTGACGGTCCGTGACCTGCGGTGATATCCGATTGTGCGCTTATCGCTCGGCGTGTCCGCTCACCAGGACGGACCATTCCCGAAATGCGGGTCCGCGCAGGGCATCTGAGGGTCTGTCTGGGAGGCGTTTTCTCGCCGATCGACCGGGGACGGTTCCCGGGGCGCCTCCCGCGGAGGATCACATGCGTACTACTCGTGCCCTGGCGGCCGCAGGCGCCGCCGTCGCCGCTCTCGGGCTCGCCGCCCCCGCGGCCGCCGCCCGGGACGGCATGGGCGTCGGCCCCAGCAACATCGTCGCCCTGCCCAGCGTCATCGCCCGCGGCGGGCAGCTGACCGTCACTGTCGACAACTGCCCCACCGGCGGCACCATGACCTCGGAGGCGTTCCCGAGCACAACGCTCAAGCCGATCCACGGCGCCAACCAGACGGCGAAGGGAACCGCGACGATCCACAACAACGCCCGCCCCGGCTCGCACAGCATCACGGTCAACTGCAACGGCCAGACGCTGACGAACCCGGCCGCCTTCACCGTCATCGGCGGTGTCCAGGGCGGTATCGGCGGCAGCACCTCCACCGGGGCGACCCCGACCGACATCGCCATCGGCGGCGGACTCGTGGCCGCGGCCGTCGTCGGCGGCGGGGTGTTCTGGATGCGCCGCCGGTCCGAGAAGCGGATCTGACGGTCCGCGAGCCCGGCACCTGATCTGGCCTCCCCCCTTCGGAGACAACGGATCGCACGTGCGCAGGCCTTCGCCCCGGTCCCTTCTTCAGGGATCCGGGGCGAAGGCCTGCGCGGATGACGCGGACGGGCGGTGCGGTCAGGCGCCGTCCTCGTCGGTGCGGCGACGGGAGAAGTGGTACGCGGCCCCGACCGACCCCGCGATGAGCGCGGCTCCCAGGCCGATCTCCTTGAGGTCGAACCCGGCGAAGCTGCCGCCCTCCCCGGCGTGCACACCCCGGTTCGGGTGCACCGGCACCGGAGTCGGATGGACCGGGCGGCCGTCGGCGATGGTCAGAGTGGCGTTCTGCCAGAAGGTGCCGCAGTGGAACGTCACCTCGTACAGGGCGCCCGGTTTGGCGTCCCAGTCGACCATGGCCGTGGCCGTCGTCTGGCCCCGGCGGATGGTGAGGTCGTCGAAGACGCCGGAGGAGACGAACACGGCCTGGTCGCAGCCGGTCGCGCGCAGGGTCACCTGTCCGCCGGCCGCGATGGTCGAGGGCAGGACGGCGACCCGGAAGCCGGAGCTCTCGGCGCTCGCCTGGGCGACGCAGCCGGTGACGGTCAGGGCGCTCACGCCCAGCAGTGCGGCCGAAGCGACGCGTATCGCGCGCATGATGAATCCTCCGGGTCCCCGAGGAGCAGGCGCGGACCTTTTCCGCTTGCGCCGGAAATGCACCTCGATGACCGAAACGCTAGGAACACGGGTGCGTCTTGGCGATCGCAGTCGCGCGAATGGGGCAAGCGTGTGGGCCGCTCGGGCGACCGCGCTCCTCCGGCCGGGGGACGGCAGCGGCGTGCCGGGCGCTCCCCCGGCCGGCTCTGTGGTGAGGACTGTCAGTGGCCGCCGCGGCGCGGTGCCGTCAGCCCTTGATGCCCGGGAAGAGACTCAGGAACGGGTCGGCCGACGCGGTGATGCCCCGGCTGTAGGGCGCGTCGAAGTCCCAGATCAGGAAGAGCAGGAAGGCGATCAGCGCGGAGAACAGCCCGGCGAGGACCAGTTCGCGTGCCGTACGCCGGATCTGCAGCGCGAAGATCATCCCGATCGTGACGACACCGCCGCCGATCAGTCCGAACCACACCACGCCCGGCATGGTGGGCGCGGCCGAGTCCGCCCGGGCGTTGCGCGCCTGGTCCGCGGCGGCCATCTGGTCGAGGACCGGCTGGTAGGCCTGGGCCTCGAAGTCGGTCTTCGGCCGGTAGTCGGTGACGTCCGCGCGAACCTGCTGCAGGAGCTCGGTGCCCCGCTCGGTGACCTGACCCTTGTCGGCCATCCACTCCCACTCGGTGGTGACGACGTGTCCGACATAGGCGTTGACATCGTCCCGAATGCGGTCACGGGCGTCGGCCGGGTAGACCCGGACCCGCTCCGAGATCTCGTGCAGCGCCTGCGCCTCCGCCTGGACGTGGTCCTGCGCCGCGCTGCGCGCCTCCCAGACTCCCGCGATGGCCAGACCCAGGACGATGGCGTACACCACGCCGATCCACATCGTCATGTACTCGATGACGTCCGGCGTCTCGCTGGGGTCCTCGTCCTCGGGCGCCCTGCGGTCCCGTACGACGGTGATGACGACCACCACGACGCAGGCGGCCAGCATCGCGAGGGTGAGAACAAGCCATTCCGGCAAGAGGTTCCTCCATGATCAGTACTAGCGCGGCCGCAGCGCGGCGACGGCGATCACCGCGGGGACGGTGATGAGCAGGACGTAGGTGACCGGCGACGTGGCGCCGTGGGCCGTTCGTTCGCGGGGGTGGCGCGCCGTGTACCGCGGATAGGTGACCGGGGCGGCGGAGGGGCGCTCAGTGGGCTTCGCCGACGGAGTCGGGGTGGGGGACGGGGGCGGCGGAGGCGGGGGCGGAGTCGGTGTGGGGGTCGGTTGCGGACGGGGTGGCGCCGGCTGCGGTGCCGGTGGTGGCGCCGGCGGCGGCTCGGGCGTCGGGGTCGGCTTCGGCGGCGTGGGTGCCGGAGTGGGGGTGGGCTTCGGCGGAGTCGGGGTGGGCGTGGGCGTAGGCGTAGGCGTGGGTGTGGGGGTCGGGCACGGCGGAGGGGGAGGCGGTGGGCAGGCCGGGGGAGTCGGCCAGGTGAGGCCGCCGGCGACCGCCACCGCCTGCGTGCCGCCCGGCCCCGTCGAGGCGGAGGCGCAGGCGTCGGCCACGGCCACCTCGGCCGGGACGCCCACGAGCAGCCACGTCAGTGCCAACAGGGCAAACGCCCGTATGGCAGGGGCGGATTGGGTCGGTTCGGGTCGATGCACGACGGAGATCATGAGGCCTGGGGCGCCCTCGCACGCCCGGCCACGAGGGGATTGCCCCGAAAGAGGGAACCGTGGAGTCACAGGTTTCGAAAAGAAATGTTCGAGGCGTTTGAACACAACCGTGGCCCCCGTGCGTACCCATGGTCGTGCAGCGGCGCAGCAGGGCGTTGCAACACCTTTGAAAGTATGGGGAGTTGACGATGAAGACCTCCTGGCGGAGCGCCTCACTCGTGGCGAGCGCTGCGGCCGTGCTGGCGCTGACGACCGCGTGCGGCCAGGAAGGCGGCACACCGTCGACCGGCAGCCAGAACGTCGGCGCGACGGCCGCGGCGGGCGACTACACCGTGGGCGGCATCGGTACCGGTACCGCTTCCGGCACGAGCACTCCGGAGGCCGGGCAGGGCGCAGCGGCCCAGGCGTCCACCGCGGGCGAACTGAACGTGTCCACCAACGCGGAACTCGGCAATGTGCTGACCGACAGCGCCGGCCTTACTCTCTACCGCTTCGACGAGGACACGGCCGAACCGCCGAAGTCCAACTGCAACGGCGACTGTGCCACCGCCTGGCCGCCGGTTCCCGCGGACGACGCGGAGGCCGGCTCCGGTGTCGACGAGGCGCTGCTCGGCGAGGTCACCCGCGCCGACGGCACCAAGCAGCTGACCATCGGCGGCTGGCCGGCGTACCGCTACGCGAAGGACACCAAGGCCGGCGACGTCACCGGCCAGGGCGTGGGCGGCAAGTGGTATTCGCTGGCCCCCGACGGCAAGAAGGCGAAGAACGCCGCCGACCTGCCCGGGCTGTCCACGCGCAAGGACGCCAAGCTCGGTGAGATCGTCATCGACAAGAACGGCCACACGGTCTACCGCTTCATGAAGGACACGCAGTGGCCGATGTCCACCAAGTGCACCGGCGACTGCCTGGACAAGTGGCCCGTCGTCGCACCGGTTGACGCGAACGACACCAAGGGCATCGATCTGCAGGGATCCACGCCCAACCGGGGCTATGTGGTCTTCGACCGCCCCGACGGCATCAAGCAGCAGTCCATCGACTGCGTGCCGATCTACACCTTCGCCGGTGACAAGAAGCCCGGTGACACCAACGGCCAGGGCGTCGGCGGCACCTGGTACGCCGTGGCACCCGACGGCAAGCCGGTCGGGGCGCCCGAGCAGTAGAAACGGCGTATCCGATCAACCGGTCCGCCCCCTCCGCGCCGCACGGAGGGGGCGGACCGGTTTGCCGTCGTTCACCGCACTTTTCGTGACGGATGCGGCGGGGCATCAATTCGGCACGTGCCGCAGGCAGTGACCGGGAACGGACGGTCAATTTCCGTTTCTGCTCGCTCCATTGGCGGGCGATCAGTAGCCTCTGCTCGAACACCGGATCGCCTACGCCTTGGAGAGATAGATGGAGCGTCCCGCCTGGGCCCCACGAAGCATCGACATCTCGGTGCCGAGCGTTTCGCGCATCTACGACTACTACCTGGGCGGTTCGCACAACTTCGAGGTCGACCGGGAAGCGGCTCGCAAGGCCATGGAGTTCATGCCGGGGCTGCCCAAGATCATGCAGGCGAACCGGGCGTTCATGCGCCGCGCGGTGCGCTTCGCCGTCGACGAGGGCATCACCCAGTTCCTGGACATCGGCTCGGGCATCCCGACCTTCGGAAACGTCCACGAGGTGGCCCAGGCGGCGTGTGGCGACGCGCACGTGGTGTACGTCGACCACGACCCGGTGGCGGTGGCGCACAGCGAGGCGGTTCTCGCGGGCAACGAGGGCGCGGGCGTGGTCGCGGCCGACTTCCGCAAGCCCCAAGAGATCCTCGCGAGCCCCGAAGTGCAGCGGCTGATCGACCTGAACCGGCCAGTGGCGCTGCTTCTCGTTGCCATACTGCACTTCGTGGAAGACGCGGACGACCCGTACTCAGCGGTGGCCGAACTGCGCGACGCGCTCGCGCCCGGCAGCCTGCTGCTCCTGACGCATGCCTCGTACGAGGGAATCCCGTTGCCGGCGGAACGGGCGGAGGGCGCGGTGGACGTGTACAAGGACATTCGCAATCCGCTGATCATGCGCTCGCGCGAGGAGATCGCGCGGTTCTTCGAGGGGTACGACATGGTGGAGCCCGGACTCGTCGCGATGCCGCACTGGCGGCCGGACACCGCACCGGAGGACGAGGATCCGTACGCGTTCTCCGGGTTCGCGGGCGTGGGGCGTACGGCGTGAGCGCGGAACCGGACGGGCCCGAGGACAGACTGCGGCGGTTCGCGACGATCTGGAGCCGGGCCGTGTTCCCGGTGACGTCGACGTCCGCGACCCGGCCCGAGTTCGAGCAGCAACTGCTGCCGCTGGCCCGGCGGTTGAGCGAGGCGCTCAAGGCCAGGACCTACGACGCGGACGAGGCGAAGGCGGTGGGTGCCGCCCTGGTCGCCGTGCACTGCACCGACCCGGAGGCGCTGAGCCGCACCCTGGACTGCGTGGACGCCTACCTGGTCCTCTACTGCGGCGAGGACGGCGTCCAGGAGGATCTGCGGGCGCGCGCCGCGCGGCTGCAGCACGCCATGGCCGCCGGGTTCGCCGCGGCGCTGCGCGAGCGGACGCTGGCCGAGCAGGAGGCCATCGCGCAGGCGGCGTTGCAGGCGCAGGGCGTGGTCGCCCAGGCGCTGCACGCGACCGAGGCCCGTTTCCGCGCGGTGTTCGAGGGTGCGGCCATAGGCATCGGCATGGCCGACCTCGAAGGCAACATCCTCCAGGTCAACGGCGCGCTGCTGCGCATGTTCGGCGTCTCCGAGCAGACCATGCGCGACCGCAACGTCATGGAGTGGACGCACGCCGAGGACGCCCCCCAGACCTGGAAGCTCTACGAGGAACTCGTCCGCGGCGAGCGCGAGCACTACCACACGGAGAAGGCCTTCTACCGCCCCGACGGAACGGTCCTGTGGACCAACCTGACGGTCTCCCTGCTGCGCGACGCCGACGGCAACCCGCAGTACCAGCTGGCCCTCATGGAGGACACCACCGAGCGCCGCCTGCTCAACCTGCGGCTGCGCTACGAGGCCACTCACGACGCGCTCACCGGCCTGCCCAACCGCACCTTCTTCTTCGAGCGCCTGGAGAAGGCACTGGGCGCCGGGAAGGGCCAGCGGTTCGGGCTGTGCTACCTCGACCTCGACGGCTTCAAGACCATCAACGACAGCCTCGGGCACGCGGCCGGCGACCGGCTGCTCGTCGAGGTCGCCGACCGGCTGCAGTCCTGCGCGACCGCGCCCGGCGAGATGGTCGCCCGGCTCGGCGGCGACGAGTTCGTGGCGCTGACCACCGGGCCCGACACCGAGCGCGAGGTCGACGAGCTCGCCGCGCGCATCATGAACGCGATGGTCGCCCCGATCAGCGTCGACGGCCGTGAGCTGACCGTGCGCGGCAGCATCGGCATCGTCGAGGGCCCGGCGGGGGAGCGCAGCCCGGCGGAGGTGCTGCGCAGCGCCGACATCACCATGTACCGGGCCAAGTCGGCGGGCGGCAACCGCTTCGAGCTCGCCGACCCGGAGGCCGACGCCCGCGCCATCACCCGGCACGGACTGACCACGGCGCTGCCGACGGCCCTGGACCGGGGCGAGTTCTTCATCGAGTACCAACCGCTGGTCCACCTCGGTGACGGCAGCGTGCGCGGGGCCGAGGCGCTGGTGCGCTGGCTGCATCCGCAGCACGGAGTGCTGGGCCCCGACCGGTTCATCCCGCTCGCCGAGCACACCGGGCTGATCGTTCCGCTGGGCCGCTGGGTCCTGGAGCAGTCGGTGCGCCAGGCCCGGGAGTGGCGGGAACGGTACGACGCGGCGGTGCCGATGCGGATCAACGTCAACCTCTCGCCCTGCCAGCTCACTCATCCCGGCCTGGTGCAGGACACCGTCGACATCCTGGAGCGCATGGGCGTCGAACCCGACGCGCTCTGCCTGGAGGTCACCGAGTCGGCGCTGATCGGCGCGGACGACGATCTGCTGAAGCCGCTGCGGCGGCTCGCCGAGATGGGCGTCGACATCGCCCTGGACGACTTCGGCACCGGCTACTCGAACCTGGCCAACCTGCGCCGTCTGCCGGTGAGCATCCTCAAGCTGGACCGCTCCTTCACGCAGAGCATGCAGCAGTTCCCGGCCGACCCCGTCGACCTCAAGATCGTCGAGGGGATCGTTTCCCTCGCCCACAGCCTGAACCTCGCGGTGACGGTGGAGGGCGTGGAGACCGGCGCCCAGGCCGAGCAACTGCGGATACTGGGCTGCGACACCGCCCAGGGCTGGTACTACGCCCGCCCGGGCCCTCCGGAGCGGCTGCACGAGCTGGCGCTGGTGGACGCGACGGGCTGAGCCGAGGCGGTCGTACGGGATCTCAACTCGCCTGCCGCTCCCGTACGGTGCCGGCCACCGACGCGGCGGCGCGGACCAGTGCGGCTGTGGCCGTCGAGCGGGACTGCTGCGGCCAGGCGATGGTCAGGACCGCGGGCGGCGCGTGCGGGGCCGGGCGGTAGACGACGCCCGGGCGCGGATAGCGGGCGGCGACCGAGGCAGGCAGCAGAGGGACGACGTCGCCCAGTGCGACGAGCATGAGCAGTTGGGCGAGGTCGCGGCCTTCGCTGCGGATCTCCCCGAGGTGGCGGCGCAGTTCACCGGGTTGCAGGCCGAGATCGGCGAGTGTCACGTGGTCGCGGGCGGCGAGCGGGTGCCCCGCGGCGAGAGCCGCGACGCGGGGTTCGGCGGCCAGCGTCTCGGCGTCCAGGCCGGTGCGGTCGAACGGTTCGTGGACCAGGGCGGCGTCGGCCTCGCCCTGGCGCAGCAGCCGCGGTTGTTCGTGCCAGTCGCACAGTCTCACGGCGACGGGTACGGCCGCCGGCTCGTCGGCGTAGCGCGCCAGGATCGGCTCCAGCAGGCCTGCGTCCCCGTCGGCCTTGATGGCCAGGACCAGCTTCGGCTCCGGGGCCGCCGCGCGCCGGGCCCGCCGACCGGCCGCCTCCAGGGCCTCCAGGGCGAACCGCGCCTCGTCGAGCAGCACCGTGCCGGCCGACGTGAGGGCCACGGTGTGGGTGGTCCGCTCGAAGAGGGTGGCGCCGAGCTCCGTCTCCAGTTGGCGGATCGCGCGCGACAGGGGCGGCGGGGAGATGCCCAGCCGCTCGGCGGCGCGGGCGAAGTTGAGTTCCTCGGCGACGGCGACGAAGTAGCGCAGCAGGCGGGAGTCCACAGGTGCCCCCTCTGAGATCGGTATTGCCCTGAGGGTAACAAGCGAGAGCGAACCGGTCCTTCAGTTCGGGCAGGCCGGGCCGCAGGCTCGACGACGTCAAGTGAAGCGTTCCTCAAGGGGGTTATTGTTCATGATCGTCGTCACCACTCCGACCGGCCAGATCGGCAGCGAGGTCCTCGACCGCCTCCTCGACGCCCCGGAGGACACCGGGGGGATCCGGGTGATCGTCCGAGATTCCGCCCGCCTGTCCGCGCGGGCGCGGGACCGCGTCGAGGTCGTGCAGGGCTCGCATGCCGACCCGGCCGCGTTGAAGGAGGCGTGCGCGGGCGCCGACCGCGTGTTCTGGCTGGTACCGCCGACGCCCGGCGCCGACACCGTCGAGGGCCACTTCCGCGCCTTCACCGAGCCGCTGTGCGAGGTGATCGGACAGCAGGGCGTCGAGCGGGTCGTCGGCGTCTCCACCCTGGGCCGGGGGGTGGCGAAGAACGCCGGGCAGATCTCGGCGTCGCTCGCCGCCGACGACGCGATCGCGGCCACGGGCGTGCACTACCGGGCGCTGTGTGCGCCGTTCCTGATGGAGAACCTGCTTCGCCAGGCCCAGTCGATCCGCGACGCGGGGGTGCTGCGCGTGGCGCCGGCCCCGGACCGCGTCCTGCGGACCTGCGCCACCCGCGACATCGCCGCCGAGGCCGCCCGGCTGCTGCTCGCCCCCGACTGGACCGGACAGCGCGACGTCCCGCTGGTCGGACCTGACGACCTGACCCCCGAGGGCATGGCAGGGGTCCTCTCCGAGGTACTGGGCCGGCCGGTGCGCGTAGAGCGGACGAGCAGCGCGGAGCACCGGGAGACGCTGCGGCGCTTCGGGGCCACCGAGGCCTGGGCGCAGGGTCTGGCCGACATGGTGGACGCCCTGAACGAGCAGGGCTTCTACGGCGCCGACGCGCCGACCACCCCCGAGTCCGCGCCCACGGGTTTCCGCCAGTGGTGCGAGGAGGTGTTCGGGACGGTCGTACCGGGCTGAGCCTCCTCAGCGCTCCAGCAGCATCCGCTGCAGCTCCCGCGCGGCCCGCGGCGGAGCCACGTCGCTGCGGTGTGCGAGGGCGATGATCCGATGCAGTCCGGGCCGGGCCAGCGGGGTGACCCGCAGCCCGCGCCCGGACCGCGTCGCCACCATCCGGGGCACGACGGCCACGCCGAGCCCCGCCCGCACGAACCCCAGCACCGCGTCCATCTCCCCGCCCTCCACCGCGAAGTCCGGCTCGAAGCCCTCGGCGCGGCACGCCGCCACGGTCAGCTCGCGCAGGTCGTAGCCGTGCCGGAACATCACCAGGCGTTCGCCCTCCAGGTCGGCGATCCGGACCGTGCGCCGGCCCGGACCGCCCGGCGCCGGTGCCTCCGGAGACGAGACGACCACCAGGTCCTCGCGCAGCAGCTCCACCGTCGTCAACGCGGGGGAGGGCGTCGGCAGCGGGAGGACGACCAGGGCCAGGTCGAGGGCGCCGCGCGCCAGTTCCCGTACGAGATCGTGCGAGCCGCCCTCCTCGATCAGCAGCCGGATGCCGGGGTAGCGGTCGTGGAAGGCGCGCAGCACGTCCGGCAGCAGACCCGTGCACAGGCTCGGGGTGGCGCCCAGCCGGACCCGGCCGCTGCGCAGCTGCACCAGTTCCAGCACCTCGTGCCGGGCGGTGTCCGCGTCGGCGAGGATGCGCCGGGCCAGCGGTAGCAGGGCCTCGCCCGCGTCGGTGAGCGTGATGTTGCCGCGCGCCCGCAGGAACAGATCCGCGCCCAACTCCCGCTCCAGCGCCTTGATCTGCTGCGACAGGGACGGCTGGGCGACATGGACGAGTTCGGCGGCGCGGGTGAAGTGCCGGGTCTCGGCGACGGCCACGAAATACTGGAGCTGCTGGAACTGCATACTCGCACGATAGCCGCAGACTATGGAATCAAGCCGGACCATGTCTTGGACCGATCGGCGGCACACCCGTAGCGTGCTGTGACATGGCTCTGGCAACGCGGACGGACCGACGACCGTCCATGGCACGCACCGTGTGGGACTCCTCCGTCGGCAAGAAGACCGTGATGGCCGTCAGCGGCCTGATCATGCTGCTGTACCTGGTCGCCCACATGATCGGCAACCTGAAGATCTTCTTCGGCGCGGGGGAGTTCAACCACTACGCGCACTGGCTGCGCACCGTCGGCGAGCCGTTCATGCACTACGAGTGGACGCTCTGGCTCATCCGCGTGGTGCTGGTGATCGCGGTGGTCGCCCACGCCACGTCCGCGTACCAGCTCAGCCGCCGCGACATCAAGGCGCGCCCCAGCAAGTACGTCCACAAGAAGCCGCGGGCCAGTTACGCGACGCGCACCATGCGCTGGGGCGGGATCATCCTCGGCCTGTTCATCGTCTGGCACATCCTCGACCTGACGACCGGCACCGTGCACCCCGGCTTCCAGACGGGCCGCCCGTACCAGAACGTCGTGGACACCTTCTCCACCTGGTACGGCAACGTGATCTACATCGTCGCGATGCTCGCCCTCGGCCTGCACATCCGGCACGGCTTCTGGAGCGCCGCCCAGACCATGGGCGTCGGCAGCCGGGCCCGTGACCGCGCCCTGAAGACCGTCGCCAACGTCCTCGCGCTGCTGCTCACGGCCGGCTTCATCGCCGTACCCGTGGGCGTCATGACCGGAGTGGTGAGCTGAAGATGACTGCTGAGTACGTGGACTACACGACCGGAGAACCGGTCGTCGACACGAAGGCCCCCGCCGGACCCGTCAACGAGCGCTGGGACAAGCGCCGTTTCGAGGCCAAGCTGGTCAACCCGGCCAACCGGCGCAAGCACACCGTGATCGTCGTCGGCACGGGTCTCGCCGGCGGCTCCGCCGGTGCCACCCTCGCCGAACAGGGCTACCACGTCGTCCAGTTCTGCTACCAGGACTCGCCGCGCCGGGCCCACTCCATCGCCGCGCAGGGCGGCATCAACGCGGCGAAGAACTACCGCAACGACGGGGACTCGATCCACCGCCTGTTCTACGACACGGTGAAGGGCGGCGACTTCAGGGCGCGCGAGTCGAACGTCCACCGGCTCGCGCAGATCTCCGTCGAGATCATCGACCAGTGCGTGGCGCAGGGCGTGCCCTTCGCACGCGAGTACGGCGGTCTGCTCGACACCCGCTCCTTCGGCGGCGTCCAGGTGTCACGGACCTTCTATGCCCGAGGGCAGACCGGGCAGCAGCTGCTCCTCGGCGCCTATCAGGCCCTCAGCAGGCAGATCGCCGCGGGGAACATCGAGTTGCACCCGCGGACCGAGATGCTCGACCTGATCGTCATCGACGGGAAGGCGCGCGGGATCGTGGCCCGGGATCTCATCACCGGGCGCATCGACACCTACTTCGCGGACGCTGTCGTACTCGCGAGCGGCGGCTACGGCAACGTCTTCTACCTGTCGACGAACGCCATGAACTCCAACGCCACCGCCGTCTGGCGGGCCCACCGGCGCGGCGCCTACTTCGCCAACCCCTGCTTCACACAGATCCACCCCACCTGCATCCCGCGCACCGGCGAGCACCAGTCCAAGCTGACGCTGATGAGCGAGTCGCTGCGCAACGACGGCCGGATCTGGGTGCCGAAGGCCAAGGGCGACGACCGGCCGCCGAACAAGATCCCCGAGGACGAGCGCGACTACTACCTGGAGCGCATCTACCCGTCCTTCGGCAACCTGGTCCCGCGTGACATCGCCTCCCGCGCCGCGAAGAACGTCTGCGACGAGGGCAGGGGCGTCGGACCCGGCGGACAGGGCGTCTACCTCGACTTCGCAGACGCCATCAAGCGGATGGGACGCAAGGCCGTCGAGGCCAAGTACGGCAACCTCTTCGACATGTACCAGCGGATCACCGACGAGGATCCGTACGAGGTGCCGATGCGGATCTATCCCGCCGTGCACTACACCATGGGCGGGCTGTGGGTGGACTACGACCTACAGACCACCATCCCCGGCCTGTTCGCCGTCGGTGAGGCCAACTTCTCCGACCACGGGGCGAACCGGCTGGGCGCCTCCGCCCTCATGCAGGGCCTCGCCGACGGCTACTTCGTGCTGCCGGCGACCATCAACGACTACCTCGCCCGCAACCCGCACCACGAGGCCGTCACCGCCGAACACCCCGTCGTACAGGAGGTGCTGGCGGAGACCGAGGACCGGCTGAACCTCCTGCTGACCGTCGACGGCGACCGCACCCCCGACTCCTTCCACCGCGAGGTCGGCGAACTCATGTGGGAGTTCTGCGGCATGGCCCGCACCGACAGCGGACTGCGCAAGGCGCTGGAGCGGATCCCGCAGATCCGCGAGGAGTTCTGGCGGCGCATCAAGGTCCCCGGCACCGGCGAGGAGTTCAACCAGTCGCTGGAGAAGGCCAACCGCGTCGTCGACTACCTGGAGCTCGCCGAGCTCATGTGCCTCGACGCGCTGCACCGCGCCGAGTCCTGCGGCGGCCACTTCCGGGAGGAGTCCCAGACCCCCGACGGCGAGGCCGCCCGAAGGGACGACGAGTTCGCGTACGCGGCCGCCTGGGAGTTCACCGGCACCGGTGACGCCCCCGTCCTGCACAAGGAAGACCTGGTCTTCGAGTACGTCCACCCCACTCAGCGGAGCTACGCATGAAGCTCACCCTGCGCGTATGGCGGCAGAAGAACGCCGACGCCGAAGGCACCATGTCCACCTACGAGGTGGACAAGATCTCCTCCGACATGTCCTTCCTGGAGATGCTCGACACCCTCAACGAAGAGCTCATCCTCAAGGGGGAGGACCCGGTCGCCTTCGACCACGACTGCCGGGAGGGCATCTGCGGGGCGTGCAGCCTGGTGATCAACGGTGACGCGCACGGCCCGGAGCGCACCACCACCTGCCAGCTGCACATGCGGTCCTTCAAGGACGGCGACACGATCGACATCGAGCCGTGGCGGGCGTCCGCGTTCCCGGTGATCAAGGACCTGGTCGTCGACCGGTCCGCCTTCGACCGGATCATCCAGGCGGGCGGCTACATCACCGCGCCGACCGGTGCGGCGCCGGAGGCTCACGCCACGCCGGTGCCGAAGCCGGACGCGGACTTCGCCTTCGAGCACGCGGAGTGCATCGGGTGCGGGGCGTGTGTGGCCGCGTGTCCCAACGGGGCGGCGATGCTGTTCACCTCAGCCAAGGTCAATCACCTGAACGTCCTGCCGCAGGGCGCGCCCGAGCGCGAGACCCGTGTGCTGGACATGGTGGCGCAGATGGACGAGGAGGGCTTCGGCGGGTGCACGCTCGCCGGTGAATGCGCGACGGCGTGCCCCAAGGGCATCCCGCTGGTGTCCATCACCGGCATGAACAAGGAGTGGCTGCGCGCGACCCGCAAGGTGGCGAAGCGCTAGGGGGCTTCTGATGGATCTCCGCGGCGTCGCCCCCTGGACGCCGCTGCTCAAGAACGTTCGCCGACAAGGTGCGGACGGGCGGGGCCGCCGTGGTGCTCAACCCCGGCCCCGCCAGGCACCCCTGGCATTCAACAAGCCCACATCATGTCTCTCTGCGCGGGTCACGCGCCGGACAGCCGGCGTCGGCACAACAGGAGCGGCGGCACCGCTCGCCGCCTCCGGCCTGTGACCAGGAGAGTGCCATGACCGGCGTTTCCACGCTCGACCGTCCCCCGCAGTCCACCGCCCCCATCCGCTACACCGTCACCCTGGCCCACGACGAAGCCGACGTGCGGGCCGCGCAGCGGCTGCGGCACGAGGTGTTCGCCGGGGAGATGGGCGCCCTCCTGACCTCCGCGCAGCCCGGACTCGACGTCGACGCCTTCGACGCGTACTGCGACCACCTGCTCGTGCGCGACACGACGACCGGGCAGGTCGTCGGGACGTACCGGCTGCTGCCGCCGGAGCGGGCCGCGGTCGCCGGACGGCTTTACTCGGAGGGCGAGTTCGACCTCACCCCGCTCGACCCGATCCGCCCGGGGCTCGTCGAGGTCGGCCGCTCCTGCGTCCACCCCGACCACCGGGACGGCGCGGTCATCGGCCTCATCTGGGCCGGCATCGCCCGCTACATGGTGGACCGCGGCCACGAGTGGCTCGCCGGCTGCTGCTCCGTCCCGCTGGCCGACGGCGGCACCGTCGCGGCCGGTACCTGGGACCGGGTACGGGAGAAGCACCTGGCCCCGGAGGAGTTCCGGGTACGGCCGCTGCTGCCGTGGGTGCCGAAGGACGTGACCGTCCCGGCGCGTACCGAACTCCCCGCGCTCCTGCGCGGCTACCTCCGCCTCGGCGCCTGGGTCTGCGCGGAGCCCGCCCACGACCCGGACTTCGGGGTCGCCGACCTGTACGTGCTGCTGTCGATGCGCCGGGTCAACCCGCGCTATCTGCGGCACTTCCTCTCCCTCGTCCCCGCCTGATGAGCGTCTGGCTGCCGGGCGCGCCCTGCACCCCCAGGGCGTGCGTGGAGCCGGCCGGGGCCGCCGTCGCCGTACCGCTGGCCGTGCTGCGGCTGGCCGCGGTGACGGTCCTGGTGGTCACCGGGGTCCTGCTGTCGCCGATCGGCGGGCTCGTCCCCACCGCCGTGGTGCGGTGGTGGTGCCGGACGGTCGTGCGGGCTGCGGGGGTGCGGGTCCGGATGACCGGCGCCGCCGCGCCCGCCGGCGGACTGCTGCTGGTCGCCAACCACATCTCGTGGCTGGACATCCCGCTGCTGGGCGCCGTACGCCCGGCCAAGATGCTCGCCAAGGCCGAGATCCGGCGGTGGCCCGTGGCGGGGCCGCTGACCGCACGGGGTGCGCTGTTCATCGAGCGGGACCGGCTGCGCGCGCTGCCCGCCACGGTCGCCGGTGTCGCCCGGGCGCTGCGCGACGGCTCCGCGGTCGTCGCCTTCCCCGAGGGCAGCACCTGGTGCGGCCGTGCCCAGGGGCACTTCCGCCGGGCCGTCTTCCAGGCCGCGCTCGACGCGGGGGTGCCCGTCCAGCCCGTTCGCATCCACTACCGCACGGCTCGGGGAGCGGCCAGCACGGCGCCCGCCTTCGTCGGCGAGGACACCCTGCTCGCCTCGCTGTGGCGGGTGGCGTCGGCACGCGGGCTGGTGGCCGAGGTCGAGGTACGGGCCGTGATCCCTGCGGGCAGCCACCCCGACCGCCGCGCGCTGGCCCGGGCGGCGCAGCGGGAAGCGCTGCCAGAGCCGGAGCATGCCCACGCGGCTTAAGGTCTGTCGCCGGTGCCCTTGAGGAGCTCGCCCGCCCGGTCGCGCGCATGCCCGATCGGGTCGGGGAAGATCCGCAGACCGTGGGCGACCAGCGCCCCCTCGTGGATCAGCATGAGCGTGCGGGCCAGTTCGTCGGCCCGGGTCGGGGCGAAGTCCCGGACCAGGTCGGCGAAGAGCGCGAGCATCCACTGCTTCTGGCCGGTGATGATCGCGTAGGCCGGGTGGGCGGGATCGCTGATCTCGGCGTGCGCGTTGACCATGCTGCATCCCTTCGGGCTGCTCTCGGTCATCCATGCCTTCGAGGCGTCGAAGACCGCCAGTACCCGGTCGACGGATCCCGGCTCGGTCCGCTCCAGCCACTGGGTGACGAACGCCCGCCAGCGTTCGTCACGGTCGGCGAGGTACTCGACGACGATCTGCTCCTTGGACCCGAACCGGTCGTAGAGCGTCTTCTTCGTGACCCCGGCCTCGGCGGCGATCAGGTCCACTCCGACCGCGTGGATGCCCTGCTCGTAGAAGAGCCGCGAGGCGGCCGCGAGGGCGCGGCGCGCGCCGGGGGTCATCGTGATCCGCGTGGTGCCCATGACTCAAGACTATACCGATCTGTATAGTGGCTCACGTAGGCAGGTATACCGATCTGTATAGTCGTTGTTGGTGGGGTGATGAGTCGTGAACCTCCTGCTCTCCGTCGCCTTCGTGCTGTGCTGGAGCTCGGGGTTCGTGGGCGCCAAGCTGGGCACCGAGGACGCCGGTGCCGTGACGATCCTGATGTGGCGGTTCCTGCCACTGGCGGCTGTGCTCGCGGTGGCGGCCCTCGTTCGGAGCAGGGCCTCCTGGCGAGGACTGACCGCGCGGGATCTCGGCCGGCAGGCCCTGATCGGGCTGCTCTCCCAGAGCGGCTATCTGCTCACCGTCTACTGGGCGATCCAGCTCGGCGTCTCGAGCGGCACCACCGCCCTGATCGACGGCACCCAGCCCCTCGTCGCGGGCGCGCTCGCCGGCCCGCTGCTGCGCCAGTACGTCTCCGGCCGGCAGTGGCTCGGCCTCTGTCTGGGGCTCGCCGGCGTCGGCCTGGTCACCACGGCCGACGCCGGGGCCAACAGCGGCGTGGCCTGGTGGACCTATCTCGTGCCGTTCGCGGGGATGCTCTCGCTGGTGGCGGCCACGTTCCTCGAACAGCGCTCCCGTACGCACGTCACGCCCGCGGTGTCGATGACCGTCCACTGCGTCACCAGTGCGCTCGTCTTCACCGGCGCCGCCCTCGCGACCGGGTCGGCCGCGCCGCCCTCCACGTCGTCGTTCTGGATCGCGATCCTGTGGCTCGTGACGCTGTCGACGTTCGGCGGATACGGGCTGTACTGGCTCGTGCTGCGCCGCTCCGGCGTCACCAAGGTCAACACGCTCATGTTCCTGATGGCTCCCGTCACGGCCGTCTGGGGCGCCGCCATGTTCGACGAACCGTTCACCCCGCAGACCGCCGCCGGACTGGCGGTCTCCCTCGGGGCGGTCGCCGTCGTGCACTCCGCGAGCCCCCACACGCCGGAGTCGTCGACGGACGTGCACGGCCGCCACCCCCACGACGAACAGGGCGAGCCCGGTGACGGCCGCCAGGCCTCTACGCGGGCGACATGCCGGTCGTGATCCGGGCCAGCAGCCGATAGGAGTCCAGCAGGGCCTCCCGGTCGTACGTGCTGGTCGTGACCAGGACCTCCTGGGCTCCCGTCTCCTTCAGCACGGTCTCCAGCTGGTGGCTGACCTGCTCCTCGGTGCCGGCGAGCTGCCCGGCCAGCCCGGACTCGTAGAAGCCGCGCTCCTTGGCGCTCATCGCCAGCGTCTCCACATGCTCGGCGGGCGGCAGGGGCGGGAAGGTGCCGTGGGTGCGCGAGTACGCCATGGACCAGGCCTCGGGGATCAGCAGCCGCCGGGCCTCCTCGGGTGTGGCGGCCACCGCGATCGTGCCCGAGATGACGACGTACGGCTCCCGCGCCCAGGGTGAGGGGCGGAAGTGCGAGCGGTAGTGGTCGATGCCGCGCTGCATCTTGTCGGGGTTACGCAGGTCTCCGATGACCATCGGCAGGCCCGCGCGGGCCGCGTTGGCGGCGCCCTCGCCCATCGCGAGGACGAAGGGCGGCACGTGCAGACCCTCGGCGGGGCGTGCGTGCACGCGGGTCGGGGACGTGCCTTGGAACCAGCCGAGCAGCTCGTCCAGCTGCCCCGCGAAGTCGTCGGCGACGTCCTTGTCCCGCCCGAGCGCCTTGCGCACCCCGTCCGTGAAGCCCACCGAACGGCCGAGCCCCATGTCGATCCGACCGGGGAAGAGGGACTCCAGCACCCCGAACTGCTCGGCCACGACGAGAGGTTGGTGGTTGGGCAGCATCACGCCGCCGGTGCCGACCCGGATCGTCCGCGTCGCGGCGGCCACGGCGGCGGCCAGCACGGTCGGCGCGGAACCGGCGACCCCGGGCACGCCGTGGTGCTCCGACACCCAGAAGCGGTGATAGCCGAGCCCCTCCAGCTCCTGCGCGAGCCGCACGGTGTCGCGCAGTGCCTCGGCGTCCGGGTGGCCCTCGCGGGTGCGGGAGCGGTCGAGGACGGAGAAGCGGGTGGTGGCGATCGAGGAACTCACACCGGGTTCAACGCGTGACGGGTCGTGGCATTCCCGCCGGTTTCCCGCCGGTGCCGCCTCGCCGAAAACCCGGTGACCGCGTCCCCGCACGTCAGGACAATGGAGCGGCACGGCCCGGTACCGCCGGGTGCAGCGCGTGAAGAGGGGGACCGGCCATGGCCGTCGCGAACATCCTGCTGTCCGGCGTCGTCGGCTCGACCGCGTACGGCCTCGCCCACGAGGGCTCGGACATCGACCGGCTCGGCATGTTCGCCGCGCCCACCGAGGCCCTGCACGGGCTCCGCACGCCGAAGGAGTCCCACGTCACCACGGCACCGGACCGCACCCTGCACGAGGCCGCCAAGTGGTGCCGCCTCGCCCTCGGCGGCAATCCGACCGCCATGGAGCTGGTGTGGCTCCCGGACGACCTGTACGAGGTGCGCACACCCCTCGGCGAGGAACTGATCGGCATCCGCACGTCGTTCCTGAGCGCGGGGCGGGTCCGGGACGCCTATCTCGGCTACGCCACTCAGCAGTTCCGGCGGCTGGAGGGCCGCGGCGACGGTTCGTTCTCCGCGGACACCCGCAAGCGCACCGCGAAACACGCCCGGCACCTCAAGCGGCTGTGCCACCAGGGCCTGGCGCTGTACACCACCGGCCGACTGGAGATCCGCGTCAAGGACCCCGAGGAGTACCACGCCTTCGGCGAGCGCGTCGCCGCCGACCCGTCGGCCGCGCTGCCCCTGCTCAGGCACTACGAGGCCGCCTTCGACGAGACGCCCACCGTGCTGCCCGAGCAGCCCGACGAGGCGGCCGTCGAGGCGTGGCTGCACAGGGTCCGCGACGCGTTCTACACCGCGGAGACCTCCGCCTCGTGCTCGTGCTCGCAGGCCTCGTCGATGCCGTAGGTGTCCCAGGCGGGGAACGGGTCGGCCGGCGGGGCGGGTTCGGCCGGGCGCAGAAGACAGCCGGCGAGGGCGGCCCGAAGGGCGTCGGCGTCCAACTGGGTGCCGATGAAGACCAGTTCCTGTGCGAACGGGGCGTCGTGATCGCGGGCGGCGGACGGCTCGAACCGGGCCACCGCCCCGGCCTGTGACCACAGACCCGTCACGTGCGGGCGGCTGGACAGGGTGAAGAACCCCTTCGACCGCAGGATCCTCCCGTACCGTCCGCTGTCCAGCTCCTCCGTCACGAAGTCCCACAACCGGGCGGCATGGAAGGGGAGTTCGGAGCGGAAGACGGTGGAGGAGACCCCGTACTCCTCGGTCTCCGGAACATGCTCGCCGTTGAGCTCCCGCACCCAGCCCGGCGCCTGCTGGGCCCGGTCCAGGTCGAACAGGCCGGTGCCCAGCACCTCCCGCAGATCCACCCGCCCCTCCGTGGCCGGGACGATCCGCGCGACCGGGTTGAGACGGCCGAGCGCCGCCCTGAGCCGGGCCGCGGAGTCCTCGTCGACGAGGTCGAGCTTGTTCAGCACGATGACGTCGGCGAACTCGATCTGGTCCACCAGCAGATCGCTGACCGTACGGTCGTCGTCCTCGAAGGGGGCGAGCCCGCGCTCGGCGAGTTCGTCGCCGTTCGCCAGCTCGGGCAGGAAGTTGGCGGCGTCCACGACCGTGACCATCGTGTCCAGCCGGGCGACTTCCCCCAGGGTGGCGCCGTCGTCACGGGCGAAGGCGAAGGTGGCCGCCACCGGCATCGGTTCCGAGATCCCGCTGGACTCGATCAGCAGATGGTCGAAGCGGCCCTCGCGGGCCAGCCGGTCGACCTCCTCCAGCAGGTCGTCGCGCAGGGTGCAGCAGATACAGCCGTTGGTCATCTCGACCAGGCGTTCCTCGGTCCGCGAGAGCGCCGCCTGACCGCCGCGCACCAGCGCCGCGTCGATGTTGACCTCGCTCATGTCGTTCACGATGACTGCGACGCGCAGGCCCTCGCGATTGGCGAGGACATGGTTGAGGAGCGTGGTCTTGCCCGCCCCGAGGAACCCGGACAGCACGGTCACGGGCAACAGGTCGTACGACACCGGCGCTCAGCCCTCGGGGCGCAGCAGCCCGCGCTCGTACGCCTTGACCAGGTTCTGCGGTACGAGGTGACGCACGCCGTCGATCGTGACGGGCACCAGCGTCGGCGTGGCGGCCTTCCACTGCGCGCGGCGGTGGCGGGTGTTGCTGCGGGACATCTTCCGCTTGGGTACGGCCATGACGGTCCTCCTCGGTGGGGTGAGCACCGAGGACGCTACCTGAAAATGGATCCCATTAACAATTGGCCGTTGCTCGTACCGTCCGTGCCGCTCAGCGGCGGGACCGCACGCGCGCGTCCCGCGGCGGCCGGATGAACTGCAGCTCCAGCGTGAGCGGCGGCTCGGCGACACCGGGGCCACCGGCGGCCGCCCACCGCACGACCTCCTCGGTGCTGTCGTCGTCCATGACGAACCCGATCCACACGGCCCGCCCCCCGGCCCGGCGTCCGGCGGCCGAGGGGCGGACCACGATGACGTTGGCCTGGTCGCACGGGCCCAGACAGTCGGTCGTACGCACCTGGAAGCCGTGCTCGGCCGCGCCGGCGCGCAGCAGCTCCAGCTGCCATGCTGGGTCGGTGCCGGGCTGCTTGCGGGCGTTGCCGCAGCAGCAGCCCCGGCAGACGACGAGGGTGCAGGAACCGGAACCGGAGCCGGTCAGGCGCGTACGGGGCGTCGAAGGCATGGAAGAAGCATGCGGCCTCCCCTGGTCACCCGTCGCCGCCGGGGTGCCCTTCGCGTCAGAATCGCGCCCCGATGTTCGCCCCGTTCCGCGGGACGAGGAACGAGGGTGCCGACGGCAGGGAACCGTCCGCCGCCCGCGCGGCTGTGAGCGGAGCGGAGTCCGTGCTCAGGACTGAGGCGGCGTTCCAAGTGCCGCCCAGATTCCAGGAGTTGCCGCTGGAGACGGTCGCCGATCCGAGCGCCACGGCACGTGCGTCGGCCACGGACAGGTTGGCGGTGAGGACCGCCTTGCCGCCCGAAACGTCCACGTCGAAGCCCGTACCCGCGTTGCCGTAGGTGGAGTTGCGGGTCAGCGCGAGGGCACCGGCGTTGCTGTTGTCCGTGATGCCGTGCGCCGCGTTCTTGAACGAGACGCTGTTGCGCAGGGTGTGAGCGACCGCGGGCGCGGGACTGCCGCCGCCGAGCTTGAAGCCGTTGCCGTCGCCCGCGAAGTCAGGGAAGCCCCAGCGGTTGAAGCCGTTGCCGTACGCGACGGTGTTCTCGACCACGATCGGCGAGGTGAACTTCCAGTTGTCGAAGCCGTCGTCGACGTTGTTCCACAGCCGGGCGCCCCGCACCACGTTGCCCGTTCCGCTGCCCTCCTTGATGGCGAGGCCGTCCGCGCTCTCGCCGTTCTTGCGCGGGTCGCGGTTGGCGTAACTGTCCAGGTTCAGGATCTGGTTGTTGTTGGAGGCGCCCTGGAGCTGGAAGCCGGACTCGTAGTTGTCGTGGGTCTTCAGGCGCGCGAAGACATTGCCGTTGCAGCCGTCGCAGTACACGCCGTACGGCCCGTTCACGATCTCCAGGTCCGAGATCCGCCAGTACGACGCCTCCTGGTGGATCGCTCCGCGATCGGGCCGCGCGATGCTCCCGCCGACGGGGGTGTGGCTCGCGGGCAGCTGCTCGCCGTCGATGACGACCCGCTCGCCCTGGTAGGCGCCGAGGGTGATGGGCGCGGAGGCGGTGCCCGAGGTGGTGATGGTGATGTTGTCGGTGAGGGGGTACGTGCCTCCGCGTACGGCGATGGTGTCGCCGGGGGCGGCCAGGTCGACGGCCCGCTGAACGGTCCGCAGGGGCTGTGCGAGGGTCCCCGGTGCGGAGTCGTTGCCGCTCGTGGCGACGATCAGGGTCCTCGGCGCGGCCGATGCCGTACCGGCCGGACCTAATGTCCCCAGCAGTGCCGCGCTCACCAGTGCCGCCGTCCAGATCGCTGTGCTGCGCCTGTCGCGCATGAGGTCTCCTGCCCTTGCCGTGCATGCCATGTCGCACAGCAGTGGCCGCCCGGGGCGCGAAGGTTGCCGGGTGTCTAGGGTGGAGAGCGTGACCGACAGCAACAGCCTCCCGCTCGCCGTGTTCGACCTGGACAACACCCTCGCCGACACCGCCCACCGGCAGCGGTTCCTGGAGACCAAACCCCGTGACTGGGACGGCTTCTTCGCGGCCGCGCCGCAGGATCCGCCGATCGCCGAGGGCATCGCACTGGTCCTTCAGAGCGCGCGGGAGTGCGAGGTCGTCTACCTCACCGGGCGGCCCGAGCGCTGCCGGCGCGACACGCTCGCCTGGCTCGCCGCGCAGGGGCTGCCGGAGGGGCGCGTGCACATGCGGCGCAACGACGACCGCCGGCCCGCCCGGCGCACCAAGCTGGAGATCCTCCGCCGGCTCGCCCGCACCCGCGAGATCCGGGTGCTCGTGGACGACGACGAGCTGGTGTGCGAGGACGCCGAGCGGGCGGGGTTCACGGCCGTACGGGCGCGCTGGGCCGCCCAGTCCGCGGAGCTCAAGGTGGCGCAGGAGCGGGAGGGGCGGACCTGAGGCTCCGGCGACGGAACGCCGGGGCCGTCGGTCCGACCGTTGGTCCGGCCTCTACTCCGACTCCTCCAGGCGGAAGCCGACCTTCAGGCCGACCTGCCAGTGCGCGACCTGCCCGTCCTCGATCTGGCCCCGCACCTGGGTGACCTCGAACCAGTCGAGGTGGCGGAGGGTCTGCGAGGCACGGGAGATGGCGTTGCGGACGGCCTGGTCGACGCCCTCGGGCGAGGTGCCGACGATCTCGGTCACCCGGTACGTGTGGTTCGACATGCGGGGCTCCTCTCCGCGGTGACGGCGGTGTCACCGGTGTCGGGCGCGTCGGGGCGCGCCCTGGCGCGTCACTCCACCGTGCCCCAAGCCGCGGCGGAGCGCGAGGCGGCTTGGGGCACACACCGTCACCGCGCCACGCTGAGCGACAGCGCGAACCGGCCCTCCTCGTCCGTCCACCAGTGGGCCAGGTCAAGACCCGCCGCGGACAGTTCGGCGCGCACGCCCTCCTTGCGGAACTTGGCCGACACCTCGGTGCGCAGTTCCTCGCCCGCCGCGAAGTCGACCGCCAGGTCGAGCGCCGGGATCTTCGCGGTCTGGGCCGTACGGGAGCGCAGCCGCATCTCGATCCACTCGTGCTCGGCGTCCCACAGGGCCACGTGGTCGAAGGCCGCGGGGTCGAAGTCGGCGCCCAGCTCGCGGTTGACGACCGTCAGGACGTTCTTGTTGAACGCGGCCGTCACCCCGGCCGCGTCGTCGTACGCCCTGACCAGGACCTTCTCGTCCTTGACCAGGTCCGTGCCGAGGAGCAGGGCGTCACCCGGGGAGAGCAGGGCACGCACGGAGGCCAGGAACGCGGCCCGCTCGACCGGCAGGAGGTTGCCGATCGTGCCGCCGAGGAACGCCAGCAGCCGCGGGCCGGGCGTGTCCGGCAGGGTCAGCCGCGCGGTGAAGTCGGCGATGAGGGCGTGCACCTGGAGGCCGGGGTGCTCGTCGATGAGCGCGTGCCCGGCCTGGGTGAGGGCGCTCTCGCTGACGTCGACCGGGACGTACGCGCGCAGGTCGGTGCAGGCGTCGATGAGGTGGCGCGTCTTCTCCGAGGAGCCGGAGCCCAGCTCGATCAGGGTGTGGGCGCGCGTCGCCGCCGCGATCTCCCCGGAGCGGGCGACCAGGATCTCCCGCTCGGCGCGGGTCGGGTAGTACTCGGGCAGTTCGGTGATCTGCTCGAACAGCTCGCTGCCGTGGGCGTCGTAGAACCATTTCGGCGGCAGTGTCTTGGGGGTGTGGGTCAGGCCCTGGAGGACGTCGGCGCGCAGGGCGGCGTCCGTGGCGTCCTCGGGCAGGGTGCGGGTGAGAAGGAACGGACTCACGTGCGGGGCTCCTTCGGAGGTGCGGGGGCCAGTGCGTCGCTCGGCTCCTTGAGCGGGGTGAGCAGCACGTCGGTGCGGCTCGCGGCGAGCAGGGTGCGGTCGGGGACCTCCTGCCAGTGCGGGTCGTCGTCGTAGGGCTCGGAGGCCACGACCGTGCGGCGGCCGGGCTCCGAGAGGTACCAGAGGGTGTCGCCCCAGGCCGTCGCCGTGATGCTCTCGCCGTTGGTCAGCAGCAGGTTGAGCCGGGAGCCGGGGGCCGCCGCGGCGACCTCCAGGACGGTTTCGGCGAGCGCCTGGCCCGCCTCGTCGCCCTCGCGCAGCCGGGCCAGGACCAGCGCCCACACGAGCGCCGAGTCGTTGCGCGCCTCCAGCGACAGCACGTCCGTGGCGGGCAGGCCCGCCACGAGGGGTGCCAGGGAACCCGGCCAGCCCGTGACCGCGCCGTTGTGGCTGAACAGCCAGGGGCCGGTGGCGAACGGTGCCGCCGCGGCCTCCGCGTCCGCGCCCGCCAGGGTCGCGTCCCGTACGGCGGCGAGCACGGCCCCCGAGCGGACCACCCTCGCCAGGTCGGCGAGGGACTGGTCCGCCCAGATGGGCCCGGCCCGGCGATAGCGGGCCGGCACCGGATCGCCCTCGGCGTACCAACCGACGCCGAAACCATCGGCGTTGACCGTCCCGTACCGCTGCCGCCTCGGCGCCCACGACTGCCGGTACAGGCTGTGCGGCGGCTCGACGAGGATCCGGCCGAGCGGCTCCGGCGGGCCCAGATACGCCAGATGACGGCACATCAGACGGCTCCCGAACGGGCCGTGCGGAACCCGGAGAAGATCTGCCGGCGGATCGGGTAGTCCCAGTTGCGGAACGTGCCCCGGCAGGCCACCGCGTCCACGGCGAACGAGCCGCCGCGCAGCACCTTGTGGTCGGGGCCGAAGAAGACCTCCGAGTACTCCTTGTACGGGAACGCCTGGAACCCCGGGTACGGCAGGAAGTCGCTCGCCGTCCACTCCCACACGTCCCCGATCAACTGCCGTACGCCGAGCGGGGATTCGCCCTCCGGGTAGCTGCCGGCCGGCGCCGGGCGCAGATGCCGCTGGCCCAGGTTGGCGTGCTCGGGCCCCGGGTCTGCGTCGCCCCACGGGTAGCGCGTCGAGCGGTCGCCGGCGGGATCGTGCCGCGCGGCCTTCTCCCACTCGGCCTCGGTGGGCAGCCGGCGTCCGGCCCAGCGGGCGTACGCGTCGGCCTCGTACCAGCACACGTGCACGACGGGCTCTTCCGGCGGGACGACCTCGGTGACGCCGAAGCGGCGCCGCAGCCACTGCTTGCCGTCACGGCGCCAGAACAGCGGGGCCCGGATGGCGTGTTGGCGGATGTGGGCCCAGCCCGCCGCCGTCCACCAGCGCTCGTCGTCGTAGCCGCCGTCCTCGATGAACGCCTGGTAGGCGCCGTTCGTCACCGGAGTCGTGTCGATGTGGAACGGCGCCACCTCGCGCGGGTGCGCCGGGCGTTCGTTGTCCAGCGCCCACGGCTCCGACGACGTGCCCATCATGAACGGGCCGCCGGGGACCAGGACTTCGGCCGGGCCGGTGTACAGCGGTACCGGCTCCGGGTCCGGGGCGGTCAGGGCCTGGGGGCCCCTGCGGAGCTGATGGGTGATCAGCATCGTCTCGTCGTGCTGCTGTTCGTGCTGCGCGATCATGCCGAAGGCGAAGCCCGCCTCCGTCAGCCGCGTCCCGTGGAACGCCGTGCGCTCCAGTACGTCCAGCACCCGGCCGCGTACGTCCGCCGCGTACGAGCGGGCCTCGGCGGGCGCCAGCAGGGGCAGCGAGGGGCGCTCGGAACGCGGGTGCTCGAAGGCGTCGTAGATGCTGTCGATCTCGGGCCGTATCGCCTCCTGCCCGGCGACGGTCCGCAGCAGCCACTGCTCCTCCTGGTTGCCTATGTGGGCGAGGTCCCACACCAGCGGCGACATCAGCGGCGAGTGCTGCGCGGTCAGGTCCGGCTCCTCCACGCAGCTGGTGAGGAGGGTGGTGCGCTCCCGGGCGGTGACGAGGGTGCTCAGCGCCCGGTCGCGGAAGGCCTCGGCGTCGAGGGAGGGGGCGGGGTCGGTCATGTGCGGATGTCCTTCCCGTGGGCGGTGGGCGTCCCTCCGGTGGCGTGCAGCCGGGGCCCGGAGTGGTCCGTACCGCGCAGGTGTCGGTCCGTGTCGCGCAGGCTCTGGTCCGTGTCGCGCATGTGGTCGAGCAGGTCGTCGGCGGGGCAGCGGCCGGGGACCACATACCGGTCCCGGTACTCCCGCACGGCGTCGATGACCTCGGTGGTGGCGCCGAGCCGGGGCAGGGCCTCCAGGGCGACCGCGAAACAGGCGACGGCTGTCTCGTGCAACTCGGGGTCGTTCAGGCCGCGGTGGGCCGCTTCGGTCCACAGCGGATTGTGCGGCGCCGGCAGCGACAGGGACCGCTCGGCCAGCGGCTTCACGATCCGGTAGGCGGTCTCGGCGGCCTCCGGGTCGTCGAAGAGCGCCGTCGTCACCGCCAGCGGCACGATCCAGCCGTTGTCGCCGGGCTGGGCGTCGATCATGCGCAGTTCGAGATGCCCGCGGGGTCTGACCGGCGGGAACAGCGTGCTGATGTGGTAGTCGAGATCCTCCCGGGTCGGCGGCTCGGGCGCCCCCGACCTGGTCCACTCCCGGAACGTCAGCCCCTCGGGCACGTCCCACGGGCCGCCGTCGCGGCGTACGCACATCACCGGGGCGTCCAGCACATGCCGGGCCCAGGCGGTGCGCGGATCCACGTCGAGCGGGGGAGCGCCCGCCCGGCCGGCGCCTATCTCCATCCACAGCAGCTGGCGGCTGGACAGCCAGCCGGTGGGCTCGTGCCCGGCCGCGGGGGAGTTCGCGAACGCGGCCACCAGGACCGCGCCCAGCTGGTGCGCCAGCCACCAGCGCCGCCCGAGACCGAGCGGACCGGGCTCCTCGTGACCGGCGTCCAGGCAGACCTGGACGGAGGCGGAGGTGCACATCATGGCGCGGCCGGCCGGGCCGGTGCGGTCGAGGCAGGCCTCCATGGCGTCGTAGCGCGGCTCGCGCAGGAACCTGCGGGGCGTGTGCCAGGGATCCTGGCCGATGCCGACGAGACCGAGGCCGTCCTCGGCCAGTACCGCACGGACGGCGGTGAGGTCGGCGGAGACGATACCGATGCACTCCATCAGGGAGGCGGCGGGCGGCGAGCTCAGTTCCAGCTGGCCGCCGGGCTCTGTGGTGAGCGCCGACCTCAGGGGCACGGTACGCAGTGCGGCATAGGCCGCTGCGAGTCGTTCAGGTGTCACGGGGAGCTGCGGAGTGCGCAGCTCGTGGACGAGCCATTCCACTTCGACCCCGAGTTTTCGGGGTGGACCGGTCTTGAAGCAGATGCCCCGGACCAGGGCCTCCACCTCGGCTTCGGTGACCGCGGTACGGGGCTCCGCACAGTCACTCGGCGTATCGGACATGTCGGGATCCTCCTGAGATTCCACCATGCCGTCGGCCCGGGGTCTGGTGAGGCGGGCCGGCGTCACTCGTTCCACCCAAGACCCTCGCGTCCGTTCGCACAAGGGTGCACATCATCGCAATCGGGGCCGGAAATCTCCGTTTCCTGGGTGTTCTCCAGGAGTTTTCCGGGGGCGGACAGACCCCGGAAACTCCGTTGCACCGCAGGACCAGAATCGCTCAGGATGCGTGTATGAGCACGACGGGGGAGATGGCGGGGGAGATCGCGCGGCGCGCGGTCGTGGCGCGTACGGGGGTCGCGCCATGAGCGCGCGCCTGCGTGCCGTCGCGCGGCACACGGAACAGATCGTGGCGGCGGGGATCTACCGCGCGGCGGACGGCCGCGAGGTGTCCGTCGCCGCCGAGATCGAGGCGGCCCGGGACGGCACGCGGATGTACGGGCCGGAGCCGGTGCGGGTGCCGGAGATCTCCACGGCTGACACGTTGTTCCAGGTCACGGGCGAAAGCAGCCTGGAGGCGGCCCGTCGGCTGGGCGGGCGGGTGGCCGTCCTGAACTTCTCCTCGGCCCGCAATCCGGGCGGCGGCTATCTCAACGGCGCCCAGGCCCAGGAAGAGGCCCTGTGCCGGGCCTCCGCGCTGTACACCTGCCTGGTCGGGGTCCGGGAGTTCTACGACCATCACCGCACCCACCGCGACCCGTTCTACACGGATCGTGTCATCCACTCCCCGGCCGTGCCCGTCTTCCGCGACGACCGCGGCCGCCTTCTGGACGCGCCGTACACCGCCGGCTTCCTGACGGCGGCCGCACCCAACGCCGGAGTCATCGTCCGTACGGCATCGGAGCGCGCGGCCGAACTGCCGAGGGCCCTGGCGGTACGGGCCGAGCGGGTGCTGGAGGTCGCGGCCGCCCACGGCTACCGGCAGCTGGTCCTCGGTGCGTGGGGGTGCGGGGTGTTCCAGAACGATCCGGCGCAGGTGGCGGGCGCGTTCCGGGCGCTGCTCGGCCCCGGCGGCCGGTTCGCCGGGGCCTTCGAGCACGTGGCGTTCGGAATCCTGGACCGTACGACGGGCAACGTGGTCCGAGAGGCGTTCGTACGGGCGTTTCCGGAGCGTCAGCTCCAGCCGTAGCGTTCCCCCAACCGGTGCCGGACCAGGTTGAACCGCATGCGGTCCAGGGCGCACGCCTCCCGGCGCATGCCGCCCTCGTGCAGGCGCAGTACGCGGTCCACGTCGACCCACGAGTCCCGCCCCGTCCGGTCCCAGGGCCCGCTGCCGATCGGCACCCACTCCCGGTGGCCGTCGTGCCGCTTGCTCGACAGCTGGACGGCGAGGAAGGTGCCGCCGGCCTCGCGGGCGACGACGAGCACGGGGCGGTCCTTGCCCCGGCCGTCGTTCTCCTCGAAGGGGACCCAGGTCCAGACGATTTCGCCGGGATCCGGGTCCCCGTCGTGCGCGGGCGAGTACTCCGTGCGCACCCGGCCGACCTCACGGGGGTCCGCCTGGGTGGTGGCGGAGGGGCCGAACCGGCCGGGGACGTTCTCATCGATAGACGCAGTCACGGGCGTAACGTTAGAGCCCGCGCCGCCGAACGTTGGAGCCCGCGTCCCCGAGCCGGTTCTCTCACCCCTTGCCCGGTTCTCTCACCCCTCGCCCGTCATCCCCCGTCCTTCTCCACCGGCACCTTCTGCACCGGCGGCGGGACAGCCCCGTTGAGGGACGAAGTCCCGTTCACGGCCTGCCCGTTCTGGTTCATCGAGGCGAGCAGCTGCCGGGCCAGACCGAGGCCCGTGCCGCCCATGGTGAGCGCCTTGGTGAGCATGTCGGCCATGCCGTCGGCGCCGTTGAGGACCACCATGTTGTCGACGCTGTCGAAGGCGGACGCTCCGGCCCGCACGATCTCCGGCCAGTTCTCGGCGAGTTGCTGGGCGACGACGGCTTCCTGGTTCTCGGCGAGGGCGGCGGCGCGGGCCTTGATGGCGTCCGCCTCCGCGAGTCCCTTGGCCTTGGCCGCCTGGGCCTCGGCGAGACCCCTGGCCTGCGCCGCGGCCGCCTCGGCCTCACCGGTGGCACGGGTGGCCGCCGCCATGGCGGTGCCCCGGGCCTTGGTGGCCTCGGCCTCCGCACCCGCGGCCGTCTTGACCCGGGTCGCCTCGGCCGCGGCCGCGAGCTCCGTCTCCTTCGCCTTGGCCTGGGCCGCCGAGATGCGTGCGTCGCGCTCCGCCTCGGCCATCGTCCGCTTCTCGTAGGCCTGCGCGTCCGCCGGCTTGCGGACGTCCGCCTGGAGCTGCTGCTCTCGCCGGTTGGCCTCCAGCTCGGCGACCCGCGTCTCCTGGACGACGACTTCCTGCCGGGCGGCGGCGTCGGCGAGCGGTCCGGCCTGGCGGGCCTTCGCACCCGCCTTGTCCCGCTCGGCCTGGTAGCCGGCCTGGAGGATCTCGCTGTCCCGGGTCGCCTCGGCCATCCGCGCGTACGACTGCTGCTCGGCCTCCGTGGCCAGCCGGTTCGCCTCCGCCTGCGCGATCCGCGCGTCCCGCTGGACGGCCGCCGCGTGCGGCATCGCCAGGTTCTGGATGTACCCGGTCGGGTCCTCGATCTCGTGGATCTGCAGCGAGTCGACGATCAGGCCCAGCTTCTCCATCTCCGTGCCGCAGGCCGCCCGGGTCTGCCCGGTGAGCTTCTCCCGGTCGCGGATCATGTCCTCGACCGTCAACCCGCCCACGATGGACCGCAGATGACCGGCGAAGACGTTGTGCACCCGCGTGGACATCAGCTTCTGCTGGTCGAGGAAACGGCGGCCCGCGTTCGCGATCGACACGAAGTCGTCGCCCACCTTGAAGATGACCACGCCCCGCACCTTGAGCGGAATGCCCTGGTGGGTCACGCAGTCCACATGCAGTTCGGTCTCGTTCAGGTCGAGCGAGAGCTTGCGCACCGCCTGTACCCCGGGCAGCACGAGCGTGCCGCGTCCGGTGACGATACGGAAGCCCATGCCCGCCTCGAGGCCCTCCGTCTTGTGCTTGGAGCCGGAGATGATCAGTGCCTCGTTCGGTTCCGCGACACGCCACATCATCTTGAACAGACCGATCAGAACGAGGACGGCGGCAACCGCCACCCCCGCAACGACGCCGACAACCATCGGCATACGCCCCCTTTGGATGGTGCCCTTTCGGCACCGAACGAAAGGGAGTGTGCGCCTGTGCGACGGCGGGGTACAGACGCTGGCGCATCCTTGTCGAAACCTTGATACAAACCAGTCTCACCTGCGGGGAAGCGGGCTCAACTGTCGTACGCCGCCTGGACGTAGACGGTCCTCGGCGGCAGGTACTCCACGACCATGACCACCGTGCCCCGCTCGATGCGGTCCGTGCCGGTGGCGGGGTAGGCGAGGAAGTGCTCGGCGCCGCCGCGCACCCGGACGATCACCTCGCCGACCAGCCCGGGCCCGATCGCCCCCGTGACCCGCCCCATCAGCCCGACCATCGACGCGTCGTCCATGGTCACAGGGTACGGGCCGAACGCCGTTACGCGGCCGGGGAATCCGTGACCGCGTGCTCCGGCGGCCAGGCCGCGTGCCAGCGCAGTTCGGCCTCCAACTGCGCGGCGAGGGAGACCAGAAGCGGCTCGCTGTTCGCCGGACCGAGCAACTGGGCGCCGACCGGCAGACCGCCGCCGACGAACCCGGCCGGGACGTTCACCCCGGGCCAGCCCAGCACGTTCCACGGCCAGGCGTACGGACAGGCCGCGATCATCGCGCGGTCGGTGGCCAGTCCGCCGAGGCCCAGCAGCGCGCCGATGCGCGGCGGGGGAGCAGCCGTCGTCGGCGCGAGGATCACGTCGTACGTCGTGAAGAACGTGCCGATACGCCGGTGCAGGACCGCCTCGGCCCGACGCGCCGCCCGCAGCGGCACCCCGCCGAGCAGCCCGCCCAGCCGGGCGGCGTCGCGGGTGCGGCGGTCGAGGAGGGCGGGGAAGGGTGCCTCGCGGACGCGCTCGGCGAGTCCGGCCGTGGCGCGGGGCACGAAGGTCAGCCCGATCTGTCCGTACGGGGGATCGGCCTCCTCGACGATGTGCCCCAAGTCGCTGAGGTGCTCGGCGAGTTGGACGGCCCTGGCCCGTACCTCCGGCTGGAGCCGCGCGGGCAGCGCGGTGAACGGCGGTTTCAGGGAGAGCGCGATGCGCAGTCGGCCGGGGTCGCGCCGGGTGGCTTGCAGGGCGTCGACGGCCGGCGGCCGGTGCGGGTCGAGGTCGTGGTTGCCGGCCGCCGCATCCAGGAGCAGGGCGGCGTCCGCGACCGTACGGGCCAGCGTGCCGTTGACCGTGATGCCCTGGAAGGACTCGCCGCGCGGCCAGGTGGAGATCCGGCCGCGCTGCGGCTTGATGCCGATCAGGTGGGTCCAGGAGGCGGGGATCCGCACCGAACCGGCGCCGTCCGAACCGAGCGCGGCCGGCACCAGACCGGCGGCGACCGCGGCGGCCGAACCGCCGGACGAGCCGCCCGGCGTGTGCTCCGTGCTCCACGGATTGCGCGTCGCACCGAAGGCGGGCCCTTCGGTGAACGGCCACTGCCCGAACTCGCAGGTGTTGGTCTTGCCGACGATCACGGCGCCGGCCGCGCGCAGCCGCCGTACCGCCTCGCCGTCCTCCGCGACCGGCGGGAACTCCCCTTGGCAGCCGAACGCGGTCGGCTCGCCCGCCACGTCCATGTCGTCCTTGACCGCCACCGGCACCCCGAGCAGCGGCTTGCGCACCCCCGCGGCCAGTTCCCTGTCCGCGGCCTCGGCCTCGGCGAGCGCCGCCTCGGTCCGTGCGATCCGGAAGGCGTTCAGCGAGGTCTGCGTGGCCTCGATCCGGGCCAGCGCCGCCTCCACGAGCGACCGGGACGTCACCTCCCCGTCGGCGAGCGCACGGGCGGACTCCGCGAGGCCTGCGGAACGGTCGGACGTCATGCGGGGCACCTCCGGGACGGCGCTGTCTACTGAACGGTAACGTCCGGCGGGGCGCGACGGAACGCCCCGCGCGGCAGGGCTGGCGCACGGTCGGCATCGGTGCACGCCACAGCTTTCCCACAGGGCCCACGGACTCGTGCGCAAACCATTGACGCCCCCGACCCTCACCCCTACCTTCTGATCGACTTTCCGAACCGAGTTCGGAATATCGAACGCCAGAGCCGTATGTGCTTGTGTCCGAGGGAGAGCCGCCCGTGACCACTCGACCCCCCACGCCGTCGCGCCGCACACTGCTGCGGGCGATGGCCGTCCTGCCCGCCTCGGCGCTCGTCCTGGGCGAGGCGCCCGGACTGCTCGGCACCGCCTCCGCCGCCGCCCCGCCGAGCGGCTCCGCGACCCGCTACACCATCGTGCCGTTCCTCAACAGCAACGACGGCACCGTGAACGTCTACCAGTCCGACGACGCCACCGACTTCCGCCTGGCCAAGTCGTCGGCCTACACGCCGCCGAGCAACCGCATCCGCGACGCGAGCATCTTCAAGCACACCAACGGCTACTACTACATCACCTACACGACCCACACCTGGCAGGACCCGAGCACCACCATCGGCTTCGCGCGCAGCTCCGACCGGGTCAACTGGACCTTCCTGTACGACTACACGGTCCCGATCGCCAACCTGTCCCGGGCGTGGGCGCCGGAGTGGTTCGTCGACAGCGACGGCAGCGTGAACGTCATCGTGTCCTGCTCGACGGCCAACGACGAGTGGATCTTCACCCCGTATCTGCTGAAGGCCACGAACTCCGGCCTCACCGCGTGGAGTTCACCGGTCGCCCTGTCCGGCATCGGCGCCAACCACATCGACACGTACCTCGTGAAGATCGGCTCGACGTACCACGCCTTCACGAAGAACGAGACGGCGAAATACATCGAGTACGCGACGGCCTCCAACCTCACCGGCCCCTACACGATCAGGAGAACCGGCGACTGGGCGGGCTGGGGCAGCTACCGCGAGGGCCCGGCGCTGGTGCAGCTCGACAACGGCGGCTGGCGGATCTTCTTCGACGGCTACGGCGACGGCACCTACTACTACAGCGACAGCTACGACACCTTCGCCACCTGGTCCGCCCCGGCCGCGCTGCCCGTCGTCTCCGGTACGGCCCGGCACTTCACAGTGGTCAAGGAGACGGTGTCGGGCGGCCCGAGTCTGGCGAAGGGCGTGACACGCTCGTTCCAGTCGGCCAACTTCTCCACTCGCTACTGGCAGTCCCAGTCGTCCCTGCTCAACCTCCCCGTGGTCAGCGGCTCCAGCCCCACTTCCGAGAAGCAGGCCTCCACCTTCACGGTCGTCGCCGGCCTCGCCGACGCGAACGGCTACTCCTTCCGCGACGCCTCCGGCAACTACCTGCGCCACTGGGACTTCCGCGCCCGCTTCGACGCGAACAACGGAACGTCGACCTTCGCGAAGGACGCCACGTTCATCGCCCGCACCGGCACGACGAGCGGCTCCCTGCGCTTCGAGTCGTACAACTACCCGGGCTACTACCTGCGCCACTACAACTACCAACTCCGGGTGGAACGGACCGACGGGACGGATCTGTTCCGCCGGGACAGTTCGTTCGTGCCGGTGACTGCTTGGGCCTGAGCTGCGGAGTTCCCGGCCAAGTGTGCAATAGATGTGCAACGGGCCGGGCGGGGGCGAGGGAGCGGTGACGCGGCTCGGGGAGGGCATCGAAGCCAGTGGGTTTGTACGTGGGAGCCTTGAGCATCGCTCAAATGAAGTCGGGGGCGTGATCATGCGCCCATTTGCGGAAGGTGCGAGCTGGAGTTCCCGTTATCTGGTCGAGCGTGAGGTAGGCATCGTCGTCCCGGGCGCTCGTGTCATGGGGTTCATCTGTGATGCCTTCGACGCCGTCGTAGCTTTCGAAGCCGAACAGGAAGTCTGCGTTCGCGGCCGCGAAGCCGCCTTGGGCTCGGTAGAAGCCGCGGGCTTGTTCGGCGGAGACCTCATCGAGCGTGATCTGTTCTCCGATCGCTTCTGCGATCACTGCAACCTGTTCGCGTTTGGTGAGACTGTCCGGTCCAATGATCGTGTCGATCCGTCCGCGGCGGCGTGGGTCGAGCAGGTTGGCCAGGACGACGTCGGCAATGTCGGCCTCATGGATGGGATGCCCGATCTGATCAGGAAAGGGCTCCACAGCTCGCCGATTTGTCTTGATCGCTGGTCCCCATATGAGGAGTGAGTTTGTCGCGAACTCACCGGGACGCACGATGCTCCAGTCCACTCCCGAGTCCATGACGGCCTGCTCAACGACCGCGTTGTACGTGGTGTCGTAGCCGGCCGTTACGGCGGCGGAGGAGACCACGACCACGTGCTCGACGCCCGCCTGCTTTGCGCGAGAGGCGACCGCCTCAATGGTCTCGGGGACCGCGATCAGGACGAGTTGCGCGGCACCGTCGAATGCGTGCCTCAGTGTGGACGGGTCGTCCAGGTCGCCGAAGACCACATCCGCACCATCCGGGAGCGAGGCACGTTGCGGGTGTCGCGACAATCCGCGCGCTGTGTGACCGGCATCAAGCAGCCCTGCGACGACCAGACGGCCGATCGTCCCAGTGGCCCCGGCGACCACAATGGGAAGGATCTTCTTTAAATGAGACATAGTTTCTCACTATAAGACGTCGACGTATCATGCTGCAATGGACCTCTCTCCTCAACGTGTACGGACCCGTCGGGCGATCCTCGACGCCGCAGCAGCGCAGTGGTCTCGCGATCCCACCGTCGGCCTTGGTGACATCGCCGCCGCCGCCGGCGTGGGGCGAGCAACCATTCACCGGTACTTCTCCGACCGTCAGGTCCTTCACACAGCGCTCATCACCGACTCGTGGACGACGCTACGAGCGGCGATCGAGCATGCCGGCCCCGCCACAGACTCGGCGCTCGAGGTGATCCAACGCATCATCACGGCGATGGTGCACGCTGGTGATCAGATGAGCTTCTTGTTCACCACCACCGAAGGCACGCCTTCTGAGGCTGACGCCGGTATCGCACGAGAGGTCGATGAGCTGATCCTCGCCGAGATCGAACGAGGCCAGCGTGAAGGGGCACTCGACTCGGCAGTTCCCGCGAGGTGGATAGAGCTGATGATCTGGAGCACCGTCTACACGGGCCTGCGAGCCGCCGCCGACGGACTCGTACCACGGCACGGCGTGGACGAACTGGTACGCCGAACTCTTCGCCGAGCAGTAGCCGAGCAGCCCCAGTAGTGGCCCGGCCAACCCGGCGTGACCAGCTCGCAAGTTGACTCATGTTCTGGGTGAGGCTCGGCCAGGACAGTCAAAACGGAGGCGGCGAAGGGTGAGCCTTTCCAGTGCTGTCACCGGCCTACGGGATCGCCTTCGGCGCCGTCGTCCCGCGTGCGCAGCGTCGCGTGGCCGCCGTGATGCAAGGGTGTGCCCAGCTTCAAGCGGGCTGCCTCGCGGGCTGTTCGGGCGTCGAAGACGTGGACCTCGCCGTGGCCGCCGCGGGTGACGGCGACCCAGTCCGTACCCGGTGAGGCGGCCACCGCACGGCGTTGGACGCCCTCCCAGGGGGTGCCTCCGCGGCGGGGAGCGCCATCCATGGCGGGGAGGGGGGCGCGGCGGACGGTCTCGTCGGCGGCCAGCAGGATCAGTTCGTCGCCGTCCGGGTGTATGCGGGTGAATGCGGTGTGGTCCTTGGTGAGGGCCAGCCGGAAGACGAGTCCCGGGCCGAGTTCCGGCAGGGTCGTACGGTCCGATTCCAGGTCGTGGCGCCACGCCTGGTTCGTCCACTCCGGCCATCGCAGCGGGTCCGCGGGACCGCCCCGCAGGGTCGACCACAGTATCCGTCGCCGTGGATCGAGCCGCAGATACCAGCCCCGGGCGGGCGACCCCCACGGAATCGCCGGCTCCGGAACGAGTGCGTCGCCCGCGCGGCGCGCCCGATGCACCCCCTCTCCCGTGGCCGCGAACACCTGCCCGTCGTAGGGGACATGGGCGTCGCCGTGCCCGTCGTCCGGTAGGGCGAGGCATGCGTGCGGCGTGACCGGCGGGCAGCCGGGCGGTGAGTCGAGCAGGTCGGCGAACCGGTGGACGGTCAGCGAGCCGGGTTCCCGGTGCCTCAGGACGACGAGGGGGTCGCCCTTGCCCACGACCGTCACGCCCGGCTCACCCACGCGCGTACGGACTCGGGCCGCGTCACCCGTGGCGAGGTCGACGACCGTCAGCAGATCCGACCACGGGCTGCCGTTCTTGCCCAGTCCTGTGGTGACGGCCACCCACCGGCCGGACGGGTCGCAGGCGAGATGCTCGGCCGGTACGGCGACCGGAATCGCGGCTTCCACCAGCTCGTGGCCGAACGGGTCGAGCACCAGCAACTCGCCCCTGCGGTCGTCGACGCAGGCCGTCCGTCCGCCCGGCAGCGCCAGGAATCCGGCGTGCTCGGAGAGGTGACGGCCGGTGAGGCAGTGCGCCTCGATGCCGTCCGGCACGGTCAGCACGTGGACGGTTCCCCCGACATGGTCGGAGACGAGCAGCAGCGGGTCGGTGTTCATCGGGGTCTCCATGAAAAGGGGGTCTGATGAAAACGATTATCATGTATCTTCGATGCGTTCCGGGTCCCATGAGAAGAAGCGAGGGCATCGATGCTGCGCTCACCGTCGAGATTCGTTCGAAGCTGGATCACCGCAGCGATAGTGGGCTCCGTCCTGGTCGGATGCGGCGCGTCCACCGAAGCCGAACCCGCGGGCGAAGAGGCCGCGGCCGGCGCGAAGACCGATGTCACCGTGGAAACCATCAAGGCGACACGGCAGTTGACCGACGCGAACGGCGTCAAGATCTCCCTGAAGAAGGAACCCGAGCGCATCGTCTGCCTGTTCGCGCTCTGCGACGACATCCTGACCGAGCTGGGCATCGTCCCCACGGCCACGAACAGCGCACTCCTCGCCCACCCCGACTTCCTGGGGAAGGAGAAGGCGAAGCAGGTCGACGTCATTCCCGGCGGGTTCATCGCTCCCGAGGTGGAGGCGATCCTCTCCCACAAGCCCGATCTCGTGATCGGCCTCGAGGACACCCACGGCAAGCTCGCCCCGGCCCTGAAGGGCGCCACCACGTTCTGGCCGATGCAGCCCGAAACGTGGCAGAACAGCGTGGGTTACCTGCGCGATGTCGCGGCGCTCACCGGCCGTACCGCCGAAGGCGAGAAGGCCGAGAAGACCTTCCGCACCAAGCTCGCCGAGGCCGAGCGGGCCAAGAGCGACAAGACCGCACTCGTCATCTACGGCAGCGACGAGAACTTCGGCGTCGCGACCCCGGGGACGGACGTGGCCGCCGGGCTGTTCCCGAAGCTGGCCAACTACCCCTGGAAATCCCGTGGAGTGGAAGGCAGTTACAGCCTCGAAGAGATCCTCGCGCGTGACGTGGACGTGCTGTTCGTCGAGACGATCAGCTTCGGCGAGGCGGACGGCAAGCTGTCGGAGAAGCTGGCGAAGAACCCGCTGTGGGGGAAGATCCCGGCGGTGCGGAACGGCGACGTCCACGAGGTGGACTCCGAAGTGTGGGCCAAGGGGCGCGGTACTCGCTCGCTGGGCATCGTCCTCGACGAGGCCACGGCCGCGCTGCGGTGAGCGCGCCCACCGCGACGGAAACCGCGGCAGGTGGCGCGACTTCGGGAGAGCGACGGTCGGGGCGAGCCCCGCGGCCCGGAGCACGGTGGCAACTCCCCGTAGTGATCGCCCTGTTGGTCGCGGCGTCCTGCTGCGCGCTGAGCCTGGGCACGCCGTACGTCCCGTTGCACCAACTGCCCGGTGCGCTGCGGGACGCGGACAGCACACTCGCCGGGATCGTCGTCACCGAACTCCGCGTGCCCCGGCTGCTGCTGGCGCTGATCGCCGGGGCCTGCCTGGGCGCGGCAGGACTCGTACTGCAGGAGGCGCTGCGCAACCCCCTGGCCGTCCCCGAGATGCTGGGCATATCGTCCGGGGCCGCACTGGGGGTCGCCGCGCCCCTGGTGCTGGCCGTGGCCATCCCCGCCGCCGTCCAGCCCCTGCTGGCCATCGGCGGGGCCGCGCTCGGCGGCGGCCTCACGCTGCTGGCCGCCGGACTGGGGCGCAGCCCGTCCGCCGTCCTGCTCACCGGGGCCGCCGTCGCCGCCGCCCTGCAGGCCGCGCTGCTCGTGCTCATGGTGATGGCCGACCAGCTCGACCTCCAGCTGATCTACCGATACCTGCTCGGCTCGCTCTCCGCCCGTACCTGGGAGGACGTCACCGGGCTGTGGCCCTGGCTGCTCGTCGCGGTGCCCGCGCTCGTGCTGTGCGCGCCGGTGCTCTCGGTGCTGCGGCTGGGGGACGAGGACGCCGAGGCGCTGGGCGTCCGCGCGCAGCGGGCCCGGTTCGCCGCGCTGGCCATCGCCGTGGTGCTGATCGCGCCCGTGACCGCGGTGTGCGGTCCGGTGGCGTGGGTCGGCTTCCTCGCCCCGCACCTGGCGCGATGGGTCAACCCGGCGGCCGGCGCGGTGCGTTGGCTGCCCTGGTCGGCGGCGTGGGGCGCCGTCGTGGTGGCCGTCGCGGACATCCCGGCCCGGCTCGCGCTGGCGCCCGTGGAGACACCGGCCGGTGCCTGGACGGCCCTCCTCGGTGTGCCCCTCGGCGTCGCCCTGCTCCGGTCGGGCAAGCGGCGGCCGACGGCTCCGCGACAAGCGGCGGGTTCCGGTTCCGCTCGTGCGGAGTCTCGGAGGACCGGTCCCGGAGCCGGGCACGCCGAGCCGCCGGGGGAGGAACGTTCCCCGGCAGCCCGGGCGCCCGGACCTGGAGAGAAGCCCCGGGGCGATGGTCCTTCCGGCGTTCCGCTCCCACCCGGTGGGGCTCCCGCGGCGGAGGAGGCTCGGTGAGGCGGCGTTTCGGGGTGCTCTGCGCACTCGTGGTGGTGTGCGCCTGCGTGGAACTGCTGGCCGGACGGGGCATGTCCCCGGCCGTCGTCTGGGACGTGCTCGGTGGGGGCGGCGACGCGACGGAGCGGCACATTCTGCTCCAACTCCGCCTGCCCCGGCTGCTGGTGGCCCTCGGCGCGGGGGCCTGCCTCGGTGTGGCGGGCCTGGTCCTGCAGTCCGCCCTGCGCAACCCCCTCGCCGGTCCCGAGGTCACCGGCGTGACGCCGGGCGCGGTACTTGGAGCCGTCACCGCGACCGCTCTCGGACTCGCGGGGTGGGAATCGCCCCTCGCCGTCGTCGTCGCTGCGTGCGTGGGCGGGTGCACCGGGGCCGCGCTGCTGTGGCTGCTCGCCGGGAGGGGCGGGGGAGACCCCGCGCAGACCGCCGTGCACGGCGTGCTCGTGTCGGCGGTGCTCGGCGGGGTCACCGCCATGGTGCTGCTCGTCGCGCCGGGTGAGCTCGGCAGCGTCGTCCAGTGGCTCCTCGGCACGACAGAGGGCCGCGTGTGGCAGCACTGGCACCTGCTGTGGCCCTGGGCGCTGGCCTGGGGCGCCGCGGCGTGGCTGTTGGCCGGGCCGCTGACCCTGCTGCGCTGCGGCGACGAGATCGCCAGTGCCGCCGGGCTGTCCGCCGCGCGGGCCCGCACCCTCGCCCTGTTGTGCGCGGTGGCGCTGACGGCTGGTGCGGTGGCCGCGGTGGGGGCGCTGGGTTTCGTCGGGCTGCTCGTGCCGCACCTCGCGGTGGCCGTGTTCGGTGCGGACCTGCGGATGACGCTGCCCGGTGCCGCCCTCGTGGGTGCGGCCGTGGTGTGCGGGGCGGACGCGGCGGCGCAACTGGGGTCGCGGCTGCTGGCGGTCGCGCTGGACGCCGACGGGCTCACTCTGCCGGTGGGGGCGCTCACCACCTGTCTCGGGGCCGTCTTGCTGCTGGTCGTCGTACGCCGCGCGCCGAGCCGATCGTTCTGATGTCGACGAAGGACAGAACATGACCGAACCCGTGGGGATCCGCGTCGAGGGAGTCCGCTTCGGCTATCCCGGCCGGCCCGTGCTGCGCGGCGTCGACGTGAGCGTCGAACCGGGCGAACTGACCGCCCTCATCGGCCTCAACGGCTGCGGCAAATCAACGCTGTTGCGGCTGGCCGCCGGGCTGCTGCGGCCGGACGAGGGACGCGTACTGCTCGGCGGCGACGACGTCGCCCGGCTCTCCCGGCGCGCCACCGCCCGCCGGGTGGCACTGCTGCACCAGTCGGCCCCGGCCGTACCCGGCATGACCGTGAGCCACCTCGTCCGGCAGGGGCGGTACGCGGCGCGCGGCCCGCTCGGCATGCTGCGCGAGGGCGACGACCCCGTCGTACGCCGGGCGCTGCGCGATGTCGGCGTGGAGCAGTGGGCCGAGCGTCCCGTCGACGCGCTGTCCGGGGGAGAGCGGCAGCGGGTCCGGCTCGCGATGGCGCTCGCCCAGGACACCAAGGTCCTGCTGCTCGACGAGCCGACCACCTATCTGGACCTGCATCACCAACTCGACGTGCTGCAGACCGTGGTGCGGCTGCGCGAGGAGCGTGGCCTCACCGTCGTGATGGTGCTGCACGACCTGGCCCATGCCGCCCGGTTCGCCGAGCGGATCGTCGCCCTGCGGGACGGCCGCGTGGTGGCCGACGGGACCCCGAAGGAGGTCGTCACCCCCGGCCTGCTCGCGGACGTCCTCAAGGTGGCGGGCCGGGTCGGCCAGGACCCCGAGGGCGGCTGGCCGGTGTGTTACCCAGATCACCCCCTCCCAGGACTAGAATATGAAAATCATATTCATTAGGTTGATGGGCGGCGCTCACCAGAACGCCGCACGTCCCTTGTGAAGAAGGAGAGTTCATGGACAACGAACAGGTCTTCGCGCCGATCGCTGACCCGGGCCAGCTGGCCCACGACTCCGCCTCCCACTCCAACGCGCTCGTCGAGAACCCCTTCGACGACGACACCGAGGAGTAAGCAAGGAGCACGCGAGGGCCGGCCGCCCTCGACCGTGGGCCCGCCCGCCTCCTCGCGGGCGGGCCCACGCCCTCCGAGGCCCCTTCCTCCAAGGCCCCTTCCTCCAAGGAGAATCGACGTGTCCCGCAGCCAGCTCGCATCCGGTGTAGAGGTCGTCGCCGTGCCCGGGCGGGGGCTTGCCGTCCGCACGGCCGACGGGGAGTTCCTCAGCGTGCGGACGGGCGACACGGACGACGGCGCGCTGCTGTCCCTGCTCTCCGGCCGGGCCTCCGGCGAGCCGGAGCCGGACGCCGAACTCGACCGGCTCGTACGGGCCTTCGACAGCGCCGGATACCTGGCGGAAGGGCCGCAGCGCGCGCCGTGGCCCGCCGGGCGCCGGGACATCCGGCTGCTGGGCGACCCCGTACTGACCGAGCCGCTGGCCGCACTCCTGCGGACCTTGGGTGCCGAACCGAGGTCGGCGGAGCCCGGTGACCTGGCCGGCGCACACCCCGTGGCGGCCGGCGACTTGGTCCACGCGAGCCCCGTAGCACCCGGCGGTCGGGCCGGTGCGGACCCGGCGGCGGCTGACGCTTCGGTCGGCGTAAGCTCCGCTGTGTCCGGCGGTCGGGCTGGTGCGGAGCAGGCGGCGCCCCTCGCCTCGCTCGGCGTAAGCCCCGCTGTGCCCGGCGGTCGAGCCAATACGGACCCGGCGGCGCCCCTCGCCCCGGTCGGCGAAAACCCCGCTGTCCCCGACGACCCGGCCCGTGCGAACGAGGCGGCGGCCGACGCCCCGGCCGACGGCGAGCCCGCCGCCGTCGTGTGGTGTCTCGACGGGCCCGTCCCCGAAGGGCTGTGGGACGCCGCCGATCTGCTGCCCGAGCGCGGCACCGCCTGGCTGCGCTGTCACCGCGAGGGCTGGCATGCCTACCTCGAACCCCTCGCGGCCGCTCCTGGGGACGTGACCTCGGCACACGTCCGCGCCCGCAGGCTCGCCGCCACGCCCGCGCACCGCGAGCTGGCCGCCTACTGGAACGGCCCTCGCGCGTCCGGTGCGCCCGTCCAACTCACCGCGTCCGCGGCCGGGTTGCTCGCCGCTCTGCTCGCCGACGACCTCGCCCGGTGGGCCACCGGCGCCCCCGACACCGGCGGGCTCCCCGCCCGGCGTCGGCTCCGGCGCGTCGACCTGCGCACCCTGAGCGTCACCGAACACCCCGTGCTGCCCGTCCCCGACGTCGCCCCGATGCCGGGGAAGACCGGATGACGATGTTCACCGTGGCCGTCGAGGGTCTCGCCACCGATGTCCGGCTCCCGGACGGCGACGGACCCTTCCCGGCCGTCCTCATCCGTACCCCCTACGACAGACGCCGGCACCACGCCGAGCTGGGCGGGTGGGCCCGGCACGGTTTCGTCGCACTGGTCCAGGACGTGCGTGGCCGGCACGCGTCGCCGGGGGAGTGGCACCCGTACGAGAACGAGGCGGCCGACGGAGCGGCGACCGCCCGCTGGATCCGTCAAGAGCCCTGGAACGACGGGCGGTTCGTGGCGGTCGGCGCCTCCTACGCGGGCCACTGCGCCCTCGCCCTCGCGCTGGACGCGCCCGAGGACGCCCGGCCCGACGCCGTCATCGCCGCGGTGCCCGCGCTGGCCACTGCCGAGACGGCTCGCGAACCCTCGGGCGTGGAACGGCTGTCGGCCCGCGCGGGGTGGTGGGCCGCCCACGGCGACCGGCACGACTCCGACGAGGACGCACTCGAGAAGGCTCTTGCCGCGGACCCCGGCCTGCTCGCCCACCTGCCGCTGAGCGACCTCCCCCGTCGGCTCGGCCGGAGCCTCCCCTCCTGGCCGGCGCTGTGGCAGCACCGTGAGCGCGGCCGGGTCGCCGCACGGGCGCGGCACGCCGGGATGCCCCTGCTCGCGGTGGGCGGGCACCACGACCACTTCACCGAGGACACCGTCACGCTGTGGCGCAGCTGGGGCGGTCCCTCGGCTCGGCTGCTGCTGGGGCCCTGGGGGCACGGCCTCGTCGCCGCACCCGGGCCCGACGCCCGGCCCGCGCACCGGGTGAGCCTCGGCGAGCTCTACGCGCACTGGGCCCGCCTCGCCCTCGCCGGGGAACTCGCGTCCGGGCACCACGGTGCGGTCGGGCTGGGCGACAGCCCGCTGTGGGTGCCCGCCGGTCTGGAGGGCGAGCCGCGCACCGAGCCCGTACGGCTGCTGCACGGCGCCTCCTTCACGGCCGATCCGGAACTGCCCGTGTCGTCCAGCGAGTTGACCGTTCCCACGGACGCCACCCCCGACCGCTGCCTTCTGGTCACCCCGCCGCTGCCCCGCCCGCTTGACCTCATCGGCCCCGCCGAGGTGCGGCTGCGTGCCACCGCCGACACGCCGTCCGCCGACTGGGCCGCCCGGCTCGTCGCGGTCACCCCTGAAGGGGCGGCCGAGCGGCTCGCAGTCGGCATCGTCCGACGCACGGAACTCCCCGGGACGGCCGCCGAGTTCACCGTGGGGCTCGGCCGGCTCGCACGGCGCCTGCCCGCGGGCACCCGGCTCCGCCTGGAGATCGCCGGACACCACTTCCCGGCCCACGCCCGGAACCCGCACACCGGCGACGACCCGGTCACGGCCACCCGGCTGCTCGCCTCCCGACGCGAGGTCGACCCCGGGCGCGTGGCGCTCCGGCTGCCCGTGCTCCGTTCCCGCCCCGCCCCCACCGATCCCGTACAGGAGATCCTGCGATGACGGCGTTGCCGCTGGAAGCCCTGGTCGACCCCGTGTGCGGCATCGTCCGCAAGGTCAAGCCCGTCGAGCACCCCGCGGGCGCGCCGCCCCGCTACACCGCGCTGACCGCCGAGATAGCCGACGCCCGCAGGCTCGGTCTGTGGCCCGCCGACCGGGTGTCGCTCGGCACCACCTTCGGCGACCCCGAGGGCGCCCGCATCGCCGCGATAGCGGAGGGAATCGAGCGGTACTGCGGCAACCGCGTGCCGCCCCCAGGCCACCCTGCCGCGCCCCTGCGGGCCACGGCCGCCGAGCTGACCCGCAAGGGCCTTCGGCTGTACGGACCGGACGAGCTGCCCGCCTACGCCGACTGGCAGTACGCCCGCGAGAAGTTCCCCTACCGCCCCCTCACCCCCGACACGCCCTCCCTGTGGACGCGCGGCGAGGAACGGCTGCCGGACGGGGAGAGGGCCGAGGTCTGGGCGCCCGTCGCGCTCACCCACCTCAACTGGCGCCAGGGCGAGCTGCGTTCACTGCCCCGCACCCACCACCTCAACTACGCGGGCATCGCCACCGGGCAGGGCTTCGACGACGCGGTCGCGCGCGGCCTGCTGGAGATCGTCGAACGCGACGCGCTGGAACTGTGGTGGCACCTGGACGGCCCGACGCGCGGGATCGACCCGGCCAGCGTTCCCGGCCTCACCGACGACCTCGCCGGAGCCGCGCTCGACGTACATCTCGTCGAAATGCCCTCGGAGTTCGCCCCCTGCATGGCCGCGCTCGTCCACGACCCCCGGCTCGGCCTCTACGCGGCCGGGTTCGCCTGCAAGTACGACCCGGCCGAGGCCGCCCGCAAGGCCGTGCTCGAAGCCGTCCACACCTGGGTCTTCACCCAGGGCCTCACCGACCCCGACGGCTGGGTGTTCCAGGCTGTCGAGGCCGGGCTGCTCGCTCGCGGCCTCTACCTGGACCACCGCGACGACGGCCGCTACCTCGACGCATGCGGCGAACACTTCGCCCACGTGCGGGATCTGGGCGCGCACGTCCAGGTGTGGCTCGACGAGCGGATGGCGCCCGAGGCCCGGCGGTTCACCGAGCCCGCCCACGGGACCGTACCCATCGGGGCGGTCGAGCCCGGTAGCCGGGACCGGCTGGAGCGCGCCCTCCACGACGGCGGCCACCGCGTCATGACGTTCGACCTCACCACCGAGGACGTGGCCGAAACGCCGCTGCGCGTCGCCCGGGTACTCGTCTCCGGGCTCATCCCCAACGCCCCCGCTGCTTTCGGCTACTTCGGTTCACCGCGCCTCGCCGACGCCGCCACCGGCCGCGGCTGGCGCACGACCGCGCCGCGCGCACCGGAGGACTTCACGCTGGCTCCTCCGCCCCATATGTGAGGACCCTCGTGGATCTCGTCACCGCTCTCGCCCGCGCCCGTTCCCCCGAGAAACCCGGACCGCAGACGCCCGCCGGGCCCGCCGTCCGCCAATGGCCCGGACCGCCGCGCTCCCTGCCGGAGGCAGGCCCCGGAGAGCTGGACCTGCGCGGGCTGCTCCGCCTGTCCCTGGCCGCCTCGGACGGTACCGGACGGCTGCGGCCCGCCCCGTCGGCGGGCGCGCTGCACCCGGTGGACGCCCAGCTCGTCGTGGGCAGCCGGTGCCCACTGTCGCCCGGCCGCTACGGCTACGACCCGCTGCGCCACCGCGTGCACCGCCTCGGCCCGGAACCCGACGACACACCGCCCGGGGCGACCGTCGAGCTCTCCGTCACCCCGCAGCGCACGCTCTCGCACTACGGCCACCGCGCCTGGCCGTTGATCCTGCTGGACACCGGGCACGCCGCCGCGGCGCTGTGGCTCGCGGCGCACGCGATCGGCACGATGGGCTCGATGGGCTCCATGGGCACAACTCCGACCGGGCTTCGCCTCGACGGACGTGCCGAAGAACCGCTCGCCGCACTTCACTTCGCCCCGCCCGAGGGGGCACGCCGGGTTTCCCCTGCCGAGGCGGCACGCCGCGCTGCGGACACGCCCACGCCCCGCGAGCTGCTGGCCCGCCGAAGCGCCGGCCCACCCCTGCGGGGCACACCACCCCGGGAGACCCTGCGGGCGGTGCTCGCCGCCGCCGTGGAGGCGAGCGCCGGTGAGCTCGCCTGGTGCGCGGCCGTCGGCGAACCCCGGCCCGAACTCGTCGAGTCGGCGCCCGACGGAACCCTGCGGCGTCTCGCCGCGGGAGAGGCCCGGCCGACGCTCGCAGCCTGGGCCGCGGGCCAGGCATGGATCGCGGACGCGGGCGCCGTCCTGCTCGGCTACGGCTGCCCGGCGGACGCCGAAGCCCCGCGGATCCGCCGGACCCACCTGCGCGCCGGCTTCGCCGTGGGACTGGCCCACGTGACCGCCGTACGACAGGGCCTGGCCGGCCGGCCCGTCGGCTCCTGGCAGCAGGCAGATCTGGGAGCCGCGCTCGGCGCCCCGCCGGGCAGGGACTGGATCGTTCACGGCCTGGCCCTCGGCACCACCCACTCCGAAGAGGGGACCTCGTGATCGTCCACCCCGAGCTGCGCCGCGCCGCACGGCACGCACGGCGCACCCTGCTCGCGGCCACCCTCCTACAGGCGGCCGTCGCCCTCACCCACCTCGCACAGGCCGTACTGCTGGCCGTCGCCCTCGCCGACGTGGCCCGGGGCGACACTGACCGGCTCCCCCTGCTCCTTGGGGCAGTTCTCGGCGTCGTCACCGCACGTGCCGGACTCGGCCACCGGCAGCGGCGTACCGCCACGCGCGCCGGGGCACGGGTCAGGGTGCACCTGCGGGACGAACTCCTCGCCCACCTCGGACGGCTCGGCCCCGCGCACCTGACCACCGCCCGCGCCGGGGCCGTCCGCACCACCCTCGTCGACGGGGTCGAGGGCGTCGACGCCTACGTCTCCCGCTACCTCCCCCAGCTCCTCATCACCCTCACCGTGCCACCCCTGCTGCTCGCCACCCTGGCCGCCGTCGAACCGGGCGCCCTCCTCGGCCTCGTACCCGCCCTGCTGCTCGCCCTGTTCGGGCCGCGCGCCTGGGACCGGCTCCTCGCCAAGCGCGGCAAGGAGCACTGGGACACCTACGAAGGACTGGGCGCCGACTACCTCGAAGCCCTGCAGGGCATGCCCGCGCTGCGGGCCGCGGGCGCCGTCGGGCGTACCCGGGAGCGGCTCGAGGCACGGTCGGCGGCCCTGCACCGGGCCACGGTCGCCAAGCTCCGCGTGTCGCTCGTCGACACCGGGCTCACCGACCTGGCCATCCAGGGCGGCACCGTGGCCGCCGCCCTGCTCGCCTGCTGGTCGGCCGTCACCGGATCCACCACGGCGACGGGCACCTATCTGGTGCTGCTCCTGGCCTCCGAGTGCTTCCGGCCCGTGCGCGACCTGTCCCGCGAGTGGCACGCCGGGTACCTGGGCGTGTCGGCCGCGGACGGGCTCCGGGCGCTGCGCACCGCCGAACCCTCGGTCCCCGACACGGGAACGGCCCCAGCACACTGGCCGGGCCCGCCCCAAGTGCAGTTTGAGGAAGTGCAGTTCAGCTACGACGGTGCCGAGGCGCCCGCGCTCCGCGGCGTCACCTTCACCGCCGAGGCCGGGCGCACGACCGCGATCGTCGGCCCTTCGGGCGCCGGCAAGTCCACACTGCTCGCCCTGCTCCTGCGCCACCGCGACCCGCAACAGGGCCGGATCACCCTCGACGGCCGCGACGTGGCCGAGTACACGCTCGACTCGCTGCGGCACGGCATCGCCGTCGTCTCCCAGGAGACCTACCTCTTCCATGCCACCATCGCCGACAATCTGCGCCTCGCCCGGCCCACCGCCACGGACGACGACCTGATACGCGCGGCACGGGCCGCCGGCATCCACGACGAGATAGCCACCCTCCCCGACGGCTACGCCACCGTCCTCGGCGAACGGGGCGCCACCCTGTCCGGCGGGCAACGGCAGCGCCTCGCCCTCGCCCGCGCCCTGCTGGCCGACGCTCCGGTCCTCGTCCTCGACGAGGCCACGAGCGCGGTCGACGAACGCCGCGAGGCGGACATCGTCCGCGAACTGCTGGACGCCGCGGGCGGCCGGACCGTCCTGGTGGTCGCCCATCGGCTCGCCGCGGCCCGGCATGCCGACCGCATCGTGGTGCTGGCGGGCGGACGCGTGGACGCCGTCGGCGACCACACCGCCCTCATCGAGGCCGGGGGCGTCTACGCCGAGCTCGTCAAGGCGGGCCACACGTATCAAGGAGGGCTCGCCGCATGAGCAGCACCATCGACGCCGACGCCGACATCACCCCCAGCGGTAACGTCGACGCGACCGTGCCCGCGCGGGGTTCGCTACGCGCCCTGCTGCCGGCCCTCGGCGGGCATCGGGTCATGATGGCCCGCACCTGCGTCGCCGCACTCGTCGAACAGGGTTCTCTGGTCGCGCTGTTGACGCTGGCCGCGCACACCGTCGGAACCGCCGTCATCGACGGCCGCGGCCCCTCGGCCGGTACGGTCACCGCCCTGGTCGCCCTCGTGCTCGTACGTGCCCTGATGACCTGGCGGGAGATGGACCTCTCGCACGACCTGGCCTACCGGGTGCTGGCCGAGCTGCGCGTGCGGGTCTTCGACGGGCTCGCCCGCAGCGCACCGGCCCGCGTGGCCGGCAGGCGCAGCGGGGACCTCGCCGCCACCGCGATGGCCGACGTGGAGGCGCTGGAGTTCTTCTACGCCCACACCACGGCCCAACTCCTCGCATCCGGCGTGGTGTTCACCGGCGGAGCCGCGGCACTGGCCACGGTGGAGCCGTGGCTGCTGGCGGCGGTGCTGCCGGTCGCCGCGCTGCTCGCCGCCGCGCCCTTCGCCGACGCGCGCGGACGCGCCGCACGCGGGGCCCGTACCCGGGCGGCCGCCGCCAAGCTCTCGGCCGACACCGTGGAGACCGTCGACGGGCTGCGCGAACTGCTCGCCTTCGGCGCGCTGAGCGAGCGGCGCGGCCGTCTCGCCGAACAGGGCCGTCGGGTGGGCGAGGCGCAGCGGGCCGAAGCCACCTGGGAGGCCATGGCCGCCGCCGTCCGCGACGCTCTCATCGTGCTCGCGGTGCTCGGCGTGGTGACCGCCGCCGCGCAGTCCGTGACTTCCGGACGGCTGCACGGCGCCTGGGCCCCGGCGGCGATGGCGCTCGCGCTGTCGGTGCTGGGCCCGGTCGCCGAGTCGGCCAGGGCGCTGAGCCAGGCCGTGGGACTGCGCGCCGCGGCCGCCCGCGTCGACGCGGCGGTGAAGGCCCCCGCCCTCGCCCCGCCGCCCGCCTCGCCCCGCCCGCTCCCACCGGGCCCACTGGGCGTCCGGCTGCACCGGGTGAGCTTCGACTACGGTGGCCGGTCCGTGCTGGACGGGGTCGAGCTGACGGTGCCCGCGGGGCAGACCCTCGCCCTGGTCGGCGCCTCGGGCGCAGGCAAGTCGACCTGCGCCCACCTGCTGGCCCGCTTCTGGGATCCGTCCGAGGGAGCCGTCAGCCTGGTGCCCCGCGGCGGTGACCCCGTCGACCTGCGCGACCTGGCCGACGCCGAACTGCGCCGTGCCGTCGCCGTCGTCGGCCAGGACACCCCCCTCTTCCACGGGACCCTCGCCGAGAACCTTCGCCTGGTCGCACCGGACGCGGACGACGAACTCCTCGCCGAGACTGCCCGGTTGTGCGGCGTCGACCGGATCGCTCCCATGGACTCCCTCGTCGGGGAGCGCGGCTCAACCCTCTCCGGCGGCCAGCGCGCGCGGATCGCTCTCGCCCGCGCCCTGCTGGCCGAGCCGAGGGTCCTCGTGCTGGACGAGACCACCGCCCACCTGGACAACGCCGGAGACGCCCAACTCGCCACCGCGCTCGCCAAGGGCGACCGCACCACCATCGTCATCGCCCACCGCCCCGCCACGATCCGCCGTGCCGACCGCATCGCCGTCCTCGAATCCGGCCGCATCGCGGAGGAAGGCACCTGGGACGACCTCACCACACGCCCCGGCGGCGCGCTCAATCGCGTGCTGGCCGTCACCCCATCCTGAATTCATGCGCCGCCGTGACCGCGCGAGTCGCTCTCCGGTAGAGGGTCGCTCTGCAATGGTCGTGGTGCTGAAGCGCGAGGAGATCTTCTGAGGTCGTGCCGGATCTGCGTCCAGCACGCCAACGCCGAACACAAGCAGTGGCGCCCGCTGCAGCGGTACACCGGCCGCCGGGCATGCTTCGCACAGACCTGTCGCGCGGTCGCCGGCCTGGTCTCCGACCGCGCCGACCGCCGTGCCACCCAATGGGGCGGAACCCCAACGTGGCCACGCTGCGCACCGCTGGGCATCACGGCATCGCCGACGGCCTGCGCGAGGTGTCCTGCACGCCTTCACCCGGCCGCTGGACTTGATGGGACTGCACACCAGCAACGCCACATGATCACCAGGACTGTGCATCAGCCCTGGATGCGCGCCAGACGGGTAGTTCGTGCTGATGTGGTGCCTGAATTCCCATTTTGTTCATGAGGTGGATCACAAGATCATATTAAGGCGATATGTGCGGCGCTACCTTTGTGGGCGGCTGCATTCCGGCCCGGCGATGCGCCGGAATGCGGCGCCATGGGCAAGAACGCCCCGATTGGGGTTGCGGTATCTAGACAGCAGGGGGACCCGTGCCGTATCCGGCTGCAGCGCAGTTTCTGCGAACAGCGATTCCTGACATCATCCGCTCCTATCAGAGCGCGCTGCGGGCGATCCGCAGCCCGTTGGCGACGCGCAAGGAGGCGTGGCCGAAGTGCCGCGACCAGGCCCAGGCGATCGTCGAGGACTGCGTCACGGCGCTGATGGGGCAGCAGCCGCCGGCGCCCACCGAGGCCCGCAGGTACTCGCATCTGGTGGGCGTCGACCGGGCCACGCAAGGGATCGCGGTGGCGGAGTCGGTGCGTGCCGTGGACATCCTGTGGAGCGCGATGCAGCCCGCCGTGCGCAGTGCCGTCAGTTGCGAGGCGGCGGCCCGGCGCACCTCCGCGCTGCTGCTGATCAGCACGGTGTTCCGATCCAGTTCCGGCGGCCGTCTCTACGCCGGCGCCGTCGGGTACGACGCCGCTCCGCCCCAGTTGGCCGACGAGGCGGCGGAGGAGGAGTCCCGCTCCGGCGCCCCCGTCGGGGGCCTGGTCCAGTCGGCCGCCTGTGCAGGGCTGTCGCAGCGCGAGAGACAGGTGCTGGAGAGAGTGGCGAGGGCCATGACCAATAGCCAGATCGCCCGTGACCTCGGCATCGAGACGGCGACCGTGAAGCGGCACCTCAACAACATCTACGCCAAGCTCCAGGCGGAGTCCCGGATCGACGCCATCAACAAGGCCTACGGACGGCGCTGAACCGGCGGCGTGCGGGGTGCCGGCCCGCGACGTGCGGGTGGCGGGCGCCGACGGGTCCGAGACGGCCGGGCCCCGGCCGGGGGCGCGAGGGTCATCTCCCGCGCTCCGGCCGGGGCTTCGGTGTTGTCCGGTCCGGCTTCAGGCCCAGGGCCCTCTGACGGATCTCCGTGGCGTCGCGACGCCGGGCACGCACTCGCCGCAGGCCGACCGAACGCCGCTCCTTCTCCCACGGAGATCCGTCAGAAGGGCCCTGGGCTCACTGCATCGTCGCGTGCAGCACCAGGGTCGCCGCCATGACGAGGTTCGCCGTGTACTGGGTGCGCATGAAGGCGCGGTAGGCGCTGCGGTGTGTCCGCTTGTCCGCGCCCTCGACCCGGGCGGTGCGCACGATCTGCACCACCACACAGACGGCTCCGACGGCCACCGGCACCATCGCCACCAGCGTCAACGGCGCCCAGCGCAGCGCCGCCAGGAGCCCGCCCGCACCGACCGCCAGCGCACCCGCCGCACCGAGCGCACGCGCCAGCCAGGCACCATGGCGCACCGCCACGGTACGGCGTCCGCCGGTGGCGTCCCCGTCGGCGTCGCTGAGGTCCTTCACCACCGATCCCACCAGCGCCATCCAGGCGCTCATGACGGTGGCGAAGACGAGTCCGGCCGTGTTCAGCCCGCCGCCGGCGGTGGCGGCACCGCCCGCGAACGAGGCCCAGCCGAGACCGAACACCACCACCGCGCACGTGCTGCTCCAGCGCTTCGCGGGAAAAGGAGGTGCCGAATAGATCCAGCCCAACAAGAGGAATGCTGCCGTCCAGATCGTGAGTCCGGGCACGAATTGCGAAAGAAGCAGCGAACCCACAGCCGCGCCCGCCGTGATGAAAGCGGCCGTCCTTTCCGGCAGATCCCCCCGCGCGATCGGCCGGACCGACCCATTGGCGCGGTCCTCCTTGACGTCCATGACGCCATTGATGAGGTAGGCGGCGACCACGGACAGCCACCAGGCGAGGGCGCCGACGGCTAACTGCACAGGGTGCGGTGCGTGGTGCCGCGTGGTGAATGCGGTGCCCAATGCGTACCGCTGAAGGAAGACGATCTGAACGGTCGGGCGTGCCTCCACCAGAGAAAGACGTGCGTAACGAAAGACCAGGTGGGGCTGCGCCTTGGAGGTGAGTATCGCGTCGGTTATCTCTGCCACGGCCGTAACGTACGAGGCTTTCCGGCGCCGGGTGACGCATCTGCACCCTAGGGTGCATCCCCCGAATTCCCCGCATGGTTCCTTGGTTGCAGTCGGCCCCTTATGAGCCGTGCACCGGGCCCGGAAGCCGCCACCATGACCGTCGAGGCATTCACCGAAGCCTTGACGCCGTTGGACCGAAAAAGGTTTGGGAGGTGGGCCATGGCGGACGTGGTCATCGCGGGCGGCGGCCCGGTGGGACTGATGCTGGCGTGCGAGCTGCGGCTGGGCGGAGCGGACGTGCTGGTGCTGGAACGACTCACCGAGCGCGTACCGCACTCGAAGGCGCTCGGCATGCACGCGCGGACCCTGGAGGTGCTCGACCAGCGCGGCCTCGCCGACCGCTTCCTGGAAGGGCACAAGCGGGCGCCCACCACGCACTTCGCCGGGCTCCGGCCGCTCGAGTTCGACGCCTCCGCCACCCGGCACCCGTACATGCTGGTCATACCGCAGGCCCACACCGAACGGCTGCTCGCCGAGCGCGCCGCCGAACTGGGCGTGCGGATCAGGTACGGCACCGAGGTCACCGGCCTCGCCCAGGACGCCGACGGCGTCGACATCGAGGTGGCCGGCGGTGCGCCGCTGCGGGCGCGGTACCTGGTCGGCTGCGACGGCAGTCGCAGCACGGTGCGCCGGCTGCTCGGCGTGGAGTTCCCCGGCACCCCCGCCACGCTCACCGCGATGATCGCCGACGTCGCCCTCGACGAACCGCCGGCCCAGCCGCGGCTGCTGGCCCGGCACCCGGGAGGTCAGGCCGGGGTGCTGGAGTACGGTCCGGGGATGTACCGGGCGATGACCATCGAGTACGACACGGTGGCCGACCCGGACGTGCCGGCGACCTTCGACGAGTTCAAGGCCACCTTCCGGCGGATCGCCGGCACCGATCACGGCATGCGCGACGCGATCTGGGTCTCCCGGTTCGGCGACGCCGCCCGGCAGGCCGACCGGTACCGGGTGGGCCGGGTCCTGCTGGCCGGGGACGCCGCGCACATTCACAACCCGTCCGGCGGACAGGGCCTGAACCTCGGTGTGCAGGACGCGGTGAACCTCGGCTGGAAGCTGGCCGCCGTCGTACGCGGACACGCGGGCGAGGAACTGCTGGACAGCTACCACACCGAGCGCCACCCGGTCGGTGCGCGCGTCCTGCAGAACACCCACGCCCAGGTCGCGCTGAGCCGCCCCGGGCACGCGGTGGACGCGCTGCGGGAGCTGTTCGCCGAGCTGATCCACGTCGAGGAGGTCAACCGCCTGCTCACCGGCCTGGTCAGCGCGCTCGATGTGCGCTGCCCGATCGACGGCGCCCACCCGCTGACCGGGGCGCGCGTGCCGGACGCGGACCTCAAGACCTCCGACGGTGACCCCCAGGTGTCCCGGCTGCTGCACTCCGGCCGGGGAGTCCTGCTCGACCTGACCGAGGGCCCCGCGCTGCGCGCCGCCGCGGCGGGGTGGGCCGACCGTGTGGACCTCGTGCCGGCGCGGCACACGGATACGCGCCTGGACGGCGTGGACGCGGTGCTGGTGCGCCCCGACGGCTACGTGGCCTGGGCTGCCCCGACCGACGTGACACTGCCCCACGCGCTGACGACCTGGTTCGGCCCGGCGCGCTGACCACCCGGTTCACCCGGACCGTGGAGACCGTACGCCCGAACGGGCAATCCGCCCGAACGGGCAACGCGACGAAGGCACTTGATGAGTCTCATCCCCGAAAGTCACCGCGACCTCCTGGAGCGGCCGCTCTTCGCCCATCTGGCGACGATGCGGCCGAACCGGGGCGGCCCGCAGGTGAATCCGATGTGGTGTTCCTGGGACGGCACCCATCTGCGCTTCACGAGCACCAGGACCCGCTTCAAGTACCGGAACGTGGCGGCCGATCCGCGGGTCGCCGTCTCCATCAACGATCCGGAGGAGCCGTACCGCTATCTGGAGATCCGCGGTGTCGTCGAGCGCATCGACGACGACTCCTCCGGCACGCTCTTCGTCGAACTGGCCGACCGCTACAGCAGGGAGCTGGGCGGCCGGCTGCCCCCGGACGTCAAGGACCGCGTGGTGTACGTGGTCCGGCCGACGGCCGTCAGCTACCAGTGACGAGCCCGGCGAGGACCTCCTCGGTCGTGCGCACCGCGGCACCCGCCGCGGCGAACCGACCCAGGACTCGGTCCTGTTCCGCGGCCGAGACCGTGGTGGTGGCATCGGAGACCAGGGTGAGCCGGTAGCCCGATGCCAGCGCCGTCCGGGCCGTGGCGGCGACTCCGTGCGCCGTCGACAGGCCGGCGATCACCACGTCGGTGATCCCCAGCGCGGCCAGCCGCGCACCCAGATCCGTCCCCTCGAACGCGTCGAGGCCGTGCTTGACGACCAGGAGGTCGTCCGGTCCCGGTGCGACCCGCTCGTGCAGCTCGTCGGCGTGCAGGTGACGGACCAGAACCACGTTCGTGAAGCCCTCCCGCAGCCGGGCACAGGCATCGACGACGGCCGAAGCGGTCCGCGGTTCCCACGGGTGCATTCCCAGGATCGAGTGCTGCAGGTCGATGAGTATCAGTGCGATACGGGTCTCGGTCATGTTCTCCATGTTCTCCCCCGGAGCAGTGAGTTCGGGCCGGAAGGCCGGCAGAACTGATCAACGAAATTTCCCATGCACCCTAGGGTGCAGATCCGAACCGGCGGGGCCGGACCCCTCGTAACGTAGAGCTCGCGGTCGAGAACACAATTCCCGGAAAGGGCAGAAAAAGTCATGGAGTTGAGGGCGGATCGTCTGGATGGTCTGGGAAAGTACTTCGGCCGGCTGACAGCCGAGGGAAAGATCCCTGGATACTCGGCCATGGTTTCGCAGCGCGGGGAGGTGGTATACGAATCGTCCGGCGGAATGGCGAACACAGCCGAGGGAATTCCGATGACGGCGGACAGCATCTTCCGTACGTGGTCGTTGAGCAAACCGATGACCTCGGTGGCCTTCATGAAGCTCGTCGAGGACGGCCTCGTCGGTCTGAACGACCCGCTGGCGGACTATCTGCCGGCCTTCCGTGACCAGCGTGTCTACCGCACCGGACTGCCGGCGGCCCCCGTCACCGAGGGCCTGCTGGACCCGATCCGGATGTGGCATCTGCTGACCCACACCGCGGGCCTGGGCTACGGCGCCCACCAGTCGCACGCCGTGGACACCGTGTACGTCAACCAGGGCTACACGGTGGAGCCGCCGGCCGGCACCTCTCTCGCCGAGGCCGTCGACGCCTGGGCCTCCTTCCCGCTGCGGTTCCAGCCGGGCACGGGCTGGAACTACGGGGTGAGCACCGACGTCCTGGGCCGGGTCATCGAGGTGGTCTCCGGCAAGCGCCTCGACGTCTTCATGCGCGAGTCGTTCTTCGAGCCGCTGGGCCTGAAGGACTCCGGTTTCCGCGTGGACGCGCGGAACAAGGACCGCTGCGCCGAGACCTACAGCCCCACCGCCGACGGCGGCATCGAGCACAACCCGCAGGCGAGCGTCTACCCTGCCGAGGACCCGGTCTTCCTGTCGGGCGGCGGCGGCATCTACACCACGGTCGCCGACTACATGAAGTTCCTCGGCATGCTGGCGGACAACGGCAGGATCGGCGGCTCCGACTTCTATCTGTCGCCGCTGACCGTCGAGTCGATCCGCGGCAACCATCTGCCGGGGAACATCACGCTCGGCTCCGGATTCGGCAACTGGGCGGTGCCCGCCGTCAACGAACTGATGCCCGGCGCCGGCTTCGGACTGGGTTTCATGACGGTCGAGTCGCCGCGCGAGACCCACCTGCTGACGCGGCAGGGCGAGTACTTCTGGCTCTCGATGAGCAGCGCCAACTTCTTCATCGACCCCGCCTCGGGCGTGGCCGCCCTGGTCTCCCCGCAGCTGTTCCCGTCCCGCACCCTGCCGGTCACCAATCGCCTGCGGCAGTTCGTCTACCAGGCCTACTGCTGAGCCGAGCCGGCCACGCCGAGACGAGGTGAGTCGATGAGCACGAAATCGATGCCCGTGGAGATCCCGCTCAGATGGGGCGACATGGATTCCTACGGTCACGTCAACAACTGCGAGATCGTACGGATCATCGAAGAAGCCCGCATGAGATGGCTCATGTCGAGTGGAGTCTTCGACGGGGAGACCGCGGTCGTCGCAGCCCATGAGATCGGATATCTGCGTCCGCTCCGGTACTCGCTCGACCCGGTCAACGTCGAGGTGTGGACCTCGAATGTCCGGCGGTCCAGCTTCGAGTTCAATTTCCGGATCCTGGACAACTCCCGGCAGGTGAGCGTCAAGGCCGTCAGCCGGATGGTGATGTTCGACCTCGGCAAACAGGAGAGCTACGCCATCAATCCGCGGCTGCGCGAACACCTCGACGCCGCCTGCGGGGACCGCCTGTAGTCCCCGTTCCCCCCAACCGTTGGCCCCGCAGAGAGAAAAAAGGAATTTCCATGTCGACCGTGGTGTCGAAATCCCCCCCAGGCGCAACGCAATCGACCATGGGCACGCTGGGACTGACCATCGTCCTGGTCGCCGCGGCACTGACGATGATCGACGCGTCGATCGTCAACGTCGCCCTGCCGTCGATCCAGTCGACCCTGCACACCGACGCCTCGGTGTCGCAGTTCGTGGTCAGCGGCTATGTCATCGCCTACGCCATCCTTCTGGTGCTGGGCGGCAAACTCGGTGACCGCTACGGCCGCCGGCGCCTGTTGCAGATCAGCGTCCTGGCGTTCACCCTGACCTCGCTGGCCTGCGGGCTGGCACCGAGCATCGGATTCCTGATCGCGGCCCGGGTGCTCCAGGGCGGAGCGGCCGCGTTCCTGCTCCCGCAGGCGCTCTCCACGATCCAGACGTCCCTGGCCGAGTCGGCCAAGACCCGCGCCATCGGCCTGTACGGCGCGATCGGCGGCCTGTCGGCCGCGGCCGGCCAGCTGCTCGGCGGCGTCCTGGTCTGGGCGAACATCGCCGGCCTGGAGTGGCGGCCCATCTTCCTCGTGAACGTTCCGCTGGGCATCCTGGCCCTGATCGGCGCGAAGTCCCTGGTGCCCGACACCAAGGCCGTCGGCAGCCAGCGCATGGACCTCGGCGGCACGGTCCTCCTCGGCGTCGGCGTGCTCTCGCTGCTCATCCCGCTGAGCGTCGGCCGGCAGGTGCACTGGGCGGTGTGGTGCTGGGCGCTGATCGCACTCGCGGTCGTCGCCGGGGTCGTGCTGTGGCGCTATGAGCGCCAGTTGGAGCAGCAGGGGCGCACCCCGCTGATCCCGCCGTCGCTGGTCCGGCTGCGTCCGGTCAACCGCGGGCTGCTCGTTCTCGGCAGCGGCTTCCTGGTCTTCAGCGGCTTCTCCTTCGCGGTCCCGCTGGCGCTCCAGCAGGGCAACGGCATGAGCGCGATGGAGTCGGGTCTGTCCGTCGCCCCGCTGGCCGTGGGTGCCTTCCTCGGCTCCCTGCGGGCGCCGAAGGTCATGGGCAAGTTCGGTATGCGCACCGTGAACATCGGCGGCGGCTTCCTGGTCGTCGGTCTGGCCCTGCTGATCGTCGCCGCGAAGGCGTGGTGGCCGCACCTGCACTTCTACGAGCTGGTCGTCGCGATGTTCCTCATCGGTGTCGGCAACGGGCTGTTCATCCCGCCGGTCTTCCGCACGATCCTGACCTCCGTGCCGCCGGACCAGGCCGGCGCGGGCAGCGGGATCATGTCGACCACCCAGCAGACCTCGGTCGCCGTCGGCACCGCGGTCCTCGGCCAGGTGTTCATCAGCTTCTCCGCCGTCGGCGACATGAACCTCGGGTTCGTCACCGTGACCGCGGTCTACCTCGCGGTCGGTGCCCTTCTCCTCTTCTTCGGCGGCGCGGCCCTCACCCAGAAGACCGGCGACTGACGCGCCCGTCCCGGATCCCCGCCTGGCGGACCCGGGTTCCCCAACGGCAGGAAGTGGCAGACATGTTCATCGGCGACCTGTATCTCAACGGTTGCGCTGTGTCCTACCCCACCACGCGCGTCCCGGTGGCCGAGGCCCTGGCGCAAGGGCTGGTCCGCGACTTCGACGAGACCATCGGAAACCCGGACGTGCCCGTCTTCGACGAGCAGGCGCCGGCCGCCGACATGGCCGTAGAGGCCCTGCGCCGGTCGCTCAAGTCGACCGGCACGGACGCCTCGGACGTGGACCTGCTGATCCACTGCGGTTGGTGGCACCAGGGCTTCGACATCTGGAGCGCGGCGCACTACGTCGCCCACCGGACCGGTGCCCTGGGCGCCGTCCCGATGAATCTCTCGCAGGGCTGCAACGCGCCCATGGCGGCGCTCGAACTCACCGTCCGGGCGATGCGGGCCGACGGCGCCATCCGGACCGGCGCCGTCACGGCGGCCGACGCCATGCAGTTCCCGCAGGTCGACCGCTGGAATCTCAACTACGGCTGTGTGCACGGCGACGCGGGCACCGCGATGCTTGTCTCGCGTGGGCCGGCCGCGCGGAACGCCTTCCGTATCGTCTCGATCGCCAGCAAGGCGGCCCCCGAGCTCGAAGCCATGAACCGGGCCGGATACACCGCGACTCCCGGCCCCGCGCTGCGGGACGGCGGCCGGGTGGATCTGAAGGCGGCCAAGAAGGCGTACCTCACCGAGTTCGGCATGGAGGGATTCATGGGGCGCTCCCGTGAGGCCCTCACGGGGTGCGTGCGCCAGGCCCTGGAGGAGGCCGGACTCGACGGCAGCGAGAGCCGTATCCGCGTCGTCTCGGTGCCCCGGCTCAGCGGCAAGATCTTCGAGACCGTCTACCGGTCCCAGCTCGCCCCGTTCTTCGGCGCCCAGAAGCTGGTGTGGTGGGGCGACCGGACGGCCCACCTGGGCGTCGCCGATGTCGGCGCGAACATCGAGGACACCCGCGACGAGCATGCGCTGGAACCCGGCGACATCACCGTCGTGGTGAACGCGGGCGGCGGCTACACCTGGTCCTGCCTGGTGCTGGAGTCCGTCGCCTGACCCACCCAGCCGAAGAGAAGACCCCTTCACCAGAGAAGACCCATTCACCGGAAGGAAAAAGAACAATGACCACTACTTTCGTTTCCGACGAGACCATCCGTGAGACGACCCTCGACATCATCGTCGACGAGCTGGAGCTGGACGTCGAGCCCGATCAGGTCGACGGCGGCGCCGACCTGATCGAGTTCTACGGCGCCGACTCCCTCGGCCTGATACAGGTCCTGGCCCGCGTCAACAAGCAGCTGGGAATCCGGGTGCCCCGCGATCAGGCCGTCGACCTGCGCACCGTCGAGCTGCTCGTGCAGCGCATCATCGACATCCGCGACGGCAAGGGCGGCGGCAAGTGACGCACGCCCGCAGGGTCGTGGTGACCGGCCTGGGATGTGTGAGCAGCATCGGGACCGGCGTCGAGGAGTTCACCGAGGGCATCAAGGCCGGCCTGAGCGGAATCTCCGAGATCGGCTCCTTCGACGCCGGTGACTTCCCGGCCCGGCTGGCCGGCGAGGTGCACGGCTTCGACCCCGCCTCGATCGTCCGGAACATCGACCTCGACGACTGGGGACGTACGGCCCACTTCGCGGCCGCCGCGGCCCGGCTCGCGATGGACGACTCCGGGCTCGACCTCGACGAGGAGACCCGTGCGACGGCCGGCGCGATCATCGGCACCACCAACGGTGAGGCGCCCTCCGTCGACACCCTGACCCAGCAGTGGCTGGACGGCGGCCCCAGCACCCTCTCCGCCGACGTGGCCCGCAGGATCCCGGCCGGCAACATCGCCGCCGCCGCGGCGACGGAACTGGGCCTGTACGGCGAGACCGTCGTCATCCCGACGGCGTGCTCAGCCGCCAACTACGCCATCGGAAGCGCCGCCGACAAGATCATCGCTGGTGAGGCCGATGTGATGGTGTCCGGCGGCGCGGACAGCGTGAACCGGTTCACCCACGCCGGGTTCCTCAGCCTCGGCGCGGTGGCCAACGGGGTGCCCCGGCCGTTCGACCAGGACCGTTCGGGCATCGTCACCGCAGAGGGCGGCGCGGTGCTGGTCCTGGAGGAACTGGAACACGCCCGGCGGCGCGGCGCCCACATCTACGCCGAACTGTTCGGCTACGGGCTCAGCTGCGACGCCCACCACATCGTGCACCCGGACGCGGAGAGCATCGCCACCTGCATCCGGCGGGCGCACGCCAACTCGGGCATCGTCGCCCAGGACGTCGACTACATCTGCGCCCACGGCACCGGCACGCCGACCAACGACATCACCGAGGTCACGGCGACCCGTCTGGTGTTCGGCGACGAGCATCCGCCGATGAGCTCCATCAAGTCGATGCTGGGTCACACGATGGGCGCGGCCAGCGGATTCGGCGCGATCGCCTGCTGCAAGGCGATCGAGGACGCCTTCCTGCCGCCCACCATCAACCTGCGCACCGTCGACCCGGCGTTCGGCGAGGGCATCGACTTCGTCGGCACGGGTGCCAAGGCCGCCGCGGTGCGGGTCGCGCAGAACCACGGCTTCGCCTTCGGCGGCAACAACGCCATCACCATTTTCGGCGCCTATGCCGACGGCGAGCCCGTCGGCGCGGGGGAGGGACCGCGATGAGCGGAGCAGCAGAACTCCAGATCTCCGATGTGTCGGTGCTGTCCGCGGCCGGTGTCGGCCTGGACTCCCTGCGCGCCCGGCTCCGTGAGCCGGGCGCGGCCCCCGGCGGCGAACCCTCCCTCAGTCTTGAACCGAGTCGACCGGGGGGACCCCTACCGGACACCGCCCACTACGAGGGCCTGCCCGGCGGGGTCGCGGCCGTGCCGGACTTCGAGATCACCGACTATGTGCCGAGGAAGGGCACGAAGAACCTCGACCGGACCACGAAGCTCGGCCTCGCGGCCGCCACCCTGCTCAAGCAGTCGCTGGGCGAGCGGGCCGAGATCGGCGAGGCGTCCTGGGAGTCCACCGGGATCGCCATGGGCACGGCCGTCGGCAGCCTGCGCAGCAGCGTCGACCTGAACGTCGACATCATCGAGGGCAAGGGGACCGACCTCGTCAACCCGGCGGTCTTCCCCAACACCACGATGAACTGCTGCGCCAGCCAGATCGCGATCTGGCACCACTTCCGCGGCCCGAACTCCACCCTCGCCAACGGCACAGTCAGCGCCCTGTCCGCGCTGCGCTACGCGGCCCGGCTGATCCGCTGCGGTCACGCCGAGCGGATGCTCGTCGGGGGTGTCGAGGAGTTGTCGCCCCACACCGCGTGGGGGATCCGGCTGAAGAAGGAGGTGCAGGAGTCCGTCTTCATCGGCGAGGGCGCGGCCCTGGTCGCCCTCGAACCCGCGGGCGCGGGCGCACCACCGGCCGTGGCCACGGTGACGGCCTGCGAGGTGATGTTCGCACCGGAGCGCACCCAGGCCGGCTACAGCGCTGCGCTGCGCCGCGCGGTCGACCGGGCGGGGGCGGCCGCCGAGGCCGCGGGCATCGGCATCGGCCTGGTCCTGCCCGGGAACGTCGGAACGACTCTGCACACCGCCGAGGAGTCCGCTCTCGACGGCTGCGACGCCGAGCGCGTGGACGTGCGGGCCGTGGTCGGCGAGTGCGGCGGCGCCCTGGGCGCCATGCAGCTCGCCGCCGCGGTGGCCCTCGGCCGGCCCGGCACCGGCGTGCTCATCACCGGGATCGACGATTCCGGGGCGGTGGCCGCGGCCGTGCTCACCATCAAGGAGCAAGTATGAGCGTGCTGACTGCCGGTACCCGGGTGCGCCGGGAGCTGGTCCACCGCGCCAACGATCAGGAGATCCTGGTCTCGCCGCCCTGGCGGGCCGAGGACGGTGGCTACGGCGCTGCGACCGTCACCACGGCCCTCAGCCCGTACTACCGCGACCACCCCCGAACGCACTGGCTGGACGCCCTGCTGCTGATCGAGGCCTGCCGCCAGGCGGCGCTCAGCGCGGCGCACGAGTTCGAGGGCCTCTCGCCCGACATCGCGTTCTTCTTCAACTCGATCGACATGGAGATCACCGACTTCGAGCAACTGGCACGTGTCGACGGTGAGTTGACGATCCGGTCGGAGTTCGAGGAGCTCCGGTTGCGTGGTGACGGCTCGCCGAAGCAGATCACCTACAACCAGCGTGGCACGGACGGCTCCGGCCGGACGGTGGTGCGTACATCGATGGCGGTGCAGGGCCTGCCCAAGGGCCGCTACCCGGAACTGCGGGCCTACCAGCGGGGCGGCTCGGCCGCGCCGACCACCGCGGGCCTGCTCTCCACCACGGGCACCCGGGCCGCCCTCAGCCCGCCGGAGAGCGTGGGCCGTACGCAGGCCACCAACGTGGCGATCGCCGGCGTACGGTCCGAGGCGGGCACCCTGGTCGCGGACCTGGCCCCGGACTTCGCCAACGCCGGCCTCTTCGACCACGACTACGACCACTATCCGGCGATGGTGCTCATCGAGGCCGGCCGGCAGCTGGCGCTGTCCGGCACCCCGGACCCCGCCGGGCATCTGGTCACCGCGGTGCGCACCACCTTCGAGCACTTCGCCGAGCTCGACGCGCCGATCCGGCTCGTGGCCCACCACGGCGAGCGGTGGGCCGACGTGAACTGCGTCCAGGGCGACCTGGTCGTCACCCGCATGTCGTTCGTGCTGGCACCGGCCCCCGCCGACGAGGGGCAGGCGTGATGAGGACCGCGATCTGGACCGACTTCCGCGGGGTGATGACCCCGCCACTGCGGGAGGGACTGCGCGCCTACTGCGAGGGCAAGCCGTTCACCCCCGAACAGCTCGGGCAGTGTCTGCGCGCCATCGCCGACCGTTACGGCAGCCCGGACGGGATGGCCGTACTGGACTCCGGGATCCTCTCGGAGCGGGAGTGGACGGCGGAGATCGAGCAGGAGCTGTCCTCCCGGTTCGGCCTGGACGCGGACCTGTCCGGTCTCGGCCCCGAGTGGTGGAGCGACCGCCGGGTCGACCCCGAGTGGCTCGCCGCCCTGCGCTCATGGCGGCGGGCGGGCGCCTTCGTGGGCGTGATCTCCAACCTCCCCGTCGACTGGAAGGACCACTTCGCAGAATTCCTGGACTGGGACGAGCAGTTCGACGAGGTCCTGCTCTCCTGCGACCTCGAGACCCGCAAACCCGACGCCGGCATGTTCCGCCACGCCGAGTCGCGCTCCGGCCTTCCCCCCGAGTCCAACGTCCTCGTCGACGACCTGGACGACAACGTCGCCGGTGCGCGGCGGGCGGGCTGGGTCGGCGTGATCGGTGGCGGAGGGTCCACGCGTGCCGCCATCGAGCGGATCGACTCGATCGTGCGCTCCGGCGCACTCCCCGAAATGCCTGCACACCAAGGACAAGGAGCCAAACGATGACCAGTCGATCGGTGTTCGTCACGGGAGCCAGCCGGGGCATCGGCGCGGCGATCGCGGGCGATCTGAACAAGCAGGGCTACCGCGTGGTCGGCACCGCCCGCACCACCCGGCCCGAACTCGAAGGCGTCTCCTTCGTCCAGTGCGACGTGCGCGACCCGGAGTCGGTGCGCACGGCGGTGGAGCAGGCCCGCGAGATCCTCGGCGAGATCGACATCGTCGTGAACTGCGCCGGCATCATGAACGACGGCCTGCTGCTCACCCAGACGCAGGAGGGCGTCCAGGAGGTCCTCGACACCAACCTCACCGGCTCCATCAACGTGGCGCGCGAGACCGTGCCGGACATGATGGCCAACAAGTGGGGCCGCATGGTCTTCGTCTCCTCCATCGTCGCCCTCTGGGGATCGCCCGGTCAGGTCAACTACTCGGCCTCCAAGAGCGGCCTGATCGGCGTCGCCCGCTCCCTCGCCTGGGAACTGGGGCGTGCCGGGATCACCTCCAACGTCGTACTGCCGGGTCTGATCGAGACCGACATGATCGCCGAGCTGTCGGACCGGCGGCGGAAGGAGATCGTCTCCCAGACGGCGCTGCGCCGCACCGGACGGCCCGAGGAGGTGGCCGCACTGGTCTCCTTCCTCGTCTCCGAGGACGCCGGGTTCATCACCGGCGCCTCGATCCCGATCGGCGGCGGCGTCGGCATGGGCGTCTGATGAGCGCGACGACGTTTCCCGTACCGGCCGAGGCGTCCGCCGTACGCGCCAAGGCGTTCCCCGTACGAGCCGACGCGCGCAGGATGCCACTGGTGGCCGTGGACGACGTCGAGGCGGTCGACGGAGGCTTCATCGGCCGCAAGACGGTCGTCGCCGACGACCCCTATCTCGCCGGGCACTTCCCGTCCCTGACGGTGTATCCGGGGGTGTTCCTGATCGAGAGCCTTCAGCAGATGGTCGAGCTGCACCTCGATGGAGCGCTCGGCGGGGTCGAGTTGGTGGAGATCGGCTCGGTCCGGTTCAGCCGGCCGGCGCTGGCCGGGGACGCGGTGATGTTCGAGGTCGCGGTCAGCGGCGACCGTACGCGCCTGGTCACCAAGGCGACGTGCAGCAGCGGCGGCCGGCGCCTCGCCCGCATCACCGCGACCTGGAGGAGCCGGGCATGACGACCCAGCCCCAGACCCAGCCCCAGATCCAGCCCGACTCTCTTTCCGAGACCCTTCCCGAATCCCTTCCCGACCCCGGCGACCTGCTGCCCTACGGCTACCCGGCGCTCCAGGTCGACCGGATCGTCCGGCACACACCGGGCGCCCTTGAGGCCACGAAGGCCGTGACCTACCACGAGCTGGACGCCCACCTGGGCGGCGCCCGGCCGGGCCGGTTCCCCGCCACTCTCACCCTGGAGTCGTTCCTCCAGGCGTGCGGACTGCTTCTGATGCGGGAGTCCGCCCCGGACGACCGCCGGCTGCTGATCTTCGGGTCGGCGCGCGGGGTGCGGGTGACCGATGCGGTGCGTGCCGGTGAACTGCTCGTGCACTCGGTGGAGTTGATCGACCGGGACGAGGAGACGGCCACGTTCTCCGGTGTGTCCCGGGCCGGGGACGGCCGCACCGTCCTCGAAGTCGAACGTGCCATCACCCTGCTGCGCCCCACCGACTCGTTCGAGGGCCCGGGCAGCGGGAGCTGAGATTTCCTCTTTCCCTTTCTGATGTCCGAAACGGAGGTTCGGTGGTGTACCACTATGTCGTGACCGCCCCGGGACAGGGAGTCCAGCGGCCCGGGATGCTCGATCCCTGGCTGGACACCGTCCCCGGGGCACCCGCCCTGGTCGACGACTGGTCGCGGGCCGCGGGCTTCGACCTGGTCGAGGCCGGCCGTGACGAGGCGCTGCTGGCCGACACGGCCTACGCACAGCCCCTGATCGTCGCCGCGTCCCTGCTGGCCCACCGACTGCTGCACGACAGGCTGCCGTCGGCCGCGGGCGAGGTGCTCTTCGCGGGCCACTCGGTCGGCGAACTGGCCGCCGCTGCGGGCGCGGGCTGCCTCAGCCCCCGCGACGCGGTCGCCCTCGCCCGGGTGCGCGGCGCGGCCATGTCGGCGGCGTGCGCGATGGCGCCGACCGGCATGGCCGCGGTGATGCCGTCCAAGCGGAGCCCCGCCTCGGACGAGGAGATCGTCGCCGCGGTCGCCGCGGCGGGCCTGACGGTGGCCAACTTCAACGGCAGCCATCAGTTCGTAGCGGCGGGACCGGCCGACCGGGTCGAGGCCCTTGCCGACGCGCCGCCGCCGGGCACCCGGGTCTCGCCCCTCGCCGTCGCCGGCGCCTTCCACACCGAGGCCATGGCGCCGGCGGTGGCGGAGTTCGCCCGCGCGATCGAGGATGTGCGGATCATCGAGCCGGCCTCGGCGCTGCTGGGCAACGGCGACGGCGCGCCGGTCGCCGGCCCGGAGGAGCTGCGGCGCCGGCTGATCACCCAGATCACCTCGCCGGTCCGCTGGGACCTGTGCGCGCGGACGATCGCCCACCGGGCCCCCGGCGCCCTGCACATCGAGCTGGCACCGGCGGGACCGCTCACCCGGCTGCTCCAGCGCACCCGCCCCGAGGCACGCGCAGTCGCCCTGGGCGTCCCGCAGGACCTCGACCTCGTACTGGCCGAGGCCGCGGCGGGCGGTGAGCCCGTGGTGGCGGGCAGGCCCGAGGAGCACTCGCTGGTGGACGCGCGATGACGACAGCGGCCTGTGCTGACGACAACGGCCTTGGGTGGGGCGAACACCCTGGAGAAGAACGATGGGGGAGGATCTGATGCGCACTGCTGTCGAGGCGCTGGCGAGCCTCAGACGCGAGATCGCCGAGGGCCCGGACCCGGCCGCCACCAGGCGGCAGCGCGACAAGGGCAAGCTGACGGCCCGGGAGCGGATCGAACTGCTCCTGGACCCCGGGTCCTTCCAGGAGGTCGAGCAACTGCGCCGGCACCGGGCAACCGGGTTCGGCCTTGAGGCGAAGAAACCGCACACCGACGGTGTGATCACCGGCTGGGGCACGGTCGAGGGCCGTACGGTCTTCGTCTACGCGCACGACTTCCGGATCTTCGGCGGCGCCCTGGGCGAGGCCCACGCCGAGAAGATCCACAAGATCATGGACATGGCCATCGCGGCCGGCGCGCCCCTGGTGTCGCTCAACGACGGTGCCGGCGCCCGCATCCAGGAGGGCGTCACCGCCCTCGCCGGCTACGGCGGCATCTTCCAGCGCAACACCAAGGCGTCCGGGGTCATCCCGCAGATCAGCGTGATGCTCGGCCCGTGCGCGGGCGGTGCGGCCTACTCGCCGGCCCTGACGGACTTCGTGTTCATGGTCCGCGAGACATCCCAGATGTTCATCACCGGCCCGGACGTGGTCAAGGCGGTGACGGGGGAGGAGATCAGCCAGAACGGGCTAGGCGGCGCGGACGTACATGCCGAGACGTCCGGCGTGTGCCACTTCGCGTACGACGACGAGGAGACCTGCCTCGCAGAGGTCCGGTATCTGCTGTCGCTGCTGCCGCAGAACAACCGGGAGAGGTCCCCGGCCGCAGCGGCCGACGACCCGGCCGACCGCCGCTGCGAGGAACTCCTCGGCCTGGTCCCCGCCGACGGCAACCGCCCCTACGACATGCGCGCGGTGATCGAGTCCCTCGTCGACGACGGCGAGTACCTGGAGATCCACGAGCGCTGGGCCGGCAACGTCATCGTCGCCCTGGCCCGCATGGATGGCCAGACCGTCGGCATCGTGGCCAACCAGCCCCAGTCGCTGGCCGGTGTCCTCGACATCAACGCGTCCGAGAAGGCCGCTCGCTTCGTCCAGATGTGCGACGCCTTCAACATCCCGCTCGTGACGCTCCTCGACGTCCCCGGCTTCCTGCCGGGCGTCGACCAGGAACACGGCGGCATCATCCGGCACGGCGCCAAGCTGCTGTACGCCTACTGCAACGCCACCGTCCCGCGCATCCAGGTCATCCTGCGCAAGGCGTACGGCGGCGCCTACATCGTCATGGACTCCCGTTCCGTGGGCGCCGACCTGTCGTATGCCTGGCCCACCAACGAGATCGCGGTGATGGGCGCCGAGGGTGCCGCCAACGTCATCTTCCGGCGCCGGATCGCCGGCGCCGACGACCCCGAGGCGATGCGGGCCCGCATGGTCAAGGAGTACAAGACCGAGCTGATGCACCCCTACTACGCGGCCGAGCGGGGCCTGGTGGACGACGTGATCGACCCCGCCGAGACCCGCGAGGTGCTGATCCGCTCCCTGCAGATGCTGCGGACCAAGCACGCCGACCTGCCCTCGCGCAAGCACGGCAACCCGCCCCAGTGACCTCGCACCCACCCGCCCCCATCCGAACGGAGCTGATCCAGGTGACCACAGCCACCGAGCGCACCGCCCCATCCCTCCTGGTCCGCGTCGAACGCGGCCTGCCGTCCGACGACGAACTCGCGGCCCTGACCGTGGCACTGCTCTCCCGCGCCACCGCCACCGCCACCGCCACCGAGACCCGGCCCGCCGCCCCGCCCGTCCCCATGTGGGACCGCCCGGAGCGCCACGCGTCGTACCGCCCCGTCAGCTGGCGACGGTAGCGGGGAGAGTCGAGGAAGCCACAAGGAAGCGACACAGAAGTGGAGTTGGAGGAGATGGACATGGTCGGTACACCCCGCGAAGACTCGCCCCGCGCCGGACGACGGATCCAGCCCACGGAGCGGCCCGCACCGCCGCGGGCGCTGTTGGCAGGGGAGGAGGACGGTGGTGACGAGCCCCACATCCAGCGCGGAATCGACTGAGACCGTGCCCACGGCGGGCGAGCGGTTCGGCGCGGTCCGCAAGGTGCTGATCGCCAACCGTGGCGAAATCGCTGTCCGCGTGGCCCGGGCCTGCCGGGACGCCGGGATCGCGAGCGTGGCGGTGTACGCCGAGCCCGACCGGGACGCGCTGCACGTCCGCGCGTTCCGCGTCAACGGCGAGGATCCGGGCCGCAACTTCCTCCCGGCCCCCGGCACGGTCACCCGGTGGGATCCGCCGACGGGACCCGGCGTCCGCCTGGACGCCGGCGTCGAGGCCGGCAGCGTCATCGGCCCGGCGTGGGATTCCCTGCTGGCCAAGCTGATCGTGACGGGCCGCACCCGCAAGGAGGCCCTGGAGCGGGCTCGCCGTGCGCTCGCCGAGTTCCGGGTCGAGGGCATGGCAACGGCCATCCCATTCCACCGCGCGGTGGTCGAGGACCTGGCGTTCGCCCCCGAACTGACCGGCTCACAAGCCCCCTTCACGGTCCACACCCGGTGGATCGAGACGGAGTTCCACAACACCATCGAGCCGTTCGTCCCCGCGACTGAGGGCGGGGAGGAAGGGCCGGACGGCCGCGAGACCCTGGCGGTCGAGGTCGGTGGCAGGCGGATCGAGGTCAGGGTTCCCGCGTCGCTGGGCGTGCCGCGGGCGCGTACGGCACCGGGAGGCGCGCGCCAGATCAGACGCCGCCCCGGCGGCCGCAGGGCCGGCTCCGCCGTCTCGGGCGACACGCTGACCTCCCCGATGCAGGGCACGATCGTCAAGGTCGCCGTCGAGGAGGGCGCGACGGTCGCCGCGGGCGACCTCGTCGTCGTCCTGGAGGCGATGAAGGTCGTCCTGGAGGCGATGAAGATGGAGCAGCCCATCACCGCCCACAAGGCAGGCACGGTCGCCGATCTCCTGGTCCTGCCCGGCGCGGCGCTCACCGCCGACGCCGCGATCTGCGCGATCAGGGGGTGAGCGATGACGACGTACGAGCCGTACGAGCCGTACGAGGTGTATCAGACGTACGGGAGGCGTCGGCAGACAGGCGCGCTGCTGCGCCCGGTGTCGACCGGTCCGCAACACCCTTACGACACAGGGGGGTTGATGGCCTCGCTGCTCCCGCCATGGGTGGTGGCCGCGGAGGTGTTCGGGCCCGGGGACGAGGACTGGTGGGGAGCGCTGCTGCCCGCCGAGGCGCGGCTCATGGCGGGCGCGGGGGACAAACGGCGGCGGGACTTCGCCGGGGTGCGGGTGTGCGCCCGGCGCGCGCTGCGGGTTCTCGGCTTCGCGCCGGTGCCCGTGCTGCCGGGGCCGCGCGGAGAACCGCGCTGGCCGGCGGGCGTCGTGGGCTCGATGACGCACTGCGCGGGCTACCGGGCGGCGGTGGTCGCCTGTCCGGAGGCGGGCCTGGCCGGGCTCGGCATCGACGCAGAGCCGCACGCCCCGCTCTCGCCGGACGTGCTGGAGATGGTCGCGAGCCCCGCCGAGCGGGCCCATGTGGCGATGCTGGCCGGTGGCCGGCCGCGCGTGCACTGGGGGCGCGTCCTGTTCTGCGTGAAGGAGGCGGTCTTCAAGGCGTGGTACCCGCTGGCCTGCACCGAACTCGGTTTCCTGGAGGCGGAAGTGGCGCTCCAGGTGGACGGCGACGGCTTCTTCGGGGGTGTCACGGCCGAGGTGCGGCGGCCGGGTCCGTTCGCCGCGGTCTCAGGCCGGTGGCGCGTCGCCGATGGCGTGATCGCGACCGCGGTCGTGGCGGAGGCGGCCGCGTCCTGGAGGTCTGGACAGCCTGGACAGCACCCCTCCCGCGCCGCGCCACCGGGCGAACACCCCGCGGCCTGATCCCCGCGACCACTTCCGGCGCCACACCCGATCCACCCCTGATTCCCACAGCAGTCAACCAAGTCCAGGAGGAAGAAACGATGCGTCTCGCCGATGCCCGCGTGGAGTGCGTGACCGAGATCGCCGCCGCGCCGCAGCGTGTGTGGGAGCTGATCTCGGACATCGCCACCTCGGCCCGGCACAGCCCGGAACTGCAGGAGGTGGAGTGGCTCGACGGGGCAGAGGGACCCGCGGTCGGCGCCTCCTTCGCCGGCCGCAACCGCAACAGCGGGCTGGGGGAGTGGCGCACGGTCAGCCGTGTCGCGCAGATATCGGAGGAGCGCGTCTTGCAGTGGGAGGTCGTCCACTACAACGACCGGCGCCACGGCGAGCCGCTGGCCGTCTGGACCTACACCCTGGAACCGCTCGCGGACGGCTCCGGCACCCGCCTGCGGCACGGCATGTGCTTCGGCTCGGCCCGCGGCCCCATGCACGAGGTCGTCAAGCGGTACCCGGACCGCGAGGAGCAGATCATCGACGGCCGCCTCGCCCTGCTGCGCACGGGCATCGAACAGACCCTGGCCGGCGTGAAGGCCGAGGCGGAGGCATAGCGGGCTGCCCCGGATGCAGGGGAGCGCCCGTTTCCACGGTCCGCATCCGACGCCGTACCGCATACCGCATACCGCTGCCGGGCCGGCAGTCAACGGGCTGAGGCTGGGAGTGTTGCACCCTGGTTCGTGCTCGGACCGCACATCAGCATCACGGAACGAGACAGGTAATCAGAGGGAGCTGAGCATGAGCCAGGTCAGCTACGCGCGCAATCGCCGGAAGTTTTTGCTCGGCGTCGGTACGACCGCGGCGGCCGCCGCCGTTACCGCAAAGCGGCGTTCGACCGGGCCGCACGCGAGGGAACCCTGAGCGGCACAGGCGACTTCTACGACATTCTCAAAGAGGGATCGAGTCCCGTTCTGGATCGCTTGGCCACTCCGCTGTGGCCGACCGTTCAGGGGATCTACGCCGAGCACGACACCGTAGTCGTGGTGTGGGACGGAAGGGCGACCGCCAAGGACGGTCAGCCGTAAGTGAATACCTTCGCCCGTACGTGAATACCTTCGCCTGGATAATGAAGGTTCAGGCACGACAGGTGGTCGAGGTCAGCGCGTACCTCGACATGAGGGCGGTGGAAGACCTCGTGAACCGGGTGCCTTTGCCGTCGGTGTGACCGGGATTGCGTATGCCGGGTCCGCGCCGGTGACCCGCGCCTCGGGCAAGACCCGCGCTGCGCCGCTGCTTGACGCATCAGAACGCATCAAACGCATCAAACGCATCAAACGCATCAGATGTCTACCGTCTCGCTCCTACCCGGGCCCCAGCCGAGGAACGCGCCAAGGCCGGCCCACAAAGCGAGAGTTGTGGGAGCGCTCGTGGAACGGTCACTGTGACCGTTCCACGAACGGAAATCCCGGAGGGCGACCAAGCCGGGCCGCGTGCTGCGGGCGAGCTCAGGCGGGCAGCCTCGTGTCGACGACGAAGCTGATCTCAATGACCTGGCCGGGCAAGGTCAGTTCGGTGACGCCCAAGACCGTGCTGGCCGGGCGGTGGTCGCCGAAGTACGCCAGGTTGCCCTCCGCCGTCGCCGCGGCGTTCTGCCGCAGGTTCACCACGTACAGGGTCTGCGAGACGACCTGGTTCCGGGTGACGCCGTAGTGGTCCAGGATCTTGTCCGTATTGGCGTAGGTCTGCTTGAGCTGGGCGGCGAAGTCGCCCGCGTAGAGGAACTCGCCCGCCTCGTCGAACGCGAGCTGTCCGGAGATGTGGATCAGCTCGCCGGACCTGATCGCCTGTGAGTAGCCGAAGTCGCTCTCGGCCGGCACGTTGTGGTTGAAGACATCAATGGTGGCCATGGTGCTCGCCCTTCCGGTTTGCTCTCTTGTGGTTACTCGGAAACTGTAGGAGAGTGAACGCTGACCTGGAAGAACGCACTTTTCGGTGACTGGGGAACCTGATGGTGACCAAGCAACTGCTCAAGGGCCTGCCCGAGGACGCGGACCTGAGGCGCGCGGACTCCCTGGCGCGGGAGATCTTCTCGGACGTCGCGAACAAGTGGGCGCTCCTGATCATCGAGGCGCTCGGCGAGCGCACCCTGCGCTTCAGCGAGTTGCGGAACGAGGTCGAGGGCGTCAGCCACAAGATGCTCACCCAGAACCTGCGCATGCTGGAGCGCAACGGCCTGGTCGACCGGAAGGTGTACCCCACCGTGCCGCCGCGGGTCGAGTACACCCTCACCGAGCCGGGCCAGGCCCTGCGCGCCACGGTCGATGCCATATGCGGCTGGACCCACCAGTACCTCGGTCACATCGAGGGCGCGCGCGGCCGTTTCGACGCCTGACAGGCATGCAGCACCACGCTGTGCGTGCTGCATTCGATCTCACGTTGGTGACCACCAACGTGGCCTGTTCGCCCGGATGGCGATCACAGACGTGGACACGGCGCTGTCCGCCGGGATCGCCGCGGTCCGGCTGCGCAACCAGCCCCCGGGCGAGACCGGCGACGCGCTCAGCGCCGTACCGGAACACCAGGTACGGCTGACAGCGGCCCGCGCAGGACACCCCGGCGGGGACTTGAGCCCACGGGCCGGGCACGTGTCATGCCGCGGACGGGTACCACCAGACGGGCCTACTCCCGACCTCCTCATCAGCGGTCTCCACGATGCTCAGGGCCGTGCGCAGCGACCGCACCGCGTGGTACAGGCGCGACTTGACGGTGCCGGGCGGGACGCCGAGCACGAGGGCCACCTCGCGCGTCGACCTGCCGGTGTAGTAGGTCTCGCACAGCACCTCCCGGTGCTTGGGCGACAGCCCCTGGATCGCGCCCTTGAGGATCATTGACGACAATATTCGGTCGACGTCGTCGGGCTTCGCCAGCAACTCGTTCAGCCAGGCGGTGCCGTCGACCTCCTGCGGACGGGCCATGCGCAGCCGGTACTCGTCGATCACGATGTTGCGGGCGGAACAGCCACCCCCGCAGAGGCTCGCTGCCACCCACGTCCTGAGTGCGCCAGCAGCGCAGCGTTCGTCGTAAAGAGTGCGCATTGCGCGTTCCCTGGCGCTGACCGCGCCCGAGGAGCCCATTACGGTCCAGCTCACGTTCGTACTCCTTCGTTCCACGACCTGGTGGGGCCAGGTCTCGGGGCCGGGCTCAGCGGCCTCGATGCGTGGGGGAGTCTTGCGAGCGGGGTTCCACGCCGAGTTGACGTTCGATTGACGACGGGAGCGGTGGGCTCCGTGGAAGCGGACGGCCACCGCCAGTTCCCGGTTGACCTGCGCGTTTTCTCTCAGGCCACACCGGTCTGACGTGTCGTCGCCGCGGAGGCGAGGGCGTCCATACGGCGATTGACGCCGCGCGGCAAGGCGCGGGAGGCCCATCTGGAGGACGTACGGAACGTACTCGCCGCCACCGTGTTCCCGGAGCAGCCCGGACAGGTCCAGGTCAACCGCCCGTCCGACGCCCTGGCGGCCAAGCGCGCCACGCAGAACACCTTCTCCTCCCTCTTCCTCGGCCTGGCCGGGGTCGCCCTGCTGGTCGGCGGGATCGGCGTGGCCAACATGGTCATCTCGGTCCTGGAGCGCCGAAGGGACATCGGGCTCCGCCGGGCGTTGGGCGCGACCCGCGGTCAGATACGCGTCCAGTTCCTCACCGAGTCCATAGGACTGTCGCTGCTCGGCGCCATCACCGGAACCCTGTTCGGCGTCCTCGCCAACGTCGGCTATGCGGCCTACCAGGGCTGGCCAACGGTGATCCCCCTGCTGTCGGTCACGGGCGGCTGCCTCGGCGCCGTGCCGATCGGCATGGCGGCCGGCGTCTATCCGTCGGTCCGCGCGGCACGCCTTCCTCCTACGGAGGCGCTGGCGTCGACGTGAGCGGCCGGCTGCGACCGCGACCGCGCGCCGCCAGTGCGCCACCGCGCGAGGGGCGACGCCGGGGGCGTGCCCCTGTCGCGAGGTGGCATTGCTGTCGGGGACGTGCGGAACGGACGGCTCCGAGTCAGGGGCCGACCAGTGCGGTTGCGGCGCTGTCGGCCTGGTCTCGGATCAGCCCGGCGGCCATGACGTGTTCGATCACCCGGTCCAACTTCGCCTTGGCCTGCGCCAGCTCGTCCATGCGGACGCCAATGCTGTCGCGCTCGGTCAGGAGGCGGTCGAGCATGCTCTCCGTCGCCCTGCCGGTGTCCACGCACGGCAGAAGCTCCACGATCGTCTTACTGGACAGCCCGGCCGCGTAGAGCTGCTGAATGAGCTGAACGCGGTCCACGGCCCCGTCCGCGTAATCGCGCTGCCCTCCGGAGGTCCGGTCCGCGTCCAGGAGCCTCTGTTCCTCGTAGTAGCGCAGGGCGCGGACGCTCACCCCGGAGCGCTTGGCGAGTTCCCCGATTCGCATGGCCTGAATTTCCCCTCTGCCAAGACTTGCATCTCACGTCAACGTGAGGTTTTAGCGTAGCCGTGTCCGAGCGGTGAGGCGAACAACTGCGCCACAACTCCGCCTCGGCCCATATGAAAGAAGCAGACCATGCAGATCGCAGGATCAACCGCCCTGGTGACCGGAGCGAACCGTGGCATCGGCCGCCACTTCGCGGAGCAGCTGCTGGCCCGGGGAGCGAAGAAGGTCTACGCCACGGCGAGGCGCCCCGAGGCCGTGACCCTTCCGGGTGTGGAGGTGCTGCGTCTCGACATCACCGACCCCGCCTCGGTGACTGCCGCCGCACTGGCCGCGCAGGACGTGGACCTCGTGGTCAACAACGCGGGCATCAGTACGTACACCAATCTGGTCGAGGGTGAACTCGACTCCATCCGCCGGGAGATGGACACCCATTTCTACGGCACGCTCAACGTGGTGCGGTCCTTCGCGCCGGTCCTGGCCGCCAACGGCGGCGGCGCGATCCTCAACGTCCTCTCCGCGCTGTCCTGGTTCTCACATGACGGGGCGAACGCCTACGCCGCGGCGAAAGCAGCCGAGTGGAGCCTCACCAACGGGGTGCGGCTGGAACTGGCCGGCCAGAAGACACTGGTGACCGGGCTGCACCTGGGCGCCGCGGACACCGACCTCACCGCCTCCTACACGGGTGAGAAGGCCGACCCGGCCGACATCGCGCGCGCTGGTCTGGACGGGGTGGAGGCCGGTGACCTGGAGGTGGTCGCGGACGAGTGGAGCGCCCACGTCAAGGCGTCCCTGGCCGCCGCTCCGCAGCACTTCTACGCGGACGCCCTGACCGCCGGCTGACTGGTCTCCCCGCACTGGGATGGCTCCGTCCCCCCTGCGCCGGATCGAACTGTGTCTGGTCCTGCGCTCGCCGAGCGTGGTCTCGAACGCCAGATGCACCATCCCCGGGGCGAGCAGCACCCGAGATGTCTGAGGGTTCGAAGCGGGGAGTGTCCAGCGGACTGCCCGGATGACCGGGCAGTCCGGCGAGCATCGCTTCGTACGTCCACCGCTGTCCAGACTCGCCGACCTCCACGAATCCCGGGTCGAGGAGTTGCCCGGCGCGTCGGAGCCCGTCCGGACCACACACCGATGCGGTCCTGCCGAGGCGCGCACGTCGCCGGCTCTCGCTCAGCCCTTGACGGCGGAGCTGGCGACGCCCTGGACGAACCACCGCTGGAAGAAGGCGAAGACGATCAGGACGGGCAGGACCAGGAGGACGCCGAAGGCGAGGATCTGGCCCCAGTCCGGGGGCTGTTGGCCCTGGAAGACGCTCATCTCCAGAGGGAGCGGGCGGACCGACGGGTCGGAGACCATCAGCACCGGCCACAGGAACGATCCCCACTGGATGAGGAAGGTGAGGATCGCGACCGAGGCGAAGGCCGGCTTCGACATGGGGACGATGATCGCGAAGAAGGTGCGCCAGGGGCCGGCGCCGTCGATCCGGGCCGCTTCCTCGATGCTCGGCGGGATCGAGCGGAAGAACGTGTGGAACTGGTAGACCGAGAAGGCGTTGGCGATGAACGGGAGAGCCAGGATGTAGAGGGTGTTGCGCTGGTCGTTGAACATGTAGAAGAGCGGTACGGCCACCGACTCGAACGGGACCAGCATCAGCAGCAGGACCAGCGTGAAGACGGCGTTCCGGCCGCGCCACTTCAGCCGTGAAAGTCCGTACGCCGCCATGGAGTTGACGAACAGGCCCCCTGTCACCACCACGAACGCCAGCAGCAGTGAGACGCCCATGAAGCGCCAGAAGTAGCCGGTGCTGTCGGAGTTGAGGCTGTCGAGGACGGCCGTGTAGTTGTCGAAGGAGAGGTTGGTCGGGAGGAAACCGGACAGGCCGTTCAGGACCTCGTCGGACGGCTTGAGGCTGCCCAGGAACAGGTAGATCACCGGCAGTACGAAGACGAAGGCCAGCACGCTGAGTACGGCGTAGTCCAGGAAGCGGCGCAGGGGCGTAGGGGTCGTGCCCATGGGTCAGGCCTCGTTCTCGGGGTTCTCGGGCCGGACGACGCGGCGCTGGATGAGCGTCAGGACGACGACGATCAGGAAGAAGACGACGGTGATCGCGGACGCCTGGCCGATGTTGTTCTGGTCGAAGGCGGTGGTGACGGCCTGGTACATCACGGTGCGGGTGGCGTCCTCGTCGAGGCCGCCGCCGCGGACGAGGACGTACACCTGGTCGAAGACCCGGAAAGAGAGCACCGAGGTGAGCATCGCGACGAAGACCAGGGTGCCGCGGATGCCGGGCAGGGTGACGTGGCGGAACTGCTGCCAGCGGGAGGCGCGGTCGAGTTCGGCGGCCTCGTAGAGCTCACCCGGGATCTGCTGGAGGCCGGCCAGCAGGATCACCATCTGGAAGCCGACGCCCTGCCAGATGGACAGCACGATGATCGAGGCCATCGCGGTGGCGCCGTCGCCGAGCCAGTCGAAGGCCCCCCAGTTGCCGAAACTCACCGCGTCCAGCGCGGAGTTGAGCATGCCCTGGTCGCTGCGGGCGAGGATGAGGCGCCAGATCACGGCGACCAGCGCCATCGGGAAGACGACCGGCATGAAGAAGAGGGATCGGAACAAGCCGATGGCCTTGAGCTTGCGGTTGAGCAGGATCGCCAGAGCCAGCGCCAGGGCCGTCTGCACGGGTACGACGACCACGGCGAAGGTCAGGTTGTTGAGCAGCGCCCGGAGGAACGGGCCGGACAGGTCCGGGTCGGTGAACAGCCGCCGGTACTGCTCGATCCCGAACCAGGTCGGTTCCAGCGGGGAGCCGAGGCGGACGTTGTAGAAGGAGAGGACGACGGCGTAGCCGAACGGGACGCCGACGAAGGCGATGAGTCCGACGACTGCCGGGGCGGACATGAGCAGTCCGTGCAGCCAGTCGCGGTTCTTGCGGCCCGGCCGTGTTGATCGCGTCGACGGCGCGGGTTTCACGGATGTGGATGGGGCCTGCTCCGGGCCGGGCGGCGCGGTGTGCGCGGGTTCCACGGATGTCACGGGAGGGTCCTGTTCCCGGCGGGGCGGGCGCGGCGTGCGCGCTCCCGCCCCGGCCGATGTGTCCTACGGGATCTGGTAGCCGGCGTTGTCGGAGAAGTCCTGGTCGATGGCGCGGGCGGCCTTCTCCAGAGCGCTCTTCGGGTCGGCGCCGCCGTAGATGGAGCTCAGGGCCTCGCTGAACTTCGAGGTGACCACGGGGTAGCCGGCGGTCACCGGGCGGGTGACGGCGACGCAGGACTTGGTGATGTCCTTGTCGCCGCACGGCTTGGCGAGCTGGTCGGCGAAGAGCTGGAGCGGGCCGCCCTGCTTGTAGAGGCTGCTCTTGGCGAGCGCCGTCCTGGTGGCGGGCACCGCCCCGTTGGCCGTCGTCATGGCGGTGACGTTGGTGTCGTCCAGGAGGGTGTCCAGGAACGTGCCGGCGGCCTTGGCGTTCTTGGTGTCGGCGCCGATGCCCCAGGCCCAGGAGCCCTGACCGGTCTTGGGGCCGTTGCCGAAGTCGGGCAGCGGCAGCACGACGAGGTCGTCACCGAGGGCCTCGCTGTACGCGGGGTACATCCAGTGGCCGACCCAGCTCAGGGCGACGCGGCCCTTGGCGAAGGCGTTGCCGTCGGTGTTGGGGTCGACGTACGTCTTCCAGGACTGGAAGGTCTTCATGGCCGAGACCACGGCCGGGGTGTCCAGGGCGCCCTCCGCCTTGCCGTCCTTGAGGAGGGAGCCTCCGGCGGACCAGACGATCGGGGCGAAGCCGTAGGTGCCCCACTCGTTGGCGAAGCCGCCGGTCTCCTGGAGGTCGAGGGTCTTGCCGTCGGAGTCCTTGGCCTTCAGCGCCTCGAGCGCGGCGGTGAACTGAGCGGCCGTCCAGTCGTCGGACAGACTGGTCGGATACTTCACCCCGGCCGCGTCCAGCAGCTTCTTGTTGCCGTAGATCCCGAGCCCGGAGTCGAACATGCCCAGGCCGTAGTGCTTGCCGTCGACCTCGCCCTGCGCCTTGCTCGCGTCGGTGGCGTTGGTCATGGTCTTGGCGGAGACGTAGGTGTCTATGGGAGCGAGCTTCTTGTTGTAGACGAAGTTCGCCATGGTCGGACCGTCGAACTCCATCACGTCCGGCAGCTCGGAGGCGCTGGTGGCGGTGATGGTCTTGGTGTAGTCGGCCTCGGGTATCAGCTTCAGGTCGACCTTGATCTCGCTCTGCGAGGAGTTGAAGGACTTCACCGCGTTCTGCAGCGCGCTGGTCTCGTTCTTCTGGCCCTGGTGGGCCCAGACACTGATGGCGCCCTTGCCGCTCCCGGCCTCGGCGGAGGCATCGGTACCGCCACCCCCGCCGCAGGCGGCCAGCGCCACCAGGGGGAGGAGGGCCAGGCCCGTACAGGCGGTGCGGCGGTACTTTCTGCTGGTCGAGCTCATGGCTGTGCCTCCGTGCTGTGGCGAGGGTTCGGCGTGCTGACGTGCTGTCCGGACATGCGGATGTGGGGCTCGGGGAGTTACTGCGGTCCGCGCGGCTGCGGCGGGGCGGTGGTCTCGCGCAGGACGAGGCGGATGGGCATCTGCACCTGCTCGGCGGGTGGTTCGGCGTCGGGCTCGTCCAGCTGACGCAGCAGCAGCCGGGCGGCCTCGGCACCCTGCTCGGCGACCGGCTGGGCGACCGTGGTCAGACCGACCACGTCGGCGAGTTCATGGTCGTCGAAGCCGACGACGGACACGTCCTGCGGCACCCTCAGCCGGTGCCGCCGCAGGGCCCGCAGGGCGCCCATCGCCATCTCGTCGGACTGCGCGAACACGGCGGTCGGCGGACGGGAGACGGCCAGCAGTTCGGTCATGGCCCGCTCGCCGCCCTCGACGGTGTAGTCGCCGTCCGCCTCCAGGGCCGCGTCGTGCTCGATGCCGGCGTCGCTCAGCACGTCCAGGTAGGCGTTGCGCCGCTCGATGGGGGTGGTCCAGTGCAGCGGCCCGCTGGTTCCGCTGATCATGCCGATCCGGCGGTGGCCGAGATTGACCAGATGCCGTACGGCGCTCTCGGTGCCGGCCCGGTCGTCGATGCCGACGACGGTGAAGCCGGGCCGGGTGCCGCCGACCGTGGTGGCCAGCGGCACCCCCAGTGAGCGCAGCGCGGCCGACTCCTCCTCGTCAGGGATGAGCAGCGACAGCACCGCGTCCACCCGCTTGCGGACCGGCAGTCTGGTGAAGAAACGCTTGCGTGTCTCCGGCGAACCCAGGTTGTACAGCAGCACGTCGTACCCGGCGGCGCTGAACACCTTCTCGGCGGCGTCCACCACGGTGCCGAAGAACCAGCGGCCCACGTACGGCACCGCGACCCCGATGGTGAAGGTGCGCCCGCTGGCCAGGCTCGACGCGGAACGCGAGGCGGTGTAGCCGAGCCGGGCGGCGACAGCGGCGATCTGCGCCCGCACCTCCTCGGACACCCCCGGCCGGCCGCGCAGGGCGCGGGAGACGGTGGACGCCGAGACTCCGGCGGCGCGGGCGACATCGGTGATGCTGGCCGTCACGGCGCATTCCTCCCGTGGATTTCACGTCGGTGTGATCTGTGAGTGACGTGACCGTAAACCCGACCACCTTGTTGCGCAAGCGTTTGCGTTCATATTTACTGGGGCCGATTCGCAAGAGACCTCTTTGTTATCAAGCGTCAGCGCACACGTTTGGGCGCTGTGGAGCCGACAGGACCTGTGCATGCGATACGCCCCGCCCGGCCTCTGCGTGAACGACTTCGCCCTCCTGCGCGACGAGGACGGCACGTACGCGGTGCTGCACCTGCAGGGCCCCTGGACACCGGAGTTCGACCATCTGCGGATGGAGACCTCCTACGGCCGGGCCACCTCCACCGACCTGGTCCACTGGCAGCCCCAGGGCACCGCCTTCGGCAACGGACTGCCCGGTCGCTTCGACCAGCAGGCGGTGTGGACCATGCACCCCCTCCGGCACGGCGACGGAATGGCGATGTTCTACACGGGCGTCTCCGGTCTCACACCGGGCGGCTGGCCGCTCCAGTCGGTCGGACTGGCGTACTCCGACCGCACCGACGGCACGGGCTGGCGGCGCCATGGCACCGCGCCGGTCGTCGAGGCGGACCCGCGCTGGTACCGCACCGGTGAACTCATGGGCTGGCGAGACCCGTTCGTCGTACGCGACGACGCGTCGGACGGCTGGGTCATGGCCGTCTGCGCCAGCGATGCCTCCCTCCCGGTGGAGGTCGGCGGCTGCGTCGCCTGGGCCACCTCCGACGACCTGGAGCACTGGACCGTCCACCCGCCGCTCATCTCACCCGGCGACATCGACGAGCTGGAGTGCCCGGTCCTGGAACGCCTCGACGACGGCAGCTGGCTGCTGCTCGGCTCCATCGGCGCCACCCGCGGCTTCGAGGCGTGGACGGCCCCGAGCCTGCGCGGCCCCTGGACCCGGCGCGGCCCTCTCGGCCCGACCGGCGCCTACGCCCCCCGCGTGATCGCCGCGCCCGACGGCACCCGCGTCGTGCTGCACACCACGCCCCGCCAGGTCGGGCTCAGCGACACCGGGGAGCGCTGCCGCGGCATGCTCACCCAGCCGAAGTCACTTGTGGTGCAGGGCGATTCGGCCCCCCGCCTCGAATGGTGGCCCGGTCTGAACGCCTGGCTCGGCGAGGAGACGGACCGCCCCGCCCTGCACGCGGTCGGCGACATCGGTATCACCGGGCCGGTCGAGATCACCCTGCGCACCGACGCCCCGGACGGTGACCGTCCCGCCCTCGCCGTGGGCTGCGACGGCAAGAACCTCTGGGTCATCGGCCCCGACGGGACCCGGCTCGGCGAGACCGTCCTGACGGACCCCGCCGCCACGCTGCGCATCCTCACCGTCGGCGAGTACGTCGAGGTCTACGCCGACAACGTCTTCGCCCTCACGACCCTGTGCTACTCCGGGCACCCCGCCCCGTGGACGGCCGTCACCGAAGGACGCGAACGCACCATCCCCGTCCGCCCGATCCGGCTGCCCGACCCGCACCGCGACGACGCCTCCGCCATCTGGCCCGGCCCGTCACCGCGCTGACCCGAACTCCCATCCGGAAAGGCCCAGCCATGCCCGCCGTGAACGTCACCGCCGACGGTCTCCGCTTCCCCGACGGCTTCCTGTGGGGGGCCTCCACCGCCGCCCACCAGATCGAGGGCAACAACGTCAACAGCGACTGGTGGCAGACGGAACACAGCGGCGGCTCCATCGCCGAGCCCAGCGGTGACGCCGCCGACAGCTACCACCGGTGGCGCGAGGACATGGACCTGCTCGCCGAACTCGGCTTCACCGACTACCGCTTCAGCATCGAATGGGCCCGCATCGAGCCCGCCCCCGGCCACTTCTCCAAGGCCGAGATCGCCCACTACCGGCGCATGGTCGACGGGGCGATCGAACGCGGCCTGCGCCCGATGGTCACCCTCCACCACTTCACCGTCCCGCGCTGGTTCGCGGAGCGCGGCGGCTGGACCGCGGACGCGGCGGTGGACCTGTTCGAGCGGTACGTGCGCGCCACCGCGCCGGTCATCGGCACCGGCGTACGGCACGTGTGCACCATCAACGAACCCAACATGATCGCCGTCGCCGGCGCCGTCCGTGAACTGGGCACCGAAGCACCCCCCGCGGCGGGCCTCCCGCTGCCCGACAAGGCCACCACCGACGCCCTGATCCAGGCCCACCACCGCGCCACGGCCGCCGTCAAGGCGATCTCCGCCGACATCCAGGTCGGCTGGTCCGTCGCCAACCAGGTCTACCAGGCCCTCCCCGGCGCCGAAGCCGCCACCGCCGCCTACAGCCACCCCCGCGAAGACGTCTTCATCGAAGCCGCCCGCGACGACGACTGGATCGGCGTCCAGTCCTACACCCGCACCAGGATCACCACCGACGGCCCCATCCCGGCGCCCGACGACGCCGAACGCACCCTCACCGGCTGGGAGTACTACCCGCAAGCCATCGGATACGCCCTGCGCCACACCGCCGAGATCGTCGGCGACGTCCCCCTGATCGTCACCGAGAACGGCATCGCCACCGACGACGACACACGCCGCATCGACTACACCACCGGCGCGCTCCAGGAAGTCTCCGCCGCCCTGGAGGACGGCCTCGACGTACGCGGCTACCTCCACTGGAGCGCACTCGACAACTACGAATGGGGCTCCTACAAACCCACCTTCGGCCTCATCTCCGTCGACCCCGACACCTTCGAACGCACCCCCAAGCCCTCCGCGGCCTGGCTCGGCGGACTCGCCCGTGTCGGCGTACTGCCCCGAGCCGCCTCCTGATCGACCTGTGTTCGGCTCTCCACCGGTGCCGGGCCGGGGAGTTCATCGATCGAGTGCGGGACGGCCGGCCAGGCCGGTGTCGAGCATGAGGCGGTCGACGGTCTCGGGCAGGGTGCTGTCGGTGCCGATGACGGTCTCGACGTCGCCGGGCAGCAGATCGAGTTCCCGGTACCAGTCGCGCAGGTCCCTCTCGCCGACCTCTTCGGCAATCGGCTTGGTGGCGTGGCGTACGAGGGTTTCACCGAACGGCACGTGCAGGTAGTAGCCGTGGGTCGGGCCGCGGTGGTCGGCGCGCAGCCGCGCGAGCATCTCGCCGTAGCGGTCGGCGTACAGGATCCCCTCCAGGACGACGTGATATCCGGCGTCCAGGGCGTATCGCGCGACGGTGTCGATGAGGCCGATGTTCGCCGCGCCCGGCAGGTCCCTCTCCCTCAGCACGGTCCGGCGGAGGTTGTCCTGGCCGACCTTTCCGACTGGCCTTTCTCGTGTACGTGACGTCCAGCCAGCGTGGCGGTTGTTGCTCCCTTGCACTGTGTAACTTCCCATGCTCAGCACGTACGTGACTGTGGCGAGGGAGTTGGCTGTGGGACGCATGCGAATCGTGGGCATACTCCGCGTCCAGGAAGTCCGGCTCGGCAAAGCGCGTTGCCGACTTGGAAGCCCAACTGCTCGAGCTCCAGCAGACAGAACTCAAATGATCGGAGGCCGGCCCAGCCGCGCCATCCGCCCCACAGTGCGCCAACTCATCGACTTGCGCTCTCCACACGGAGCTTCGCCATCTTCGAACATGCAGGTCGGAGGCTCTGGCGTGGCGCTCGCTCGGGGTACTCACGCTGATCACGGGCGGGAGTCTGCGGTCTTGATCATCCGTCATGTCATCGGTCGAGGCTGTTACATTTGGGTCATTGAACCCAACCCAGCCAGCCGGGTTGTTCATGTCAAACAACCGCTCGCGGCGGCACCGCCCGAAGGGCACATCAGCCCCCAGCGTCATCTCCCGGTGCGGTACGCTCTCGCGGCCCACGGCCGGCGACGGCGTCCGCGAGGGCCGCAGCCAGGTCTCCGTTGTATGTAGTGTGCGGAAATGACAAGAAGCGAGCGGCTCGCGGAGCAGTTGGACTGGTACTGGCACAAAAACCTGCGGCCGCGGCTGGACGGTCTTACCGATGAGGAGTACTTCTGGGAGCCGGTGCGCGGCTGCTGGAGCATCCGCCCCCGTGGCACGTCGGCCGCACCGATGTCGGCAGGTTCGGGAGAGTGGACGGTGGACTCCGCGTCCCCTGATCCGGTGCCGGCGCCGGTGACCACGATTGCCTGGCGGCTGGCGCACATCATCGTGTCGTGCCTGGGCTATCGGGTCGGATGGTACTTCGGCGGCCAGGACGTCGACTCCGAGACATTCGCCTACGCGGGGACCGCTGACGAGGCGCTAAAGCAGCTCGATGAGATGTATGGGAGATGGAACGCGGGGGTCCGCGAACTCTCGGACGCTGACCTGGAGAATCCGCCCACGGTGGGTCCCGAGCGGTTTCCCATGGAGAACAGGGTCCTGCACGTCAACAGGGAGCTGATCCATCACGGCGCCGAGATTTCCCTGCTGCGCGACCTCTACCGCTGGCAGGACGGGGCCGTACCGCGCCGAATATGACTTTTCGGTAATCGGCGATCGAGCTTCGGAAATACGTGGACTCCGTGACGCTCCGTGGCTGCAGTCCGTCGTCGTCCAGCTCGACGACGACGTCGACTTCGCCCGATTCACTAAGAATTCTCAGCCCTACGTTGCGGCCACCAGGGCAGCCAAGATTCTCCTCCAGCGGAACCTTGTCACGGCGGAGGAGACGTCGGTGAGGGGCGTCGCGTTGCCGATCAGCACCGCCTTCGTCGCAGGCACATCCTGCTTCTCCACGGAGGCGAGCAGGGCTTCCAGCTCCCGCGGGCGAGTGCCCATGGTCACGATGACAACCCCGATACGCGGCAACGACATGACAGTGGACTCCAGTGATCGACAGAGTGATGCCGATGCTCACTGCAGGACCGTCATCGCTCGCTCACGTCGTGGACATGTTCGCGACGTATTACCCCAGGTCAAGCGCCATGGAGTCACCGGGGCGCTCGGAAAGGCCGACGATGGCAAGGCCGCGGCCGAAACGGTCCCGGATGCCGGCCGCCACGCTCGACTTGCCCGAAGCGCTGTTGCCCCGCAGGACGATCAGCCGGGTCTCTTCCGCGCCCACCACCACGGTGGCCAACCTACTCCGTGCTCTCAGCTCATGGTTTTGCCGGTGTTCCGGATCATCTGCTGGAGCACCTTCAGAGTGGTGACGTAGTCGGCGTCGTCGATGCCCTGGTGGATGCGGTCGCGGATGGCCGGAGCGTGCTGCTTGAGGCGTGCACGAGCCTCGTCTCCCGCCGCGGTGATGCACAGCCGTCCCTCGTCGTCACGAGTGAGCCAGCCGCGCTCCAGCAGCACTTCCGCCTCGGCGTGCAGATCGTCCTCGGGTCTGAGGTAGGAGCTCATGGCCTGCTGGAGTTCGGGAACGGTCATACCGTGGCCGTCGGGGGAGAGGTCGTTCTTCGACAGGTTGCGCAGCAGCCAGTACTGAGGCTGGGTGAAGCCGTGCTCAGCCTGCCGAGTCCGGGTGAACGCGATGAGGGCTTCATGGGCCACTCCGGTCCAGTACGCAGCGGGCTGCGCGGCCAGGTCGGCGTCGGAGATGTGCTGTGTTGTCATCTGCGGTCCCTCGTGTCGGTGATCGCTGATGACAGCACCGTAGAACCTGAAGTCAGGTTGAGGGCAAGGCGTCCGGCGGGTCAGTCATGCTCGGTGAGGAGTTTCTGCACCGCGCACACCACGTCCTGGCCGGTGACCTCGTCGAGGCCCGGACGACCGGGGACGGAGCTGTGCCGGGCCCGGCTGTCCGCACCGGGCACGGTCCGATCACCGAGAGGCAGGCTCGGGACGCCGTACGGCCCCCACCGCTCCGCCGGAACGACGGGCGTGCACAGGGACACGACCGGTGTTCTGACGGCCGCGGCCAGGTGGGCGGGGCCGGTGGCGCCGCTCGAAACGACGTCGGCCGAGCGCAGGACGCCCGCCAGGGTGCGCAGCGCGGTCCTGCCGCCGAGGTTCACCGCCACGTCCCCGCTCACCCGCCGGGTGAGATCCGCCTCGCCGGGGCCGCCGGTGACGACGACACGATGACCAGCCTCGACGAGCAGGGCCACGGCCTCGGCCCAGCGGCCGGGACTCCAGGCCCGGTCGGGCGCGTCGGCTCCGGGGTGGACGACGACGTACGGGCCGTTGCCGGTCAGGGCGATCGTGTCGGGAGGCGGCAGAACGCGCAGACGGCCGTCGTCCCCGGGGCGCGGGCGGAAACCCATCGCGGCGGCGGTGTCGAGCGCGGCCTCGGCCTCGTGGCGGCCGGGGCGCCGCTGATGACGTACGTCGAGGAGGCGGCCGGAATGGTCGATGCTGTCGGCGTCGGCGCCGATCCGTCCGACGCCGGCCAGCCGCAACAACAGGGCCATGGGCACGGGGCTGTGGCGGAACGACGTGAGGACGAGCGCGACGTCGAACGCGCCCGCGCTCAGACGCCGCACCAGGCCGTCGACGTCCGCCTCGGGCACGGTGGGCGCGTCCGGGCCCTCCCACGGCGCCGCCCACACGATCACGTCGTCGACACCGGGCAGCAGCCGGGCGGCGGGCTCGCCGCGTGGGCCGAAGAGCATCGTCACCCGGGAGCAGCGGGCGGCGACCGCGCGGACGGCGGGCCCGGCGAGCAGCACGTCGCCGAAGCTGTCGAGCCGTACGACCAGTGCCTTCACCAGGGGCCTCCCCGTGATTGAGCAAGGACTCGGCGGACCGTGCGGCGCAGGGGTCGGGGACCGTGCTCGGAAGCGCTGAGCAGCGGCATCGCGCCCGCGGCCGCCGCTTTCCCGTCGGCACTGGCACGGAGTTCCCGCGCCGGCAGGTTTCACACCTTGATCCCTCGTCCCCGTGTGCTCGGCCGAACCGGGCAGGAGGAGGTCTGTGAGCAACCACACTCACCACGGCAAACACCCGCAGGTGGAGGGGACTTGGCGTCCGGACGGCGGTGCCGCGGGGTGCACCGTCGTCGACTCGCCGGTCCCGTCTGTCACGATGGTCCGCGCCGTAACCGACTCGGTGGAGTGACCGCGCAGCGCAGCCGGCGTCCCTCGGTTTCGCCGACCTGTCTGACCTCCCACCTCGCCCCTCGGGTACCGCTCTGTGTCTTCCTCATCTGCTCCTGCCCCTGCCCATGTCCCCGCCTCGCCTGCGTCCGAGCAGGCGTCACGCTCGCCGTGGCGGTCCCTGAGATACCGCAGCATGCGCTGGTGGTCCGTCGCGAACTTCGTGTCGAACGCCGGCACCTGGATGCAGCTCACGGTGCAGAACCTGCTCGTCCTGCAGATCACCGGCTCCGCTGCCGCGACCGGGCTGTCCATGTCGGTCCAGGCCGCCCCCGCCCTGTTCATGAGCCTGCTCGGCGGGGCGGCCGTCGACCGCTGGCCGCTCAAGCTGACGGCCGGTGTCAGCCAGGCCCTCCTCGGCGCGGTCGCCTTCACGACCGCCGTGCTCGTGGCGCTGGACCGGCTCGACATGACGACCTTGCTGGTGCTGGCCGCCGTGACCGGCGCGATCGCCACCGTCGACGGACCTGCCTGCGCCCTGCTGGGCAACGACCTCGTTCCCGAGGCGGACGTCCCCTCCGCCATCGGCGTGGGCGCGCTGGTGCACAACGCGGGTCGGCTCGCCGGCGCCGCGCTGGCCGGCGTGACGGTGGGCCTGCTGGGCACATCCGCCGCGTACGCGGTCAACGGGCTGTCGTTCCTCTTCGTCACCTCGGTCATTCCGTTCCTGCGGCCGGCGTACGGTGCGATCGGGCGCGCCGGGAAGGAGCACCCCGCTGCTCCGGAGCCGCGCGACAAGGGTGACGACATGACCGTCCGAGAGGGGCTGGCCTTCTTCGCGCGTCGGCCCCGCCTGGTCGCGCTCGCCTGTGTCACCGGCATCAGCGCGGTCTTCGGACGCAACTACGGACTCACCCTCGCCGTGCTGGTCACCGGGCCGCTCGCGGGCGGCGCGGGCGCGTTCGGCACGGTCTCCACCGTCCTCGCCGTCGGCGGCATCCTCGGGGCGGTCCTCGGTGCCCGGCTGCGCAGGCCCTCGGTCCGGCTCGTGGGCACACTGGCCGCCGCGGGTGGGCTGCTGCAGGTGGCGGCGGGCTTGTCGCCGTCGCTGGCCGTGCTGCTGGTGCTCGTCCTGCCCATGGCCGTGGTGGAGTCCGTCTCCGACACCGCCGGAACCGCCGTACTGCAGACCGATCCGCCCACTCACCTGCGGGGACGGGTGCTCGGGGTGTGGAGCAGTATCGGCACCGTGTGGGGCCTCGGCGGGCCTCCGGCGCTGGGTCTGCTCATGGAAACGGCCGGAGCACGCGGTGCCCTGGTGACCGGCGGCCTGCTCATCGCCGGCACGATCGGCGCGGGCCTCGTCCTGCGTGCACGCCGGACCCCGGAGCCGGTGGCCCTGCCGGCGAAGCCCGGCGACGTGGTGGGGCAGGAAGCACTCAGGGCCGCTGCCTGACGGCTGGCCCGGCGTGTCTGTGCTGCTCACTCTTCCTTGTCGCCGGGGGCCGCTGGTGACGTACGCAGTCTGGTCACCGTCGCGGCCACCTGCTGCCGGACCGGTTCCGGCAGTCCGTCTCCGTTGACGGCGTCGACCAGGTCGTGGGCCACCTCGCGCAGCTTGGTGTTGGTGTTCTGGGATGCCTCGACCAGAACCGTCCAGGCGTCCTCGGCGCTCAGTCCGAAGGAGGCCATCAGCACGCCGCGGGCCAGGTCGATGACGGGCCGGGTCTGCATGGCCCGCTCCAGGTGCATGATCTCGGCACGCAGCTCCGGCTCGGTCTCCGGGCGTGCTGCCCTGGCACCGGACACAGCGAAAAGTGACAGTGTCCCGGTGCCCGCGAGGAGTCTGCGCACCGCGGCACTGGTGGCCCGAACGGCCAGGTCCTTGCCACTCTCCCGGGCGTGCCGACGCACACGCACCAGGACATTGAGGCCGGAGCAATCACAGAAATCGACGCCGCTCAGGTCGAGATCAATTCCGCGGACCGATCGGCGGAGGGCCCCGGAGAGGGCATCGCCGAGTTCCTGCACGCCGGCGATGTCGATCTCGCCGGTCACCACCACGGCCGTTCGGTCGCCCTCGGGCCGCGTTTCGATACCCAGCGCGGACTGCCGGTGACCGGACACCGGGCAGGTGTCCGCGGAGGCGGTCTCGTCTTCGCCTGTGAGCTGCGTAGGAAGCGTACGTTCAGACATCGTGGCCACTCCCCGAGGCGACGTGCGTCCTCCGATCCAGCGTGAGCCCGGCGAATCTCGTACGTCAAGAGATTCAGGAAATCGCATTCAGGCTTTTGAACGCGCGAATCGCGGCTCCTACCCTGTAGGCATGGGTGATGTACCTGAACGGCACATGGGGTGGACCTTCCTGACCAATCACGCCCGCGTGCTGGCCGCGATCGCTGACGATCCCACCACTCGCATCCGCGATATCGCCGCGCGATGCCGGCTCACCGAGCGAGCCGTCCAGAAGATCGTTTCCGACTTGGAGGCGGACGGCTATCTCAGCCGCACGCGTCAGGGGCGGTCCACCACGTATCGCATCGAAGAGGGGACGTTACTGCGTCATCCCGCCGACTCGGGGCTGACGGTGTCGGGGCTTCTCTATCTCCTTGCCCAGCACGACGCCGATCGCGGCGGTGAGCTCCGCAGCGGGAAGTGACGACTCGGGGAACAGGCCGTCATGTGGGTCAGGTGCCGCGTGACGGCCTGCTGATCTTGTTGCGGGCGATCAACTCCAGTACGACGGCGACCGCGACGGCCTCCACCGCCAGCAGGGCGATCAGCACGAACAGCTGGACCGCTCCGGCCAGCAAGGGTGACGCGCCGCCGAGCAGCATGCCGATGAACGCGCCGGGGAGGGTGACCAGTCCGACCGTTCTGGTCTGGTCGAGGGCCGGGATCAGCGCTCCGGCGGCCGAGGTCCGGGCGATCTCCAGCCGGGCCTCCCGGTCCAGGAGCCCGATGGACAGCGCGGCCTCGACCTCTCCGTGGCGCGTCTCCAGCTCCTCCAGCGCACGTCGGCCGGCGAGCACCGTCGCGGTCAGCGCGCCGCCGATGAGGATGCCGGTGACGGGGATGAGGGCGATGCCTGTGACCGGGAGCACCCCGATGGCCACGAGCAGGACGACGACCGGGAACGCGGCGCCGCCGATCGGAACGGCGGCCCACCACCAGGTGCCGTTGTCGGTGATGCGGCGGCCGGCCGTCCACGTCGCCACACCGAACATCACCGCGATGAAGGCGAAGAGCAGGAGACGCGAGTCGAGCGCCCACCTGATGACGACGGCCACCGCGGCCAGCTGCACCGTCGCCCGAAGCCCGGCGGTGACGATCGCGCGGGTGTGTCCCAGCCGGGCCAGAGCCGCCACCGCGGCGGCCGCGACGAGCAGTACCGCGAGCGCGATGCCCAGAGCTGGGTTCACCGGGAGCAGGGTGGAGGCCGACGTGATCACGGCTTCACCTTAGAGGGGGTGCGCCGCCGCGCGGACTGGGATCCGCGCGGCGGCGGTCTGCCGGCCCCCGGGACCGCGGTGGGGCCGACGTCTGTGAACACCGAACGGTCCGCTCAGCACCGTTCCCCGGTGGTCAGGGACGACTGGTCAGGTATCCGCCCATGGAGGTGAAGTACTCGGTCGCACCCAACTCCCGTCCGTCTTCCGTCCGTACGCGGGTGATGGCCAGGCCGTGGTTGCGGCCGGTACGGGCGTCGGCTCCGGCGACGATGACCACGCCGTCGCCCTCGCGATAGAAGATGCGGCCGGGTGTGCCGCCGTAACGGCCCTGGGACACCACGGCGGCGAGGACCTCGAGGCGCTTGCCCTTGTGGAAGGTGAAGGCGCTGGGGTACGGCTCGGACTGGGCGCGGACGAGGCGTTCGAGGTCCTCGGCGGGCCAGTCCCAGTTGAGGCGGATGTCCTCGGTGGACCGCTTGTGGAAGAAGCTGGCCTGGGACCGGTCCTGCTTGGTGAACTCCGTCTGCCCGGCGGCGATGAGGTCGAGCGCGCCGATGGTGACCGGGGCGATGAGGTCGACGGTCTTGTGGAAGAGGTCGGTGGTGGTGTCCGTCGGTCCGACCGGAACCGCCTCCTGCCGGACGATGTCACCGGCGTCGAGTTCGTCGTTCATCAGGTGCGCGGTGACGCCCACTTCGGGCTCGCCGTTGATCAGGGCCCAGATCAGCGGGGAGAAGCCGGCGTACTTCGGCAGCAGTGAGTCGTGGACGTTCAGCGTGCCGCGGGGCGGCAGGTCGAAGATGCGCGGGGGGATCCAGGTCCGCCAGTTGTTCGCCACGATGATGTCCGGGGCGGCCTCCTTGAGGCGCTCGAACAGCTCGTCGTCGTCAGGGCGGTTGCGGATCAGCACCGGGACGCCGTGCTCTTCGGCGAGGTCGGCGACGGAGTCGCTCCAGATCTTCTCGTACGCGTGCTCGCTCTTGGGGTGCGTCACGACCAGAACCACGTCGTGGTCGGAGTCGAGAAGGGCTTGCAGGGTGCGGTGCCCCCAGGTCTGGTAACCGAACATGGCGACCCGCATGGGGTTCCTCCTCAAGACAGGGAATGACCAGAGGCTAGTAAAGCAAGGCTTACCTTAGTTTACAACGGGTGCAAATGGGGCCCTAGTTGGCAGACGTCGCCGACGGGTTGTCCGCTTCGCCCTATCGACAGCTTCACAGGATTAGCTTAGGCTCACCTAAGTTCCCGGCGGGCCGCTCCGTCGGTGTGCCCACCTGTCGTACTTTCCCCACGCCTGACAGGCAACTGCCCCGCACGATGGGAGTGACATGTCACAGGTTCTTCCTGATGACGCATCACCGGTCCACGACCTCATTGGTATCGGCTTCGGACCGTCCAATGTGGCCATGGCGATCGCACTCAGTGAGCACAACGCACGCGTCGGCGGGCAGGAGGCGATCACCGCTCACTTCTTCGAGCAGCAGCCGTGCTTCGGATGGCACCGCGGCATGCTGATCGACGACGCGACGATGCAGGTGTCCTTTCTCAAGGACCTGGTGACGCTCCGGAACCCGACCAGCGAGTTCAGCTTCCTCTGCTACCTGAAGAGCAAGGACCGGCTGATCGACTTCATCAACCACAAGAACCTCTTCCCCCTGCGGGTGGAGTTCCACGACTACTTCGAGTGGGCCGCGGCCAAGGTCGACGGCATGGTCTCCTACGGCCATGAGGTCGTCGGCGTCGCGCCCGTCGTCCGGGACGGAGCCGTGGAGCACCTGGAAGTGACGGTCCGGTCGGGGGAGGGGCTCGCGGTGCACCGGGCCCGCAACCTCGTCATCGGTACCGGGCTGCGTCCTCTCATGCCGGACGGCGTGGAGCGCGGCGACCGCGTCTGGCACAACTCCGAACTGCTGGCGAAGGTCGACGAGTTGGAGGACACCACCCCCTCCCGGTTCATCGTCGTGGGCGCCGGACAGAGCGCCGCCGAGAACGTCGCCTACCTGCACCGCCGCTTCCCCCAGGCCGAGGTCTGCGCGGTCTTCTCGCGCTACGGCTACAGCCCCGCCGACGACAGCAGCTTCGCCAACCGGATCTTCGACCCCGCGGCGGTCGACGAGTACTACGCGGCACCGGACGACGTCAAACGCCGGCTGATGGACTACCACGGCAACACCAACTACTCCGTGGTGGACATCGACCTCATCGACGACCTGTACCGGCAGATGTACCAGGAGAAGGTCCTCGGCACCGAGCGGCTGCGCTTCGTCAACGTCTCCCGGCTCACCGGCGTCAAGGAGACACCGGACAAGGTCAGCGCCACCGTGAAGTCCCTTGTCACCGGCGAGGAAAGCTCTCTGGACGCGGACGTCGTGGTCTTCGCCACCGGGTACAGCCCCGCCGACCCCATCGGTCTCCTGGGTGAGGTCGCGGACCGCTGCCTCCGTGACGACGAGGGCCGCGTCCGCGTCGAGCGGGACTACCGCATCGCCACGGACCCGGGCCTGCGCTGCGGCATCTACCTGCAGGGCGGCACGGAACACACGCACGGCATCACGTCGTCTCTGTTGTCCAACACCGCGATCAGGGTCGGCGAGATCCTGGACTCGCTCCTCGACCGGGGCGTCAAGTCCGCCTCGGACGAGGCCCGCCCGGTCGCCGACGGCATCGCCAGCACCGCCCGCTAGTCCGCCCACCCGTCCAGCCCCCACACCGCCGCGCCCCGCCTGGTGGAACCGCACCCGGCAGGCGCGGCACCTGTGTGCGACCCCGGGAAAGGAACCCCCGGCACACCGCTTCCTGAGCGTGCCGTGCCCGACCGGCCATGCGTACCGAGCTGATCAAAGGGATAACGTACGTCGACATGGGCACGACTGCAGTTGAGCGCCCCGCGCCCAGGGGCACAACAGAGGCCCGCCGGCGGCGGGTTGTGGGTTTGGGCACGCTTGTGGTGATCCTCGTGGTCACGGGCGCGGTGTCGTTGGCCGTCGGTGCGCGCGCGTTGAGTCCTGCCGAGGTGTGGCACGGGCTGTTCGCGGCGCCGGACTCCGACCAGCGGCTCACCGAGATCAGGCTCATCGTGCAGACCGTACGGGTGCCGCGGACGGTGCTCGGAATCGTGGCGGGGGTCGCCCTGGGGGTCGCCGGGGCGTTGATCCAGGGGTACACCCGTAACCCGATCGCCGACACGGGCCTGCTGGGGGTGAACACCGGCGCTTCGTTCGCCGTCGTGTCGGTGATCGCCGTGTTCGGGTTCTCCAACCCGTTCCAGTACGTCTGGTTCGCCTTCCTGGGGGCGGCGGTCGCCGGTGTCGTCGTGTTCGGTCTCGCGAGCATCGGCCGGGGAGCCGGCAACCCGTTGACGCTCGCACTGGCCGGGCAGGGGATCACGGTCTTCCTCATGGCGATGACCACGGCGGTCGCGCTGTCGAACCAGGCGTCGCTGAACGCGCTGCGGTTCTGGAACGCGGGCTCCGTGGCCGGTGTCGGATTCGACGTCATCTGGCCGGTGACCACGTTCATCGCGGTCGGGCTGGTGCTGGCCCTGGCCACGCTGCCCGCCATCAACCTGCTCAACCTGGGTGACGACGTGGCGCGGGGGCTGGGACTGAACATCGCGCGGAGCCGGATCATCGGCATCCTCGCCATCACCCTGCTGGCGGGCGCGGCGACGGCGGCCTGCGGCCCCATCGCGTTCCTCGGGCTCATGGTGGCCCACGTGGCCCGGTATCTGACCGGGCCGGACTATCGCTGGCTGGTGCCGTACGCGGGTCTGCTCGGCGCCGTCGTCCTGCTGGTCTGCGACATCGTGGGGCGACTGGTGGTGCGGCCGGGCGAGTTGGACGCGGGTGTCGTCGTCGCTCTGCTCGGCGCCCCGTTCTTCGCGGGTCTGGTGTGGCGCGGAAAGTTCAGGAGCGCATGAACGGGACAGGCGTGAAGCCGACAGAAGTGAAGCCGACAGACGCGAAGCCATCGGTGGCGCCGGGCGTGCGGTTCGGCCGGGTGTCGTTCGTATGGCGGCCCTGGATGGCGTTCGTCACGCTGCTGCTGGCGACGGCCACCTTCCTGGTCTTCTGCCTGTCCATCGGCGTCGGGGACTTCCCCATCGGCCTGTCCCGGGTGATCGCCACGATCCTCGGCCGGGGTGAGCAGGTCGACGAGTTCGTGATCATGGACCTGCGGATGCCGCGTGCCCTGGCCGGGCTCGTCGTCGGCATCGCGCTGGGGGTGTCCGGGGCGATCACGCAGTCCATCGCGCGCAATCCGCTGGCCAGCCCGGACATCCTGGGAATCACCGGAGGCGCCAGCGCGGTCTCGGTGTTCCTGGTGACGGTGTCGGGCGGAGCCTCCGCGGCGATCATCAACTCCGTGGGCCTGTCCGCGGCGGCGCTCGCCGGCGGTCTCGGCACGGGTCTGCTGGTGTACTTCCTGGCCTGGCGGCGCGGGATCGACGGCTTCCGGCTCATCCTCATCGGCATCTCGGTGAGCGCCGTGATGGAGGCGATCACGACCTGGCTGCTGGTCACGGCCGACATCAGGGACGTGGCCCGGGCCCAGGCGTGGCTGGTCGGCTCGCTGGACAACCGGTCCTGGAACGAGGTCTGGATCGCCCTCTGGGGCACGCTCGCCCTCATGGTCGTCGTGGCCTGTGTCGCGTTCCAGTTCAAGCCGATGCACTTCGGCGACGAGGTCGCAGCCGGCCTGGGCGTCCGGTACTCGATGGTGCGGGCGATCCTGCTGCTGTGCGCGGTCCTGCTGGCCGGCGTGGCCGTGAGCGCGGCGGGCCCGGTTCCGTTCGTCGCGCTGGTGGCACCGCAGGTGGCGATGCGTCTGGCCAGGTACCCGACGCCGCCGATGGTGGCCTCCGGCCTGGTGGGAGCGCTGCTGCTGATCGGCGCGGACCTGGTGGCGCGCACCGCGCTGCCGATCAGTCTTCCGGTCGGCGTGGTCACCGCCGCGATCGGCGGCCCCTTCCTCGTCTATCTGCTGGTGCGGGCGAACCGCCGATAGATGGTACAAAAGTTAGGCATACCTAAACAGGGGGGCCTCGTGGGCGCTCAGTACATCACCGAGATCGAGTCCGGGGTCGTCGACGCCGCACGGCTGGCAGCCAGAGGCGTGACGGTCGGGTACGGCGCCCGGACCGTCATCGACGATCTGGACGTGGAGATCCCGCCAGGGGTGATCACCACGATCATCGGCCCCAACGGCTGCGGGAAGTCGACCCTGTTGCGGACCCTGTCGCGGCTGCTCAAGCCGACCAAGGGGACGGTCGTGCTGGACGGCGACGACATCGTCAAGCTCAAGACCAGGGACGTGGCCAAGAAGCTCGGCCTGCTGCCGCAGGCGCCGGTCGCGCCGGAGGGGCTGACGGTGTCGGACCTGGTCGCCAGGGGCCGCCATCCGCACCAGAGCTGGCTGCGGCAGTGGTCGTCCGACGATGTCGCCGTCGTGGAGCGCGCGTTGGCGATGACCGGGGTGTCCGACCTCGCCGACCGTCCGGTCGACTCCCTGTCCGGCGGACAGCGCCAGCGCGTCTGGATATCCATGACCCTGGCTCAGGGAACCGACCTGCTGCTCCTCGACGAGCCGACCACCTACCTGGACCTGGCGCACGCGGTCGACGTGCTCGATCTGGTGGACGACCTGCACGAGTCGGGGTGCACGGTGGTCATGGTGCTGCACGACCTCAACCTGGCCACGCGCTACAGCGACAACCTCATCGTGATGCGGGAGGGGTCGATCCTGGCGCAGGGGCACCCGCGGGACGTGATCACCGCCGAACTGCTGCACGAGGCGTTCGGACTGCGCGCCAAAGTGATCGACGACCCGGTGGGCAACCGGCCGCTCATCGTCCCGATCGGTCGCACACACGTCCAACTCGACTAGTTCCCCATAAAGTTACCAAAGTTAGGCTAGGCTAACCTCACCTGCCCAAGGTAAGGTTTGCCTGCCCTTTAGACGGGGGCGCACTGGACAGCGCGAAAGCAAGGGACTTGGGATGCTCCTCCATCGATCGACGTTCAAGAGATCCCGACGGCGACTGGCGGCGGTTCTGTCCGCCGCGGCACTCGGCGTCGGCCTCCTCGCGGGATGCGGTTCCGACTCGTCGGACTCGGAGGACAAGGCGAGCGACAACACCCCGGCTGCCGCCGCCGGCGCGTTCCCGGTCACCGTGGAGCACGCGTTCGGATCCACGGAGGTCGCCAAGGCTCCCCAGCGGGTCGTCTCCGTCGGCTACACGGACGACCAGACCATCCTGGCCTTCGGTATCAAGCCGGTCGGCATGGTCGACCAGTACCCGAACCCGCCGGGCAAGACCCCCGACATCAACACCCAGTGGCCCTGGGTGAAGGACAAGTGGGGCAGCACCCAGCCCGAGGTCATCATGAAGAACGGTGACTCCGGCCCCAACTACGAGAAGATCGCCGCCCTGCGGCCGGACCTGATCATCGCGGTCTACTCCGAGATCGACCAGGCCGCCTACGACAAGCTCTCCAAGATCGCCCCGACGGTGGGCCGTACCAAGGCCGAGAAGGAGCCGTTCAGCGCGCCCTGGCAGGACAACGCGCTGCACATCGCCAAGGCGCTCGGCAAGGCCGAGGAGGGCGAGAAGATGGTCGAGGACATCCAGGGCCAGCTCGACGCCGCCAAGAAGGCGCACCCCGCGTTCGCGAACCAGACCGCCGTCGCGTTGTCCTGGTACGAGGACTCCGTGGCCCCGTTCACCTCCACCGACGTGCGCGGACGGCTGGTGACGGGCATCGGCTTCAAGTACCAGACCGAGATCGACAAGATCGCGGACGGCAGCTTCTACACCCAGCTCTCCCCTGAGCGCATCGACCTGATCGACGTCGACCACATCTTCGTCATCAACGACAAGGCGGACACGGAGGCGCTGAAGAAGTTCAAGCTCTTCGCCAACCTGGACGCCGTGAAGAAGGGCAATGTGTCGTACCTGCTGGACAGCGAGGGTCCGGCGGTCGGCGCGGCCATCTCCCAGGGCACCCTGCTGTCGATGCCGTACGCGATCGACGAGCTCGTCAAGTCGGCCGAGTAGGTAGTGAGCACCACCGACACGCGCGTCGCCCCGGCGACCCTGCGCACGGCGACCGGACGCGAAGCCACCCGATGGGTCGCGGTGCACTGCCGCGAAGTGCCCTGGCTGACGGTCGCCACCGTGCTCACCACGGTGGCCGGGGCGGCGCTCCAGGTACTCCCGGTGCTCCTGCTCGGCCGGGTGGTCGACGGGGTGGTCGAGGGCGAATCGCGCTCGATCCTGGTCACGGTCGGGGTGTTGATGGTGGCCGCCGCGCTGCTCGGCGCGGCGGCCACCGCGGTGTCGACCTATCTCATCGGACGGCTGGGCGCGGATCTGCTCGCGCGGCTGCGCGAAGGCGCCGTCCGGGCGGTGCTGGGGATGCCGAGCGCACGGATAGAGCAGGTCGGCCGCGGGGACGTGCTGTCCAGGGTCGGTGACGACGTTGCCGTGATCTCCAAGGGCATCCGGACGGCCGTCCCCACGGTGTTCTCCGCGGGCGTGCTGGTCGTCATCGCCACGGCCGGCATGTTCGGCCTCGACTGGCGGCTCGGCCTGGCGGGCGCCGGCGCGCTGCCCGCGTACGCACTGGCCCTGCGCTGGTATCTGCCCCGGTCCGCCCCGCTCTACCGGAAACAGCGGGTGGCCCAGGCCGACCGTGCGCAGGCGCTGATGAGCGGTCTGAACGGGATCGACACGGTCCGGGCGTACCGCCTCGAAGGTGCCTTCCGCGAGAAGGTCACCAGCGAGTCGTGGCGGGTGCGCGATCTCGGCATCGAGGTGTTCCGGTTCTTCGGCCGGTTCGTCGGCCGGGAGAACCGCGCCGAGTTCATCGGCCTTGTCCTGATTCTTGTGGTGGGCTACGCCCTGTTGGAGGCCGACGCCGCCAGCCTGGGCGAGGTGTCGGCGGCCCCGCTGCTGTTCCACCGGCTGTTCACACCGCTGGGCGCCATCATGTTCACCTTCGACGAGGCGCAGAAGTCGGGCGCGAGCCTGACCCGGCTGGTCGGGGTGCTGGGGGAGTCCGCGGAGGAACGGCTGGTGGGCGACACCTCCGTCGCGCCGGCGGACGCCGGGGCGTACCCCGTGACGGTGGAGGGACTGACGTTCAGCTATCCCGACGCCGAGGAGCCGGTCCTCAGGGATGTCAGCCTCACCATCCCGGCCGGGGGTTCGCTCGCGCTGGTGGGGGCGACGGGCGCGGGCAAGACGACCCTGGCCGCGCTGATCGCGGGCATCGGAACCCCGCAGGCCGGATCGGTGCGCGTCGGGTCGACCGATCTCGCCGGTCTGGACGAGGCCGGGGCGCGGGCCCTGGTGAGCATCCTGACGCAGGAGACGCACGTGTTCTCCGGTTCACTCGCCGACGACCTGCGGCTGGCCGCGCCGGAGGCGACCGACGCCGAGCTGATGGACGCGTTGCGCACGGTCGGCGCAGACGGCTGGGTCGACGCGCTGCCCGACGGGCTGGACACCCTGGTCGGCGAGGGCGGCGAGCGCCTGGACGTCACCAAGGTCGCCAAGATCGCCCTGGCCCGGCTGGTGCTGAGCCGGGCGCCGGTCGTGGTGCTCGACGAGTCGACCGCGGAGGCGGGCAGCGAGGGCGCCGCCGAGCTGGAGCGGGCCGTGCTGGCCGCGTGCGCGGGCCGGACCACGTTGTTCGTGGCGCACCGGCTGACCCAGGCGATGGCGGCGGACCGGATCGCCGTGCTGGACGCGGGACGCGTCGTGGAGCAGGGGACGCACGAGGAGTTGGTCGCTCTGGGCGGCCGGTACGCGCGACTGTGGCGGGCTTGGCGAGAAGGTAGTTAGGCAATCCTAAGTTAGGCTAGGCTAACTTTCGCACCTGGAAAGGGCGTTGAGTCTTCGATGATGGAACCGAGCGCTCGTCACGTACTGCTTTCTCCCGCACGCCTGGCCGACGTGCGCCGGCGGACCGGCGATCATTCCGACCGGACCATCGCCGAAGCGTGTGCCATCGGGCTGTCGTACTGGGCGACGGGCCGGAGTCCCGACGGCATCGACCTCACCCCGGGCACCCTGTTCGCCGATGTCCTCGGGTGGGTCGACAACGGCGGGACCGGACCCGGCGGTTGGGAGGTCGACGCGGACGGCCGGAGCATCGCCGTCCCGGAAGGGGTTGCGGCGGGTGACGCGCAGCTCGCCCTTGACGACCTGGCCGACTTTCCCGACCGGCCCATCGGCACCATCAGCCCGTCCGGAGTGGCGGCGAGGCTCGACGCGCTGGCCGAGTGGAACGACACCGAGGCCGACCGGGTCCGCCCCACCATCGTGGAGATGTTCCGCGAACAGGCGCGCACCAGGCCGGACGCCATCGCCATCATCGACGAGCACCGCTCACTGACCTACCGTCAGGCAGCCGAGCTGTCCAGCCAGTTGGCCCACCACCTGATCGAACACGGGCTCACCGCCGAACAGGTCGTCGGCATCTCCCTGGGCCGCTCCGCCGACATGGTGATCGGGCTGCTCGGCGTGCTCCAGGCCGGATGCGCGTTCGTGCCGCTCGACCCTCAGTGGCCCGCCGCGCGCCGAGCCGTCGTCATCGACGACGCCCGGGTCGTCGTACAGCTCAACGACTCGGGCGAGCACGACCCGAGTGAACCGGAAGCCGTGGCCGTCGACCTCGGCGACTGGCGGTTCGGTTCCCACCCCACCGAGGGGACCGGAATCACCGTCCCCGGCGCGGCCCTGGCCTACGTCATCTTCACGTCCGGTTCGACCGGGCGGCCCAAGGGCGCGATGATCCGCCACGAAGCGATCAGCGAGCGCCTGCTCTGGCAGGTCGACGAGATCCTGGACTTCGGCCACGACGACGCCTCGCTCTTCAAGGCACCGCTGTCCTTCGACATCTCCATCAACGAGATCTTCCTGCCGCTGGTGTCCGGCGGCAGACTGGTGGTCCTGCGGCCCGGCGGCGAACGCGACCCGCACCACCTGCTGAGCGTGATCGCCGAAAACCGCGTCACCTTCACCTACTTGGTGTCGTCCATGCTGGACGTGCTCCTTGAGATCGCGGGCGACTCCGGGCAGTTGGACAGCCTGCGGCACGTGTGGTGCGGCGGCGAGGTACTGACACCGGAGCTCTACGAGCGGTTCCGTACGCGGCTCGACATCCCCATGTACCACGGCTACGGCCCGGCCGAGACGACGATCGGTGTCTCGCACGTCATCTACCGGGGCGCGGCGGAACGCCTGTCGACGTCGATCGGCAAGGCCAACCCCAACACCCAGTTGTACGTGCTGGACGACGAGTTGCGCCCGGTCCCGGTCGGCGTCGGCGGCGAGCTGTACGTGGGCGGATTCCTCCTCGGGCGCGGGTACGTCAACGCGCCCGGCCTGACGGCCTCCCGGTTCGTGGCGAACCCCTTCGCCGACGACGGGTCCCGGCTGTACCGGACCGGCGACCTCGCACGGTTCGCCCCGGACGGGTCGCTGGACTTCCTCGGCCGGGCCGACAACCAGATCAAGATCCGCGGTATGCGGCTGGAGATCGAGGACGTCGAGGTCGGTCTCGCCGAGCACCCCGGGGTACGGCACACCTGCGTCGTCGCGAAGAAGAACGCGGCCGGCGGCACCTACTTGGTGGGATACGTGATCCCGGCCGCCGGGAACGAGGACCTGCGGGCGGACGAGGTCAAGGCCTGGGCCACCCTGCACATGGTCGAGTACATGGTGCCCGCCCACATCGTGGTGCTGAAGGAGTTCCCGCTCACCGCGAACGGCAAGCTCGACCGGAACGCGCTGCCGGAGCCCACGATCGGGACGGGCTCCCTGATACCGCCCACCACCGACAACGAGCGAGCGGTGTGCGCGGCGGTCGCCGCGGTGCTGCGGCTGGACGAGGTCGGTGTCGACCAGGACTTCTTCCAGCTCGGCGGAGACAGCATTCTGGCGATCTCGCTGCTGAGCGCGCTGCGCGACGCGGGTCTCCATGTCACGGCACGGCAGATCTTCGCCCACAGCACGGCGGGGGCGCTGGCGGCGGTGGCGAGCCGTGAGGACGTCTCCACGGTGGACCACGGCGATGTCGCGACCGGCTCCGTCATCGGATCGCCCGTCGTGCAGTGGCTCGGCGAGACCACGGACGCCATCGACGGGTTCGTGCAGTCGGTGGTGCTGAACACCCCGGCGGACCTGACCGCCGAGGCCCTCGACGAGATCCTCGCCGCCGTGGTCGGACGGCACGACATGCTGCGCGCCAAGCTGGTGCGCGGCGACCGCTGGAGCTTCGACATCCCGGAGGCGGACCAGGCCGCAGGGGCATGGAGTGAGAGCGACCGGCCGCTCGACGAGTGCGTCGCGCTCGCCACCGACGCACTGGACCCGGCGGGCGGCGTGATGCTGCGTGCCGTCTGGCGCCGCGAGGCACGACAGCTGGTCCTGGTCGCCCATCACGTGGTGATCGACGGCGTGTCCTGGCGGGTCCTGATGGAGGACCTGGCCACGGCGTGGCGGCAGTTCACTTCGGGAGCGCTGATCGAACTGCCCCCGGTGGGCACGTCGTTCCGGCGCTGGACGCAGCTGCTGGAGCGGGCCGCGTTCGACGCCGACAGTGCCTACTACTGGCGCCCTCTGCCGGGAGCGGACCAACCGGTGGGCAGGCGCGCGCTGTCCGAAGCCGACACCGTCGCGGGGGAGCGGGTGCGGACCGTCGCGGTCGGCCCCGAGGTCACGTCCGCCCTGCTGGGCGAGATCCCCGCGAAGTTCCACGCCGGCGTCAACGACGTCCTGCTCACCGCGCTCGCCGTCACCCTCGCCCGGTGGCGCCGCGACCTCGGGCAGGAGCAGACGTTCGCGCACATCGAACTCGAAGGCCACGGCCGCGAAGGACAGTTCGTGGCGGGCAGTGCCGGCTTCGAGCCGGAACTGTCGCGGACCGTGGGCTGGTTCACCACGCTGTTCCCGGTGACCGTCGACCCCGGCGCGGCGACGGACCTCACCGGGCCCGAGTACCTGGCCGCCGCGCTCAAGGCGGTCAAGGAAGGCCTCGCCCAAGTGCCGGACAACGGCGTTTCCTACGGCGCTCTGCGCTACCTGACCCACACCGAGTTCGACGCCCCCGCACCGCAGGTGCTGTTCAACTACCTGGGCCGCTTCGACGCGGGCGCCTCCGGCGACTGGCAACTGGCGGGCACCACAGGTCAGTTGGGCGAGAAGCGCGACCCGGGGATGCGCCTGCCGCGCGCCCTGGAGTTCAACGCGATCGCCGAACCCGCCGCATCGACCGGCGAGTTCGAGCTGGTCACGGCCATCTCCTGGCCCGACGGGATGTTCACCGACGAGGACATCGCGACGCTCGGCGAGTACTTCCGAGTGGCCTTGGCCGGCCTGGCCGCGCTCGACCAGGGCGGCCACTCTCCCAGCGACTTCGGCCTGGTGCCGCTCACGCAGGCCGACGTCGACGCACTGGACGGCCCGGCGCTGCGGGACATCCTGCCGTTGACGCCGTTGCAGGAGGGCCTGTACTTCCACTCGGTCTTCGACGACGACTCGGCGGGCGCCTACGTCGAGCAGCAACTGCTCACGCTCGACGGCGAGGTGGACGCCGGCCGGCTCGCGGCGGCGGCCACCCGGTTGCTCACGCTGTACCCGAACCTGGCCGCGCGGTTCGTGGCCCTCGCCGACGGCCGTGTGGTCTCCGTCCTGGAGAGCGGCGTGGAAGCGCCCTTCACCACGCTGGACCGCCCCGGCATCACCGACGACGAGATACGCGAGCACGCCGAGCGGGACCGCCGCGCCGGGTTCGACCTGGCCACCGGCCCGCTGATGCGGTACACGCTCATCCGCGCGGGCTCCGGCCGCAGCGTCCGCAACGTCCTGGTGCAGACCGTGCACCACATCATCGCCGACGGCTGGTCGGTGCCGCCGATGCTCCGCGCGCTGCTGGCCGAGTACCACGCGCCGGGCACCCTGTACCCGCTCGGCGGCTTCCCCGACTACGTGCGCTGGCTCGCCGAACGCGACGACGACGAGAGCGACCGCGTATGGCGCGAGCAACTCGCCGAGCTGCCCGGCCCCTCGCTGGTCGCCGAGGGGCACACTCCGTCCGACCGGTTCGACGACACCGCCGTGGAGCCGGAGGACGACATCGACGCGGCCGCCCGGACGGCCGGCGTGCCGCTGAGCGTGGCCGTGCACAGCGCCTGGGCGGTGACGCTGGGCGGCATCCTGCACGGCGGGAACGGCGGGGACGTGATGTTCGGCTCCACCGTGTCCGGGCGCGACGCTGACGTCCCCGGCATCGAGAACATGGTGGGTCTGTTCATCAACACGATCCCCGTGCGCGCTCGGTGGGCCGGCACCACCACGTCCCGTGACCTGCTCGCCTCCGTGCGGGAACACCAGAGCGCGGTGCTGCCGCACCAGCACGTCTCGTTGGCGAGGATCGGCCGCCAGGCCGGCGCCGGCTCCCTGTTCGACACCCTGGTGGTGTTCGACGTGGCGACCGATGTGGAGGGTCTGCGGGGACCCGACCATGAGCTGGTCATCACCGACATCGTGAACGAGGGTGCTCCGCACTACCCGTTGACGCTGGTCGTGGAGCGCGCGCTCGACGGGCGTCCGCGCTTCAACCTGATCTACGACGGCGAGCTGCTGCGGGAGGCGAGTGCCGAGGCGATCCTGCGTACGTTCACCCGGACCCTCACCGGCCTGCTCACCCGGCCGGATGCCCTGGTCGACGACCTGGCGCCGGAGGGCGAGCGGCGTCCCGCGCGGATCACACCGACGACCTTGGGCGGACTGTTCGACGCCGCCGCGCACCGCGACCCGGCCGCCACCGCCGTCACGCAGTGCGCCCTCGACGGCGGTACCCGGTCACTGACGTACGGCGAACTGGCCCACGCGAAGAACGAGTTGGCGTCGGCCCTGCGCGCGGCCGGTATCGGGCCGGGCAAGCGGGTCGCCGTCGCCGTCCCGCGCTCCATCGAGCAGGTCGTCGCCCTGGTCGCGATCGTCTCCGCGGGCGGCGCGTATGTACCGCTGGACCTGGCGTACCCGGACGAACGGCTGGAGTACATCCTCGCCGACGCCGCCCCGCAGGTCGTCCTCGTGGACCGTGAGCAGCGGGACCGCTTCACGGAACTGCTGGCCCGGGCGGGCGTGTCGGCGCGGGTGCTCGTGCAGGGAGACGAGCTGCCGCCGGCCGCCACCGATGCCCCGGAGCCCGAGGTCAGTTGGCACGACCCCGCGTACGTGATCTACACCTCCGGATCGACCGGCCGGCCCAAGGGCGTCGTCGTCCCGCACTCCAGCGTGGTGACCCTGCTCGCGAACACCCGGCCCGACATGGACTTCGGCCCGCACGACGTGTGGGTCCAGTTCCACTCCTTCTCCTTCGACTTCGCGGTCTGGGAGCTGTGGGGCGCCCTGGCGCACGGCGGTGAGCTGCTGGTGCCGGAGTACGGGCTGACCCGCTCCCCGGTCGACTTCCACCGGCTGGTCCGCGAGCGCGGAGTGACCGTACTCAACCAGACACCGTCGGCGTTCTACCAGTTCATCGAGGCCGACCGGCATGCCGACGAGCCCGTCACGTCACTGCGCCGCATCATCTTCGGAGGCGAGGCGCTGGATCTCGGGCGGCTGCGCGGCTGGGTCGAGCGGCACGGCACCGGTTCGCCCGAGCTGGTCAACATGTACGGCATCACCGAGACCACCGTCCACGTCACCCACCGGGTGCTGACCGACCAGGACTTCGACCTCGGCGACGACGTCAGTCCGATCGGCGGTCCCATACCCGGCCTGGCCACCTACCTGCTCGACGACCGGCTCCGGCCGGTGCCACCGGGCCGGGTGGGTGCCATCTACGTCGCCGGCGACCAGGTGTCGCTCGGCTACCTGGGCAGGCCGGGGCTCACCGCGGGACGGTTCGTGGCGAACCCGTTCGCGGGCGACGGCTCCCGCATGTACCACACGGGCGACCTCGCCCGCCGCACGCTCGACGGCGAGCTGGAGTTCGTGGGGCGTGCCGACGACCAGGTCCAACTCAAGGGATTCCGGATCGAGTTGGGCGAGGTGGAGGCCGCGATCAGGGAACTCGACGGTGTGGTCGACGTGGCCGTCACCGTCGCGGACAGCGGCGACCACCTCGTCGCGCACGTCGTGGGCGGGGTGCCTGGTGACTTCGTCGAGTCGCTGTCCACGAAGTTGCCCGTACACATGGTGCCGGGCCGGGTGCTGCGGGTCGACGCCCTGCCGCTGACGGTCAACGGCAAGCTGGACCGGAAGGCCCTGATCGAGCGGGCCGCACAGGACGACGCCCCGGTGGCCGCGACCGACTCCGTGCTCGCCACACTGATCGACATCTTCGCCGACACACTGCCCGGCACCGCCGTGGACGCCGACACCGACTTCTTCCGCGCCGGAGGCGACAGCATCGTCGCCATCATGGTGATCAACCGGGCCAGGGCGCTCGGCCTGCCCATCGCGCCACGGGACGTGTTCCTGCTCAGGACACCGCGCGCGCTCGCCGAGCACCTCGGAACGAGCACACCGCAGGCCTCCACGTCCGCCGTCGCCCGCCGCGAGGACGGCCCGCTGCCTCCGACGCCGATCATCCTGCGCCAGCGTGAACTGGGCGGATCGCTCGCCCGGTTCGCCCAGGCCAGGACGCTGGTGGTCCCCGAGGGCACCGGCTTCGCCGACGTGGAACGCGCCGCGAACACCGTCGTGGCCGCGCACCCGGCCCTCCGGTTGCGGCTGCGCGTCGAGCACGGGGTGTGGGCACTGCGCACCGAACCCGCCCGCGAGGTCACCGTCGTACGACCGGAGACGACCGATGCGGCAACGGCGGCGAACGAGGCCGCCGGGCGCCTCGACCCCGAGTCCGGGGACGTCATCGCGTTCTCGTGGCTGGAAGCGAGCCGGACCCTGGTGGTCACCGTGCACCACCTCGCCGTCGACTCGGTGTCCTGGCTGGTCCTGCTGGACGACCTGGCCGCCGCACTGCGCGGGGAGACCCTGGCGCCGCCGACGACGTCGTACGCCGAGTACGCCGAAGCGCTGACGCTCCGGTCCGCGGAGGCCATCGACGATCTCGGGCACTGGGTCACCACGCTCCAGGCGCCCGCGCTGCTCCCCTCGGTCGAGGGGCTGCGCGAGACCACCGTCGTACTCGCCCCCGAAGCGAGCGACCGCGTGACGCGTACCGCGCCCGCCGCATTCGGCGTCGGTCTCACCGAGCTGCTGTGCGGCGCGCTGCGCACCGCGCTGACCCACATCCAGCCCTCGCCCAGCGATCTCGCCATCGAGCTGGAGCGGCACGGCCGGGTCCCGGTCCTCGAAGACCACGACTACACCCGTACGGTCGGCTGGTTCACCTCCATCGCGCCCGTGCGGCTCACCGCGCACACCGACCCCGTCGCGGCGGCGCGCGAGGTCGCCGAACGCCAGCCGGACGAGTGCGGGCACGTCGCCTACGGCCGGCTCAGGTATCTCAATCCGCAGACGGCCCCGCTGCTGAACGCCCGCCCGCAGGTGCTGTTCAACTACCTCGGCCGGGGCAGCGAGTCCCAGGCGCTGCACATCGCGGGCGGCGATCAGGGCAGCCCTTACGCCGTCGAGGTCAACGCGTGGACCGACGCGGCCACCGGAAGCCTGCACGCGGCCTTCACCCTCGCCGAGGGCATCCCAGACGAGATCACCGAGCACTGGCGCAGCGCACTGGAGCACATCGCGGACGCCTCCGCGACGGCCGAGCGCACGGCACCGGTCACCCCGCTCCAGCGGGGCCTGTTCTTCCAGGCCCAGATGGCGGGCACGGCCGGACACTATGTCGCGCAGAGCTGGTTCACCTTCGACCGGCGCCTGGACACCGACGCGCTGGCCGAGGCGATGGCGTACGTGATCGCGCGGCACCCGGTCGTGGGGGCCGGCTTCACCACCGACGACGACGGAAACCCGGTTCAGGTCCTCAGCGCGGGGCGGCACGTCGCCGTCCGCACGGTCGAGTTGGCGACGGAGGCGGAGGTCGAAGCCCTGCGCGCCCGGGACCGCGACACCGGGTTCGACCCGGGTGAGCCGCCGCTGATCCGGCTGACCGTGGTGCGGCTGCCCGACGACCGCGACGGTCTGCTGCTGAGCTACCACCTGCTGCTGTGGGACGGCTGGTCCCGCGAGATCGTGCTGCGGGACCTGTTCGACGCCTACCAGGCCGTTCTCGCGGGCGAGTTGCCCGCCCCGGCCCCGGCCACGCCGAGTTTCGAGGACTACGCCAGGGCGCTCGACGCCAAGAACGCCAAGAACGCAGCCGTATCGGAACGCTTCTGGGCGGACCACTTGGCCGGCCTCCCAGGCCCGACGCTGCTCGCCGGACCGGCGCCGTCCCTTCCGGACGACCTGCCGCGCGCGCTCGTGCACGCCCTCTCAGCCGAACAGTCGGACCTGCTGCGGGAAGCGGCCAAGGCGCACGGTGTCACCCTGAACTCCGTACTGACCGGCGCGTTCGGCCTCCTGCTCGGCGCACACACGGGCCGCAGCGACGCCGTGTTCGGCGTGACCGTCTCCGGCCGGGAGGGCGAGGGACTGGGCGACATCGTCGGCGTGCTGCTCAACACCGTGCCCATGTGGACGCGGGCACGGCCGGACGACACGGTCCGCGCGTACCTGACGGCCGTACAGGCGGCCAGGGTCGAGGCGATGGAGCACGAGCACCTGGGGCTCGGCGAGATCCAGCGGGCCACCGGTCACGACACCCTGTTCGACAACCTGTTCGTGCTCCAGAACTTCCTGGACATGGACGCCTTCGCCGAGATGAACGCCAGGCACGGCATCACCTCGGTGAAGGCCGATGACTCCACCCACTATCCGTTCACCTGGGTTGTCACGCCCGGCGACCGGCTCACGGTGAAGCTGGAGTACCGCGACGACGACACCGCGGGTGCCCGTCGTCTCCTCGACGACTATCTGCGCGTACTCGAAGACCTCGCCAGGTCGAGCGGGCCGGTCGGTGCGTTGCGGGGGGCGGGGGCGCAGCCCTCCCAGGAGGCGCGGACGGACGTCGGCACGGACACCGTCGTCGACCGGTTCGACCAGGCGGCGGACCGCGACCCGCAGCGGGTGGCGCTCGTCGCCCAGGGCTCGACCATGACCTTCGCCCAACTCCGGGACCGCAGTCGTGCGGTGGCGGGTGTGCTCGCCGGGCGTGGCATCGGCCCCGAGACGACCGTGGGCCTCGCGATCCCCCGCTCCCTCGACTCGATCGTGGCGCTGTTCGCCGTGCTGCGCGTCGGCGCCGCGTACGTGCCGCTGGAGCTGGACCACCCGGACGAGCGGATCGCCGCGATCGTCGCGGACGCCCACCCGGAGGTCGTCCTCACCGTGAGCGCCGTCTCGCCCCGGCTGGCCGGCAGCCTGACCGACCTGATCGAGTTGGACCGCCCCCTGCCCGTTGCCGAGCCGTTCGTGACGTTCGCGCCGGACGACCCGGACCGCCTGCGGCACCCCGCGTACACGATCTACACCTCCGGCTCGACCGGCAAGCCCAAGGGCGTGGTGACCGAGTACGCCGGGCTCACCAACATGCTGATCAACCATCAACGCCGGATCTTCGAGCCGGTGTTGGCGGAGCACGAGCACCGGGTCTTCCGGATCGCGCACACCGTGTCGTTCGCGTTCGACATGTCGTGGGAGGAGCTGCTGTGGCTCGCCGACGGCCACGAGGTGCACATCTGCGACGAGGAACTGCGGCGTGACGCGCCCCGGTTGGTCGAGTACTGCCTGGAGCACGGGATCGACGTCATCAACGTGACCCCGACCTACGCGCAACAGCTGGTCGCCGAGGGGCTGTTGGACAACCCGGCACGGCGCCCTGCGCTGGTGCTGCTGGGCGGCGAGGCCGTCACCCCGACGCTCTGGCAGCGGCTCGCCGAGACCGAGGGGACGGTCGGCTACAACCTGTACGGACCCACCGAGTACACCATCAACACCCTCGGCGTCGGCACCTTCGAATGCCAGGACCCGGTGGTGGGGGTGGCGATCGACAACACGGATGTGTATGTACTGGATCCGTGGCTGAGGCCTCTGCCGGACGGGGTTCCCGGGGAGCTGTACGTGTCGGGCATCGGCATCGCGCGCGGCTACCTCGGGCAGCCCGCCCAGACCGCGCACCGCTTCGTCGCCTGCCCGTTCGGCGCACCCGGCGAGCGCATGTACCGCACCGGGGACCTGGTGATCCGGCGGCCCGACGGGAACCTGATGTACCTGGGCCGCACTGACCAGCAGGTCAAGATCCGCGGGCACCGGGTCGAACTCGGCGAGGTCGAGGCCGTGTTCGCGGCGCACCCGGCGGTGCGGTTCGTCGCCGCGGTCGCCCAGCCCGACCCACAGGTCGACGGGGCGTACCGGCTGGCCGCCTACCTCGTGCTCGACGGCTCCGCCGACCTGGCGGCGGTCGCCGCCGAAGTGGGCGCCGGGCTGCCGGACTTCCTGCGTCCGACGCACTACGCCCAGGTCGACAGCATCCCGCTGACGGTGAACGGGAAGGCTGACACCAAGGCGTTGCCGGAGGCCAAGCCGTTGGGCGCGCTGACCACGGCGGAGGAGCGCGGCCCCGAGACCGAGACCGAGACCACGGTGTGCGAGTTCTTCGCCGAGGCACTGGACCTGGATGACGACGAGGTGAGCGCGATGAGTGACTTCGTGTCCCTCGGAGGGCACTCCATGCTGGCGGTGCGGCTGATCGGGCTGCTCCGCCGGGAGTACGGTCCAGTGATCACCATCCGTGACCTGTTCACCCTGCGAACCCCGGAAGCGATTGCCCGCCACCTCGATGACCACCTCGATGACAACTCCTGACACGCAGCGGCCCCGCCCGGGGGCCGACATCATCCGGACCGCACTGCGCCGCAACGTCGGGGCCATGGTCTGGGGCACCGTCCTCATGGGCCTGTACCAGGCGGGGGAGACCGCCTTCCCCATCGCGCTCGGCCTGATCGTCGAGCACACGATGAAGGGGGACCGGAACCTCGGCTCGCTCGGCCTGTCGATCGGCGCGCTGGCCGTGATCATCACGACTGTGTCGCTGTCGTGGCGGTTCGGGATGCGCGTCCTGCAGAAGGCCAACACGACCGAGGCGCACCGCTGGCGGGTGCGGGTCGCGGCCTGTGGACTCCAGCCGGTGGCCCGGGACGTCGACCTCAAGTCCGGCGAGGTGCTGACCATCGCCACCGAGGACGCCGACCAGACCGCCGACATCATCGAGGTGGTGCCGTTGCTGATCAGCTCTCTGGTCGCGGTGCTGGTCGCGGCCGTCGCGCTGGGCCTGGCCGACATCCGGCTCGGCCTGCTGGTGATCGTGGGAACCGTCGCGATCCTGTCGATCCTGAGCGTGATGTCCAAGCGGATCGGCGCCAGTACCCAGGAACAGCAGGCCCGGGTGGCGCGGGCCGGCGCGAAGGTCGCCGACCTGATCATCGGCCTGCGCCCGCTGCACGGCTTCGGCGGCAACCACGCGGCGTTCCGGTCCTACCGGAAGGTCAGCACGGAGGCGAAGCACCAGGCAATCACCGTCGCCAGGGTGAACGGCGTGTACGCGGGCACCGCGCTGGCCCTCAACGCGGTCCTCGCCGCCGCCGTGACCCTGACGGCGGGCTGGCTGGCGTTCGAGGGCCGGATCACCATCGGGGAGCTCGTCATGGCCGTGGGGCTGGCGCAGTTCATCATGGAGCCGCTCAAGCTGTTCTCGGACATGCCCAAGTACGTGATGATGGCGCGCGCGTCGGCCGAGCGGATGGCGCTGGTGCTGGCCGCGCCGCCGGTGACGACCCCGGGCCCGGAGCGTCCGGCCGCGGGCGGAGACCTCGAGATCGACGGCATCCGGTACGGGTCCCTGCGCGAACTGAAGTTCCACGTGTCCGCCGGCGAGTTCGTGGCCATCGCCGTCTATCAGCCGCGTGCGGCGGCCGACCTGGCGTCCATCCTGGCCGTGAACGTCCCGCCCGAGGCGTACGAGGGAGTGGTGCGGGTCAGCGGGCAGGAGCTCGCGGACCTGTCGGTCGAGGCGATCCGCGAGCACATGCTGGTGAACCCGTACGACGGGGAGATCTTCGCCGGCACCCTCCGCACGAACATCGACCCGTCGGGCACCAGCCGGACGGTCCCCGAGGCCGTCGAGGCCTCCATGCTGACCGACGTCGTCGCCCTCCACCGCGAAGGCCTCGACTACGCCGTCCGCGACCGCGGCGCGAACCTGTCCGGCGGGCAGCGCCAACGCCTGTCACTGGCCCGCGCCCTCGCCGCCGACACCGACGTCCTTGTCCTGCACGACCCGACGACAGCCGTCGACGCGGTCACCGAACAGCTCATCGCGCGCAACCTCGCCGAGCTGCGCCGGGGCCGCACCACCATCGTGATCGCCAGCAGCCCGGCCCTCCTGGACGCCGCCGACCGTGTCCTCGTCCTGGACGACGGCGTCATCACGGCCGAGGACACCCATCGGAACCTCCTGGCCACCGACGAGGACTACTGCCTGGCGGTGGCCCGGTGACCTGACAGGTCCTTGTGCGAGTGCCCTCCTTATGCGAGTGCCCAGGCGACATCCCTGAGCAGGGCGTGCCGCCAGCCCGCGCGGTCGTGGTCCGACGCCGACCGCGCAACCCGTACGGTCGCACCGGCCTGTTCGGTCAGGGTCTCGGCCAGCTCGCAGTGGGGCAGCATCCGGGTCTCGTGTTCCCCCACGTCGAACGCGACCCGTAGACCGGACAGGTCGGGCCCAAGGGTCCGCAGGCGCGCGGCGACGGCGCCGCCGACCGGGCCGCCCAAGGGATCCGCCAGGTCCAGGGCGTCGGGTGTCCACCAGAACGACCCGGACTGGCAGGCGACGCGGGACACCAGGTCCGGGAACTCCAGTGCCGCATACAGCGCGCTCAGCCCGCCGAGGCTCTGCCCGGCGACCACCAGCCGGTCCCGGTCGGCGGGTACGCCGGACTCCGTCACCAGCGGCAGCAGTTCGTCCCGGACCGCCTCCCACAGTTCGGGTCTGCACCCGAACTCGGCCTTCCTGTCCTTGGCCGGCAGGAAGACGAGGGTGACCGGGGGCATGTCGCCACTGGCGACAGCGGAGTCGAACGCGGTCATGGCCGGGTGCAGGTACAGCCAGTCGTCCCCGTCGAGCAGCAGGACCACCGGTCCGCCGCCGCCCACCGGGTGGACTCGTACGGTACGCCGCCCGCCGAGCCGTTCACTGGTCCAGCGGATCCGGGTGCGCGGGAGGGGCAGTACGACATCGGTGCCGGCGCCGATGACGGGCCAGTGCGGCTGGGCCGGGGCGTCCGGGGTCGCGGCGATGGACCGGTCACCGCCCGCACCGACCGGGTTGAGCAGGTCGGCGTACGCCGCGTCGCCCGCCAGGAACTGGTAGGTCACCCGCAGCCGCGCGGGCATGCGCACCTCGGCGTACCAGCAGTCCGTGTCGCCCCACCGGCGCAGGGGTACCGGATCCGACCAGCTCTCGAAGGTGATGCTCGCCGCGTCGGACCCGCGCCGCAGGAACAGGGTCACCCAACCGTCGCCGTCGGGTATCGACGCGGGTGTCCTCGCGGACGCCCAGAACTCGTCGGTGCCGGGTGCGCCGGGCAGTCCGAACGCGGCGAAGGTGTCTTCCCCCACCAACCTCATGAACGTCTCCTTGTGGAGCGGAAAGTGAGAAGGCTAAGCTCATGTTGATTAGGCGAGCCTAACCTTATTCCTCAGGAGGCACCGCGCATGAGCACCAACCCCTTCGACGACGCCGACGGCCGTTTCCTCGTCCTCGTGAACGACGAGGGCCAGCACTCGCTCTGGCCGTCCTTCGCGGAGGTGCCCGGGGGGTGGACGATCGCCTTCGCGGAGAACACGCGGGACGCCTGCCTGGAGTTCGTCGAGGCCAACTGGACCGATCTGCGCCCCCGTTCCCTTGCCGAGTCCATGGACGCCTGACGCCCGATGCTCTCCACCAGACTGACGAACGCCCGCTTCCTCACCATGGACCCCGACCATCCCGTCGCCCACGACCTGGGCATCTGGCAGGGCCGGATCGTCGGTCTGGACGAGGCCGTGACCTCCCTGCCCGCACGCGAGGTGATCGACCTGCAGGGCGCCACCGTGCTGCCCGGCTTCATCGACGCCCATGTGCACTTGGCCTGGACCGGGTTCAAGCAGCACACCCCGAGCATCGCGGGCCGCACGCGGATCGACGACGTGCTCGCCGTCGTGGAGGAGGCCGTCACCCGAAAGGGCTCGCCCGGCGCCTGGGTGAGCATCGCCGGTTACGACCAGAGGGCCCTGGGCCGCCACTTGACCGCCGCCGAACTGGACAAGGTCAGCCACGGGCACAAGCTGTTCGTGCTGCACGACTCCGGGCACGGCTGCGTCGTGAACTCCGCCGTGCTCGACCTGCTTCCCGCCGACATCCCGCACGACAACGGCTTCCTCGCCGAGGGCGCCATGGGAGCCGCCCGCGCACTGCGTCTGCCCCACTCCCAGGAGGAGTTGGCCGAGGCGATCGGTCGCGCCGCCCGGGCCTGCCTGGCCGAGGGCGTCACCGCCTGCGCCGAGGCAGGCATCGGCGGCACCCTCCTGGGCCACAGTCCGGTCGAGCTGGGCGCCTACCAACTCGCCGGTGAGAAGGGTCTGTTGCCGCTGCGGGTACAGCTGATGGTGTCCGCCGACCGGCTGCACCCGGTCGCCGCACACACGGACGACGGCATTCCCCGGGCACTCGACCTCGGCCTGCGTACGGGGTTCGGCGACGACCGGCTCTGCGTGGGCGCGCTGAAGGTCTTCACCGACGGCGGCATGATGGCCCGGACCGCCGCGCTCAGCAGCCCGTACGAAGGGCTGGACAGCGCGGGCCAGTTGCAGGACGACCCGGACGTGCTCGCGGACACGATCGTGGCCGGCCACCTCGCCGGCTGGCAGCTCGCCGTCCACGCGATCGGCGACCGCGCGGCCGACGTCGCCCTGGACGCCCTGGAACGGGCCCAACGGCTCCGCCCGCGCCCCGGCGCCCGGCATCGCATCGAGCACGCCGGACTGATCCGCCCCGACCAGCTCCCGCGCTTTGCCCGACTCGGCGTCAGCGCCGTCGTCCAGCCCAACTTCCTGCGCTACTTCGGCGACGACTACGCGGCGATCATGGGGGAGGAGCGGGCCCCGTGGCTCTACCGCGGCAGGGCGTTCCTGGACCACGGCATCACCCTCGTCGGCAGCTCCGACCGCCCCGTCACCGACGGATCCCCGCTGCGGGCCGTCCAGTTCATGGTCGAGCGCGCCTCCGAGTCCGGCCGGGTGATCGGACCGGACGAGGGCATCACCGTCGACGAGGCCCTGCACGCCTACACGGTCGCCGGCGCCTTCGCCTGCCACTGGGAGGACCGCGTGGGAAGCCTCACCCCGGGCAAGCTCGCCGACCTGGTCGTGCTCGGCGACGACCCCCGGCGCGTCGACACGTCGCGCATCGGAGACATCGAGGTCGTGGCGACATACGTCGACGGCCGTGACACCGGGAAGGCGGCATCATGAGCGGGAAGACGGCACCAGTCGAGAGCTACGCCCATCTCTGGGAGGGCGACGGGCACCGCTGGGTGATCTGGAACACGGCCGGGGAGACCCTGGTCTTCGACAGGGACATCAACTGCCCTGTCGACGGGGGCGACGAGACGGTCCAGCCCGAGGTTCTGCGCAGGATGCGGGAGGCGGGCGTACCGGAGACCGACGAGTATCCGGGCGGCCCGTGCGCGTAGGCGCGACCCGGCGATCCTCGAGGCCGAGCGACTGCCGGGCGCTCGGGAGTGCGTGGTGTCCGGCCCGGTCACGTGTTCCGGCGCCCGCGGTGCAGGAGCAGATCGCGCAGCAGGGCGGCCGTCGAGCAGACCACGCCACTGCGCGCCGCCCACCGAAGCGCCATGGAGTGTTCCTCGGCGGAGAGGTCGGCCACGGCGTCGGCGACGATGAAGGGCTGGATGTCGTTCATGAAGGCGTCCGCCGCCGTCAGAAGGACGCCGCGGTGCGCGTACACCCCGCACACGATCAGCTGGTCGCGGCCCTCCGAGCGCAGCAGTCGGCCGAGATGGCTGCGCAGGAAGGCGTTGTGGCGCACATTGCTCAAGAGATGCTCGCCGGGGCGCGGTACGAGAGGCTCTATGATCGCGGCGGCATCCGGCTCCTGGCCGATACCAGAACCCCAGACGTCGGCCATGAGACCACGTCGGCCCGGCCGTTGTCCGGTCGACTCCGCGCTGAAGACGACCGGCATGCCCAGAGCTCCGGCGAGCTCCCGGAGCGCGACGATGTTGTCGACGAGTTCCACCACGGGAGAACGCCCGGCCGGAAACGCGCCGACGAAATGGTTCTGCATGCCGTGGACCAGGAGCGCGCAACGCGCCGGATCGATCCTCCAGGAGACGTGCGGCCGAGGGAGAACGGAGCTGTCCGGCATGGGATACGAGTCGATGGCCGGCAAGCCCATGGGCGATTCCCCTCCTGCGTGACGCGCCCGCGAAACAGAGCCTCCAAGGCGTATTAGCTTAGCCTAACCTAAGTTACGGGTGGGGACTTTGTCGACGTCTCATCGCCCCGCTTTACTCGATCAGGTGCTCTCGGTCGGCATCAACGGGGCGTCAAGGAGCCATACTTGACCAGGCAGGATCGTCCAGTGGTGGCACCATGCGGGAGAGGCAGCGTTCGGTGAGCAGCGTCGGCAAAGGGCTCGAGAAGGTCGAAGTAAGGCTCCGCTGGGATCCCAGTTCCTGGGACCAGCCACCTCACCATCTCGACATCATGGCCGCGACCTACTCCGTCGACGACCCTTACGGGCGGCCGGCATACGTGGTGCACACCGAAAGCCGCTCGCCGGACGGCACCATCAACATGAGCCGGCACAGCGAGACCGGCCAGGGTTTCGGATTCGTCGAGGTGATGGTGCTGGAACTCGACCGGTTGGCACCCTCGTTCGCGCGCGTGGTCGTAGGGGTGGCCATCCATCAGATCGGCGGTCACAAGACCTTCGGCGACCTGACGAGCACGGGTGTCGTCGTCGTCCAGGCGTACAGGGAGCTGCTGAACCACGACTTCACGCGGGTCGCCGGATCCACCGCTGCGACGGTTGCGGAATTCGCCAGGGATTCCTCCGGCGGATGGGAGTTCCACGAGAGGATCCGGGGCTTCGACTGCGACCCCGTAGCTTTCAGCGCCGAAATGGGGAGCGTTCGGCACCCCTGACCGGTGGAGAGCACGGCATCAAAGTCGCGTAAAGATTGCCGGAAGCAGGCAATGTAATGGGGGACTCCCGCATGTGAGCATGCCTTCATCAGCGGGTGGCAGCGATGGAAGGCGGTGAGCGCGGATGACCTGGTTTCTGGGTCTCGGCATCGCAGGGATCGTGCTCCTCGCCCTGTCCCTCGTCTTCGACGGAGTCCTGGAAGGCCTCTTCGACGGGCTGCTGTCGCTCCCGGTCGTCGCCGGATTCGTCTCCATGCTCGGTTTCTCGGGTGCGATCGTCATGGGCACCACGGGGCTGGGCGCGGTCGGCGCCACCGCGATCGGCGTGCCTGCCGGGGTCGTCACGGGCTGGCTCGCGTATCGCCTGAGCCGCGCGCTGATGAACGATGCGTCCGGTGCCGCTCCGCGCGGCGACGACATGATCGGTGTGGCGGGCTCCGTGGTGACCGCCATCCCGGCCGACGGCTACGGCGAGGTGCTGGTGCACCTGGCCGGGCAGCCGGTGAAGCTCGCGGCCAAGAGCGCGGTCCCCGTGGCGCGCGGCGCCGAGATCTGGGTGGAAGCCGCGCTGTCACAGTCGGCGGTTGCCGTACGCCGCGTCGAACGCTGACGGGCCGAGAGCCGGCTCGTCCGGAGTGCCGTTCACCTGGGTGCCGTTCAGAGGCACTCCATCTCTTTCCTGCTCTTTCCTGTTTTCGCAGGACCCGTATCGATCTGCCGTCCCCTGGGAGGGCTGAGGGGGAACCACCATGAGTTCAGTCGTCATCGCAGTGGTAGGAGTCGTCGTACTCCTCGTCCTGTTGGCGCTCGTCGTCATCACCCGCTACAAGGTCGCCGGCCCCAGTGAGGCGTTCATCGTCACCGGGCGGCGCGGCAAGAAGGCGACCGATCCGGAGACCGGCCGGGTCTTCACCGACAACAGCGGACAGAAGGTCGTGGTCGGCGGCGGTGTCTTCGTCGTGCCGTTCGTGCAGCAGAAGTTCACCCTCGACCTCTCCTCGCGGCACATCCCGGTCGCCGTGCGCGGCGCCGTCACGTTGCGCGGGGTCAAGGCCCACCTCGAAGGCGTCGCCATCGTCAAGGTCGGCGGCAGTGAGGACTCCATCCGCGCCGCTGCCCAGCGGTTCCTGATGCAGCAGGACGGCATCGTCGGCTTCACGCAGGAAGTGCTCTCGGGTGCGCTGCGTGCCATCGTCGGCCGGATGTCGGTGGAGGACATCATCCGCGACCGGGCCGCGTTCGCGGGCCAGGTCGCCGAGGAGGCCGAGGCCAGCCTGTCCGGACAGGGCCTGGTGCTGGACGCCTTCCAGATCCAGGACATCTCCACCGAGGGCTCCTACCTGGAGGACCTCGGCAGGCCGGAGGCCGCTCGCGCCAAGCAGGAGGCCGACATCGCCGAGGCGGTGGCCCGGCGCGCCGCCGAGCAGGCACGGCTGAAGGCCGAGGAGGAAATCGCCGTCGCACAGCGGACGTTCGCACTGAAGCAGGCCGAGATCAAGGCCGAGACCGACGAGGCCGCCGCGCGCGCCGCCGCCGCGGGTCCGCTCGCCGAGGCCGCGCGCAGCCAGGAGGTCCTGAGCGAGCAGGAGAAGGTCGCCGAGCGGCAGGCCGCGCTGACCGACCGTGAGTTGGACACCCAGGTCCGCAAGCCCGCCGACGCCGCCCGCTACCAGGCCGAACAGGAGGCCGAGGCCCGCCGGATCGCCCTGGTCAAGCAGGCCGAGGCGGACGCCCAGAGGTCCCGGCTGACCGGTGAGGGCGAGAAGGCACACCGCGCCGCACTCGCCGACGCGGTACGCATCGAGGGCGAGGCCGAGGCGGCGGCGATCGGCGCCAAGGGTGCCGCCGAGGCCGAGGCGATGCAGAAGAAGGCCGACGCCTTCGCGCGGTACGGCGACGCGGCCGTGCTGCAGATGCTCGTCGAGGTGCTGCCACAGGTCGTCGCCAAGGCGGCCGAGCCGCTCAGCGCCATCGACAAGATGACGGTGATCTCGACGGACGGCGCGAGCCGGCTGTCGCGGACCGTCGCCGACAACGTCGCCCAGGGGGTCGAACTCCTCGGCTCCACCACCGGAGTCGACCTCGCCGAACTGCTGAAGAACATCACCCAGGGGCGGGGCAGCGGCTCGCAGCCCGCGACCATGTCCCCGACCACGACGCCCGCCGAAGCCAACGGGAAGATCGACGTCACCGGCTGACGTCGGCAGTGCAGGCACAGCGAGCCCGGGCGGCCCTTGAGCCGTCCGGGCTCGTACAATCAGCCCGTCTTCCAGCCCCGCCGTGTGTCGATCCGCTCCCACTCCGCGGCCCACTGCGCCATACGCCCTCGCTCGAGCCCCAGGCGCACCACCCAGACCGTGCCCAGGACCGCCCCGCCCGCGCTCAGCGCCGCCAGGACGCCTCCCGAGACCGCATGCAGCCGGATCTCCCCGTGGTCCAGGGGCTTGTCCGTGATCTTGCCGTTCCGGTCCGTCCACACGGCAACCGTCGTTCCGGCCCGGGTCTTGGCAGGCACCCGCGCCTCGTCCGTGTGTGTCGAGCCGTCCGGCGCGGTCCAGCGCACCATGGCCCGCACCCGGTAGTCGCTCCCCACCCGCGCGGGCGCCTGGTCGTCCGCGTCCTCGACGAGGACGGCCGAGACCTCGCGGCTCTCGGCCCGCTGCCGTTCTGCGGACCGCTCCACCGCGTCCGCCGTCACCTGGCCGACGAGCAGCCCACCCACCAGGGCGAACAGCCACCCCGCGAGTACCACCCAGCCCTCGATGACGTCGCTGCGCCGCCGAAGCGGGCTGCGCCGCCACCGCCACAACCGCACGCGCGCACACCGTGACGCAGCCATCGGCCGACACCCCCTTGTGAGCACCGACAGCACACCACCAGTGTGCTCCCGGGGGAACGCGCCGCGTAAGTTTCGCGTCAATGTCCTGGCCGAAGGCGTAAGGAGCGGCCCACCAGGCGAAGATCATGGCAGTTCCTTTCGCCCGGCCGCGTCCGGGCGGCCGGATTCGCGATCAGTGGTCCGCGTACCCACGGCTGCTGCCGTCTGCCACTCTTGTCCCTCGTGCGTGAGGACGCGCCGGCAGTACGCCGAGGACACAGTCGAGGACACAGGAGGACGGGTGGCAGGGCGGGAGATCCCCGACGAGTATCTGGAGGGGTATGCCCAGATGCTGGCCGAGGTGTGTGCGACCGGCCGCCGCCTCACCCGGGACGAACTGGAGGCCCTGAGGACCAGGGGAGAACGTGCCGCCGAGGCCGGCCTCGGGCTGCGGGCCCTGGTCCGTCGGCATCTGTCCGTGACGCGCGAGAGCCGGCCCACCTTGTCGTCGGCCGAAGGCGATCGCCTGCTCGCCGCCGTGGAGCAGGCGATCGACGCCTTCGCCGAAGGGCACGAACGCGCGCAGAAGCTCGCCGTGCGGCAGGAGGAAGCCGTACGCCGCGAGTTCATCGACGACTTGCTCTACGGCCGCAGTGACCTGGGCCGCCTGGCCGAACGAGCCGTACGCTTCGGGCTGCTCCTGTCACGCGCCCATGCGGTGGCCGTCGCTCAGGGCAGCCAGCCGGTCGAGGACATCCACCCGGCCACCCGGCAGGTGGAGAGTGCCGTGATCGGCCGGTTCGGCGAGCGAAGCATCCTGCTCACCACGAAGGACGGGCGGCTGGTCTGTATCGCACCCGGCGACCAGGACGACGTGCTGGTGTTCTTCGCCGAACAGGCGCACGCGGCCACCGACGGTGGTCAGGTCGCCATTGGGCGCCCCCACCCGGGCGCCGGGGGAGTCGTCCACTCCTACGAAGAGGCCCTCAACGCCCTGGACCTGGCCGACCGGCTGCACCTCGACGAGCCGGTGCTGCGCGCCGCGGACCTCCTTGTCTACCCCGTTCTGACCCGCGACCGGCAGGCCATGGCCGACCTCGTCGTCAACACCCTCGGCCCGCTCCGGACCGCGCGCGGCGGAGCCCGCCCGCTAGTCGAGACGCTGACCGCCTACTTCGACTCGGGCTGCGTCGCCGCGGAGGCGGCACGCCGCCTGAACCTGAGCGTGCGCGCCTTCACCTACCGGCTGGAGCGCATCCACAAACTGACCGGCGCCGATCCGGCCGACCCGGTTCACCGCTACACGCTTCAGACCGCGGTGATCGGCGCCAGACTGCTGGGCTGGCCGGACAACGACGTGTGAGGACCGACGACCGGACAGCCGGTGAGACACACGCAGCGGGCCGTGATCGTCACCGAGCGCGAAGCAGCGCAGCCACACGTAGCCGAGGGCGATGGTCGACGCAAAGGAGACCACCCCGTACGAGGAGCCGCGCCCCCAAGAGCCCTCGTACGGGGTGCCGCCGCCACGGCGAGTGGCCTACTGGACGAGCTCCCAGTCCTGCGAGCCGTCCGTGGCCGCGGTCTGCAGGGTGAGTGCCGCCCCGTCGGACGCACCGGTCAAGTACAGGCTGGTGTTCTTGACCGCCTGCAGTTTGTAGAAGCCGTCGCTCGTCCTGATCAGGTTCCAGCTGCCGGTGGCGCTGTTGTCGACCCACTGGCCGATCCGCTGGCCGGCCGTCGCGTTCCCCGTCCAGATGGCCGCGGCGCGGCCGCCCGACTTGTTCAGCAGGGTCGTGCCGCCGTTCGGCTCGGTCACCACGTGCCAGTACTGGGTGGCCGGGTTCGCCGCCGCGCCGGGCTCTTCCAGGACGACATCGGGCACGTCCGCGTTGCCGATGTTCGCGTCGGTGGTGTTGTTCCCGGTGCCGATGACCTGGTCGGTCTTTCGGTTGACCAACTGGTGGTAGGCGCCGTCCGAGTGGCCGAGGTCGACCTCGGCGTAGGCGAGCGTCGAGGTGCCCTGGTTGTTGAGGATCGCGATGCGGCCGGTGCCTTCGACGTACTGCAGGTTGCGGCTGTATCCGGCCGGTGAGGTCGTCTGGTACTCCTTCCACGTGCCGTCGCTGCGCCCGCTCTCGTTGACCCAGACGTTGCCGCTGCCGGCCGCGTTGTAGACCAGGCGCCCGCCGGGAAGCCGGACGATGACCGGACTGCCGCCCCCCGAGAGGGGACGGGAGCCGGTGGCGACCGGCAGAGAGCCGACGTCCGTTCCGGTGGCGGAGCCCCGGTAGAACTCCAACGGGCTGTCGGCGAGCACGTACCTGGTGTTGGCTCCGCCGGCCCAGTACTCGAAGGGGAGCATCCACTTGCCGTCCGTCGTGCGCACGACGTTCGTCATGCCCGGCCGGCCGCCGCCGATCTCCGTCTTGCCGCCTCCCATGTTCTGGGTCAGTCCGGCGATGTCGAGGACGGGGGAGCTCCACTGGGTGCTGCGGCCGTCCCAGGTCCTGTGGGCGAGGATCTGGCCGTGCGAGTCAGGCGCGGTGTCGTTCGCCGGGTCCAGGGTGGGCACACCGGTGGCGGAGTTGAAGCCGATGTAGTCGTTCTCATCGGAGTAGTAGCAGACGAGCTTGCCCTTGTAGACCATCAGGTACGGCTCCCACAGGGGATCCACCTGCTTGTTCGTGTTGGCGTTCGCGATGTTCTGGCCGACCGCGCCCGCACTGCCGCCCTGCCAGCCGCCCGTCGCGACGATGTTGAGGACGTTCCACGTCGCACCTTGGTCGGTGCTGGAGTACAGGGCGATCGCCAGGTCCTTGCGGTCCCCGTCGTTGGACGGCGTCCAGTTCGGGTCGGCCGCCTTGTGCTCCTTGTAGTAGTAGTCGTCGCCCGACACGACGCTCGCGAGGAGCAGCGTGCCCTGCTTCAGATTCCCCACGTCCTGCGGAAGCGTGTACAAGTACGGGTTCGTCCAGTTGCTCGTGTACTTCGCGAACTTGGGGTCGCTCGAGAGGTACGCCGGCGCCTTGACCTCGGACAGCGGCTGCCACGAGGTTCCGTGGTCGTCGCTCTTGTACACGGGGAGCGTCTGTCTGTCGGCGCTGCCGGTCGCCGTCACGACCGTGGACTTCTCGAACGACGCGACCAGACGTCCGCTCGGCAGCTGCGCCGACTTCGGGTAGACCGCGCAGTTGCCGCGCCCCTTCAGACACGGTTCGCTTCCGAGCTGGTAGAGGATCCCGCCCGTCGGGTTGTACGCCTGCGCACTGGAGGCGGGTATCGCCAGCATCGCTGATGCGGCGACGAACGTTCCCAGTGCTTTCGCTGCTCTTCTCGCGTGCATTGCCCCTCCTCGGGGATTGGCCACGGTGATACCTGTCGGGGTCGGATCAGGAGACGAACACGCGTACGTCCCAAGCGCCGAGGTCCAGCGCCGTGCCAGCGGGGAGGGACGCGTCGTTCAAGGCGTCGGAGAGGTCCACCGGGACCGGGACGCTCGTGGGCTCCCAGCTCCAGTTGTGGACGACGTGGACGCGGCGGCCGTCGGGCGAGGTGCCGGTCGTCGCGGTGACGGAGGCCGGGAGGTCCCGCCACGTGCTGCGGGAGGCCGGTGCCATCCAGGCGGCCAGTGCCCGGGCGAGGTCGCGGCCGGGGACGGTGCCGACGCAGGTGACGCGGCCCTCGCCGTGACGGCGGGTGGTGACCGCGGGCCAGCGGCCGAAGTGCGGGTGGTCGTACGTGACGAGGACGTCGGCGTCGGTGACGGTGAGGCCGTCCGCCCAGCGGGTCGCCGTCGCCCCCTCGGGCAGGTCGAGCGGCCCGCCGGACTCCGACCGCACGGGGACCTCCCGTACGAGGTTGCTGAACTCGTCGTAGTGGACGCCCGCGGCCTCCACCAGCCGTCCGGGAGCCGGTTCCTGGCGGGCGCGGGCCTCGTGGTCGGCGTAGCCGGTGCGGGGGCCGAGGACCAGGTGGCCGCCCGCTTCCGCGTAGGCCGCGAGCCAGTCGAGTGTCGAGTCGGCGGCGATGTACAACGCCGGGACGACGAGGACGGGGTGGCGGCCGACGGCCTCCTCGGGTGTCAGTCCCTCCCGCTCCCCGCGCGGGTCGTGCAGCTGGCGGGCGTGCACGATGCGCACCTGGCGGCCGGCGTCGAAGGCGCCGCGGTAGAGGGGGTCGAAGATGCGGTGGTAGGCCTCCGGGTCCGGCTCGCCGTCGGGTGTCGCGAGCGGCGGGTACTTCTGCATGAGCCACTTGCTCGGCGTCGAGTACACCATCGTGATGTCCGCGTCCGGTTCGAGCCCGGCGACGAGCGGACCGGCCGCCTCGAACTCGGCGCCGAGACGGGCGAGTTCGGCGTACGTGCGGCCCGGCCGGCCGGTGTGGGGCAGGATGCCGCCCCAGTAGGTCTCCGCGCCGAAGTGCAGCGTGTGCCAGTGCCAGTACTCGATCATGCGGGCCCCGCGCGCGACCAGCGCCCAGGCCGCCTGCCGCCACTGGCCGTCGTAGGCGGGCCGGTTCTCCCAGGGGAAGCCGATCGAGCCGGCGTTGGTCTCGGTGACCAGGAACGGCTCCTGGCGCGAGGAGAACATCCAGTCGGCGGTCTGGTACAGCGACCACACCCCGGTCGTCTTCCAGGTCTGCCGGTGGTCGTCGGGCGTGGGGTCGGGGAGCAGGAGGCCGTCCTGCATGTCGTAGTACGGGTTGCCGGAGGCGATGTCGAGGCGGTCGGTCAGCTCGTCGTCCTCCACCCCGGGGCGCTTGTAGGAGATGCAGGTGGTGACGAACTGCTCGGGGCCCGCGTACTCGCGGACGATGTCGGCCTGCCAGCCGATGAACTCGGTGACCTGGCGGGCCTGGAACTCCCGCCAGGCGACGTCGTACTGCGGCTGGGCGTTGCCGTCCGGTGTCCACAGGTCGGCCCAGGTGGAGAGGCGGTGGGACCAGTAGACCAGGCCCCACTCGCGGTTGAGGGTCTCGACGTCGCCGTACTTGTCGCGCAGGTGGTCGGTGAAGCGCTGGAAGACGCCGTGATTGTGGAACAGTTCCAGGCCCGGTTCGTTGTCGACCTGGAAGCCGATGACCGCCGGGTGGTCGACGTAACGGGCGACGATCTTGCGGATGACCCGCTCGGCGTGGAACCGGAACGCGGGGTGGGTGAAGTCGACTTCCTGGCGGGCGCCCCAGCCGATGCGCTCGCCGGTGCGCCGCTCGCCCGTGATCTCCGGGTACTGGCGGGCCAGCCACGGCGGGACGGCGTACGTCGGGGTGCCGAGGACGACGGAGATACCGCGCTCGTGGGCGCCGTCGAGGACGGGCCGGAGCCAGTCGAGGTCGAACCGTCCGTTCTCCGGTTCCCAGGTCGACCACACCGACTCGCCGACCCGGATGACGGTGACATGCGCGTCGGCCATCAGGTCCAGGTCGGTCTTGAGGCGCTCGGCGGGGCGGTCGGTGCCGTAGGGCGGCTGGTACTCGTGGTAGTACGCGGCGCCGAAGAGGACGCGGGCAGGCAGAGCCGCCATGAAGGAAACCTCCGGGGGAAAAGGGGAGTGACAACGGGGCTGCGTGCCCTACTGCTTGACGCCGCCCGCTGCCAGGCCGCTCTGCCAGTACCGCTGGAGCAGCAGGAAGGCCGCGACGAGGGGAAGGATCGAGATCAGGGAGCCGGTCACGACCAGCGCGAGCATGTCGCTGCTGGCGCCGGCCCCGCCGTTCTGGGCCTGGGCGGCCCAGGAGGAGAGCCCGACCGTGATGGGGTACAGGTCCGGGTCGTTGAGCATGATCAGCGGCAGGAAGTAGTTGTTCCAGGTCGCCACGAGCGTGAACAGCAGGACCGTCACCAGGCCCGGCGCGAGCAGGCGCAGGGCGATGGTGAAGAAGATCCGGGCTTCCCCGGCGCCGTCGATGCGGGCGGCCTCCAGGATGCTGTCGGGGACGGCGTCCTGGGCGTAGACGCGCATGAGGTAGAGGCCGAACGGATTGACCAGGGAGGGCAGGATGATCGCCCAGGGGGTGTTGACCAGGCCCGCCTCGGCGAAGAGCAGATAGGTCGGGATCGCCAGGGCGGTGGTCGGGACCATGACGGCACCGAGGACCAGGTTGAAGGCGGCCCGGTCGCCGCGGAAGCGGAACTTGGCGAAGCCGTATCCGGCCGCGGCCGCGAGCAGGGCGGCACCGAGGGCGCTCACGACGGCGTACAGCAGCGTGTTGAGCAGCCACTGCACGAAGACCCCGTCGTCCTGGGTGAAGGTCGCCTTGACGTTGGCCAGCAGTTGCGGTGCGTCCGAGAACCACAGGCCGAAGCTGTTGAAGAGGTCCTGGGTGCTCTTGGTCGAGGCGATCAGCAGCCAGAACAGCGGCAGGAGGAAGTAGGCCAGGACGGCCAGCATGGCGATCGTCAGGGGGGTACTGCGACGCCGGGAGGACGGCCTGCTCCTGACGCGGGGCGTTTTGGCGGGTGAGCGGTCCGTGGTGATCGGGGCCGCGGGGGCGGTCGTCGTCACGGGGTCCTCCTGCGGTTCGCGGTGAGCAGGACGGCGTAGGAGGCGATCACGATGACGAGGCCGAGAAGGAAGGACACCGTGGCCGCGTAGTTGACCTGCTGGCCGGTGAAGGCGAGTGAGTAGGCGTAGAGGTTGGCGGTGTAGGAGCTGCTGATGACGTCCGGGGCGATCTTCATCAGCAGGTTCGGTTCGTTGAACAGCTGGAAGCTGCCGATGATGGAGAACAGCAGGGTGAGCATGAGCGCGGGCCGCAGCGCGGGCAGCTTGACGGACCAGGCGGTCCGCCAGGCGCCGGCCCCGTCCATCGCGGCCGCCTCGTACAGCTCCTGGGGGATGGTGCGCAGGGCGGCGTACAGAATGATCATGTTGTAGCCGACGAACTCCCAGGTCACGATGTTCGCCAGACTGCCGAGCATCCAGCCCTCGCTGAGGAAGTCGGGGACCGGCAGGTCGAGGTTCCGGCTCAGCTGGGCGAACGGGCCGAAGTCCGGACCGTACAGATAGCCCCACATGAGCGCGGCGACCACGCTCGGCACGGCGTACGGCACGAAGATGCCCAGCCGGATCACCCGGGCGAGCCGCAGCAGCCCGCTGTCGAGCGCGAGGGCGAACAGCAGCGCCAGCAGCAGCATCACCGGGACCTGGATCACGAAGAACAGCGCGACGCGTCCGACGCCGTTGATGAGCAGCGGGTCCTGGACGGCCTTGACGTAGTTGTCCAGCCCGACGAACGCCGTCCCGCCGATGAGGCGTTCCTGGAACAGGCTGAGGTAGGCGGCGTAGCCGAGCGGGGCCAGGAAGAGCAGGAGGAAGAGCACCATGAACGGTGCGACGAACAGCGGTCCTGCCGCACGGCGCTTCCCCTTGGCGGAGGTCGCGGTGGTGACGGCCATCTCAGCCCCCCTTGACGGTGAAGCCCTGGTCCTTGGCGTACGTGGTCAGACGCGACTGCCAGGTGCCGAGCGCGCGGACGGGGTCGGTCTTGTCGGCGAGGGACTTGCCGACCGTCTCGGTCCAGTCCGTCGCCGCCTGGTCGAGGAACGGCGGCCACTGGAAGGAGGCGTTGACGGTGGAACTGATGTCGGCGAACAGCTGGTTGACCTTCTGGCCGCCGTAGAACGAGGACGCCTCGCCGACGAACTCGGCGTCCGTGAGCAGGGACTTGGTCGCCGGGAAGAAGAACTGCTCGGTGGCGAACATCCGCGCGCTGGCCGGGTCGGTGTTGAGGAACTGAGCGAACATCGCCGCCGCGATCGGGTTCTTGGTCGAGCGGATGACCGCGGTGGTCGAGCCGCCCCAGTTGCCCGAGCTGGGCTTGGCCGTGTCCCACTGGGGCAGCGGGGCCGCCCGCCACTTGCCCGCGGTGTCCTTGGCGGAGCCGGAGAGGAAGACGGGGCCCCAGGCGGCGGTGATCCAGGTGGCGTACTTGCCCTTGTTGAGCGCGGCGTACCAGGCGTCGGTGAAGTCCGGCTCGACGCCGATGACCCCTTCCTTCGCGAGCCCGCCCCAGTACTCGCCGAGCTTCCTGGAGACCGCGTCGTCGACGCTGATGGTGATGTCGCTCTTGCCGGAGGTGACGTACGGCTTGGCGCCCGCCTGCCACTGCAGGCCGTGCCAGGCGGCGGGCTGGTTGGCCGCGAGGTTGGTGAGAAACACGTCAGGGTCGGCCTTGTGAAGCTTGCGCGCCGCCGCGGCGAACTCGTCCCAGGTTCCCGGGACTTCGATGCCGTGCTTGTCGAAGATGTCCTTGCGGTACAGCATGCCCATCGGTCCGGTGTCCTGGGGGATCGCCCAGACCTCGCCGTCGCTGCCGCTGACCTGGCCCCATGTCCAGTCGACGAACTGCTCCTTGAGCGCGGAGGCACCGTAAGGACGCAGGTCCAGCAGGCTGTTGGTGATCGTGAAGGTCGGGATGGCCTGGTACTCGATCTGCACCATGTCCGGAGCGCCGCTGCCGGCCTTCAGGGCCGTACGCAGCTTGGTGTACTGCGGGGTGCCCTGGCCGGCGTTGACGACCTTGACCTTGATGGCCGGGTACTTCTTCTCGAAGAGCGCGACCTCCTTGGCGATGTTCGGGACCCAGGTCCAGAACGTCAGCTCGGTCGGCGTCTTCATCGCCTTGTCGATGTCGGCCTGGCCGACCGGGTCGGCGGCGGCGGAGGAGTCGTCGGAACCGCCGCCACCGCAGGCGGACAGCGCGGCACTCAGCGACAGCGCTCCCGTCGCGGTGAGGAAGAGCCGACGGTTCATGGAGGAGGAGCCGGCGAAGGATCCGGATATGGGCATGGTGAACTCCCGCCGATGGCGAAGGGGTCGGCACGCCGGACGAGGGCGTGCCGAAGAGGGATGACGAAGGGGAGACAACGCGCGGACCTGACGACTGGGCGTCGAGGCCGACGGGTTGGGGAGCCCGGCTGCGCGGGCTGCGACCGAGGTGCGGCACACAGGTGCGTGAAGCGGAGGGCCGCAGAGAGCTGCGGCATGCGGCCCGACGGCCGCCTGGCGAAGGGGAACGCGCGCGTAGTCCCTGGTGCGGGGTCGTCCGCAGCGGCGGGGACGCGGTCGGGAGGAACAGGGCTGAGCGATGGCCGGTTCGGCGGCTCGCCCCGGGATCACAGGCCTGGTCCGAGCTCCCTGGCCCGGACTGGTCGGCCCTGCTCAGTGGTGGGTGGACGAACCTCCGTTCGCGGGCGGGGGATCGTGCGGCCCGCCACGGGGTCGGGAGGCGGTATGTCGTCGACGTCCCGGGGGCCGCCGGGGCGGCGGGGGCTGGGTCGAGGCACGGACGACGAGGTGGACCGGTGGGTCGCTCGCCGGCAGCGCCTCTGCCTGCGGGTTCTCGATGGCATGCACGAGTCGCTTGAGCCCCTCCTGCGCCGCGGTGTCGAACTGCTGCCGCACCGTGGTCAGCGGAGGAGTCACATAGGCGGCGACCGGGATGTCGTCGAAGCCGACCACGCTGACGTCCTCCGGAACCCTCCGGCCGGCTTCCGCCAGGGCGCGGATCAGGCCGATGGCCATGTCGTCGTTGGCGGCGAACACCGCCGTCACCTCGGGGTCGGCGGCCAGTTCCCGGCCCGCCGCGTAGCCGGAGGCGGCCGACCAGTCGCCCTCGATCACCGGCGGTTGGTCCCTGCCGTGGGCGGCCAGTGCCGCCCGCCATCCCTCGAGACGGTCCTTGGCGGCGTACCACCGCTGGGGACCGGCGAGATGATGAACGGTCGGGTGTCCCAGGTCCAGCAGATGCTCGACGGCCGCCCGTGCCATCAGGTCGGCGCCGCCTGCCCCGTACAGCACGGTGGAGGCCGTGAAGGGCGGGGGCGCGCCGAGAACCAGAACCGGGACGTTGACGGGGACCGAGAGGTCTCCTTCGGTGCCTTCCTCCTCGATCGGCTCGGAGATGACGATGCCGTCCACGCCCTGGTCGAGGAGCGAGTCGACGGCGCCGGCGAGGCCCGCCGGGTCGCCTTCCATGGTGTTGACCACGCGGAGCGCGTAGCCCGTGTCCCTGACCACCCGTTCGACGCCCATGAGCAGCGAGGCGGGGCCGTACAGGGCCGTGCCCAGCGTGACCACGCCGATCGAGCGGGTCCGTCCGGAAGCCAGCGCGCGGGCGGCGTTGTTGCGGCGGTAGCCGAGCTGTTCGGCGGCTTCGAGGACCCGGCGGCGCACCTCGGCGGAGACGTACGGCTCGTCGTTGAAGACCCGCGACACCGTCTTCTGCGAGACCCCGGCCAGCCGGGCCACGTCCACGCTGCGCGGCGCCGCGGGGCTTTGGTCCCGCCCTGTCCCTCGCGTCATCACGCCTCCAGACGGCCGCACGATCGAGCCCAATGATGTCAGACGCCGTATGTCTGACTGCGCTGTCATGTCTACGCAGTCAGACGACGGCCGTCAAGAGTTCGGAACACATCCGTAACCGAGTCCGCCGGCGTGCGGGGCCTCGACGAGGCGGCCCCGCTGGTTGCGCCGGCGTGACGACCTGCTCGCCGCTCGACTCGCAAATCGGCGGTGTCCGCACCACCCGGGAGATGCTCGACTTCTGCGCCGAGTACGGTGTGGGCGCCGAAGCGGAGGTCATCCCCGCCGAGAGGATCAACGAGGCGTACGAGCGCGTCCTCGTCTCCGACGTGCGCCACCGCTTCGCCATCGACACCTTCACCCTCAAGGACGCCTCATGACCACCATGGCCATCATCGGAGCGGGACCGGGCCTCGGCGCCGCGGTCGCCCGTCGGTTCGGCCGCGAGGGCCACGACATCGCGCTGATCGCCCGTGACCAGGGGCGGTTGGACACCCTGGCCGCCGACCTCCTGCGCGACGGCGTCACGGCGCGCGGCGTCGCCGCCGACGTACGTGACCCGAATGCCCTTCAGGCCGCCCTGGACGCGGCGCACGCCACCCTGGGCCCGATCGAGATCCTCCAGTACAGCCCGGTCCCGCACCGGGACTTCATGCGGCCCGTGCTGGAGACCACCCCGGCGGACCTCGTCGGTCCCCTCGCGTTCTCCGTCCACGGCCCGGTCGCCGCCGTACGGCAGGTGCTGCCGGACCTGCGGGCGCTCGGCCGCGGCACCGTCCTGTTCGTCAACGGCGGCACCGCCGTCGTCCCGCACCCCGACCGTGCGGGCACCTCGATCGCTTTCGCCGCCGAGAGTGCCTACGGCCGGTTGCTGCACGACACGCTCGCCCCCGAGGGCATCCACGTCGCACAGCTGATCATCCCCGGCGCGATCGTCCCCGGCCACCACCGCAAGGACCCGGCCGTACTGGCGGACACCTTGTGGGGCATCCACCGCGACAGGCAGGGGTTCCGGCACTTCGCCGACGACCTCGACTCCTGACCGAGCCGGGAGACCGGGCGGTGGCCGTCACCCGTCCGGGGCGCCCTCGGTCTCCCAGCGCAGCAGGTCTCCCGGCTGGCACTCGAGTACCTCGCAGAGCGCGGCGAGTGTCGTGAAGCGCACCGCCTTGGCGCGGCCGTTCTTGAGTACGGCGAGGTTGGCGGGGGTGATTCCGACGCGGTCCGCGAGCTCGCCCACGGACATCTTGCGCTTGGCCAGCATCACGTCGATGTCGACGGTGATCGGCATCAGATCACCTCGGACAGCTCGGCCTGCATCTGCGTCGCCTCGACGTCGCGCGCGACGGCCTGGGCGAGCAGCATCCGCAGGACGAGCACGATGAGGGCGACCCCCAGGATCGCCAGGGCGACGCCGCCCAGCAGGAGCACAACGCCCGGGGCCACGGCCTCGCCCGGCGCCAGGACCACTCCGAGCGCGAAGACCAGGAGCGCGGCCGCCACCATCGCGCCGATCACGATGTGCACGTACCGGAAGGCGGCGTGGGAGAACACCGTCCCGCGTCGCACCATCGTCACCAGCCGCCACACGCAGACCAGGACGACCTGGACCGTCACGATCCCCAGGACCGTGATCACGAGGAACGGGGTCCGCAGGTACGCGTAGTCCGCGTTGAGCCCGTCCAGGTCCTCGGCCAGCAGCGGCACCATCACTGTCTGGACGAACAACGAACCGGCGAGCAGCGCCACGAGCACGGCTCGCAGCGCCAGCACGGGCAGCTTTCCCATCGTCTCTCCTTCGATCGAGGTGCGATGGGAATCTATCGATATTCGATAGGCGTGGCAAGGGGGCCGGTCAGTACTCCAACTCCGGGCGGAGCGGGCCGCCGACCGCGTGGAGGTGCCGCAGCACCTGGGCGTAGGACTCGAGGAGCCCGGTCTCGTGGTAGGCGATGCCGTGCCGGGCGCAGAACGTGCGCACGATGTCCTGGGCATGGCGCAGGCTGGGCCGCGGCATGGACGGGAACAGGTGGTGCTCGACCTGGTAGTTCAGCCCGCCGAGCGCGAAGTCGGTGAACCGGCTGCCACGGATGTTGCGTGAGGTCAGTACCTGCCGACGCAGGAAGTCGATCTTGTCGTCCTTGGCGAAGATGGGCATGCCCTTGTGGTTGGGGGCGAAGGAGCACCCCATGTACAGCCCGAACAGTCCCTGGTGCACCAGCAGGAAGCACACGGCCTGGACGGGAGGCAGGACCCAGAACACGGCGGTGAGATAGCCGACGAGATGCGCCGTCAGCAGGCTCGCCTGGGCCACCTTGGTCATCCGGGAGGCGCGGGCGCTGGTGCCGTCGAACAGCGCCTTCACACCGGCGACGTGCAGGGCGAGCCCTTCCAGGAGCAGCATCGGGAAGAACAGCCAGGCCTGGTGACGGGCCAGCCAGGCATACGCTCCCCTGCGGACGCGGGCGTGGTCCTCGGTGAAGGCGATCGCGCCGTCGGCGATGTCCGGGTCGCGGTCGACGTGGTTGGGGTGGGAGTGGTGCCGGTTGTGCTTGGCGATCCACCAGCCGTAGCTGAGGCCGATCAGCAGGTCGGCGTGCACGCGGCCGAGCAGGTTGTTGACCCGCTTGGAGGCGGCGATCTGCTGGTGCCCGGCGTCATGCCCGATGAACCCGGTCTGGGTGAACATCACCGCGAGGAAGGCGGCGGTCAGCAGCTGCCACCAGGACTCCCCGATCAGGGCGAACGCGGTCCACCCGGCGGCCAGCAGGAGCAGATTCCCCCCGACCTTCACGGAGTAGTAGCCCGGGCGCCGTTTCAGCAGCCCGCTCTGCCGCACCTCGCGGGACAGCACGGCGTAGTCGCTGCCCCGGCTGCCGGGCGCGGGTTCCGGGGTCCCGGTGGGATCCGCCGGTTCGATGCCCCGGTTGATGATTTCAGTGGTCACAGTTTTCCTTTCGGGGAGAATGCGGGCCGGTGTCGACGGCGCGGGGACAGGGCGCCGGATGCGGGTGGCCCGTAGGGAGGCAGCGCGAGGCAGGCCCGCGGCGCGGGCCTGCCTCGGAATGTGTCCTCAGAGCGCGCGGACCTGGTCCGCGCGCAGGCCCCTGGGCCCCTGGGTTCCCTGGGTGCCTCGAGTCATGCGATGTCTCCTTCGAGATGGCGAGAGGTCGCAGAACGCGCGCTCGCGCGATTGCGGGCTGCTGGTCGCCAGCCGTCGAAGAAAACCCCCGAAACGACGAAACGCCCGCTGTCAGAACTCCGCGGGCGCTTCCACGTTCGCAAACTTCAACTACAACCACTGCTCTCAACGTCCGGGGCGCCGGCAAGGTTCCCGGTGCGGCGGGGCGGGGTCCGGCGACGCCCTGACGGTCGGCTTCGGGGGCCGGACGGGAGTACGGTTGAGGCACCGAGCGCACTTCGTATGCCGTCATCCGTCACGGCGTCGCCCTCGGGATGATGAGGAACCGCATGAGCCTTTTGAGCCTCGGAGTACTCGCCTCTTCCCGCAAGGAAAACGAGTTCCGGCTGCCGTTGCACCCCGCCCACCTCGACCGGATCGACCCGGACGTACGCGAGAAAATCTTCCTCGAGCAGGGCTACGGCGACCGGTTCGGCGTCGCCGACGACGCGCTGCGGCCGCTGGTGGCGGGTCTGCGTTCGCGTGAGCAACTCCTCGCCGAGTGCGACGTACTGCTGCTGCCCAAGCCCATGCACGAGGACGCCGCCGCACTGCGCGAGGGCCAGGTGCTGTGGGGATGGCCGCACTGCGTGCAGGACGAGAGGATGACCCAGATCGGCATCGACCGACGGCTCACCCTCATCGCCTGGGAGGCCATGAACCACTGGACCTCCACGGGCGCCTTCAGCGTCCATGTGTTCCACAAGAACAACGAGCTCGCCGGCTACTGCTCGGTGCTGCACGCCCTGCAGCTCGGCGGACTGACCGGCAGCTACGGGCGGCGCCTGCGCGCGGCGGTCATCAGCTTCGGCGCCACGGCCCGCGGAGCGGTCACGGGCCTGGGCGCCATGGGCGTCTCCGACGTCACGGTGCTCACCCAGCGCGCCGCGGCGGCGGTGGCCTCGCCGATGCCGTCGGTCGTGATGGGCCACTTCGAGGAGCAGGAGGACGATCCGTCGCGCCTGCGGGCAGTCACCGCGGCCGGTTCCGTGCCGATGGCGGAGTATCTGGCCGGGTTCGACATCATCGTCAACTGTGTCCTGCAGGACACCGACGCGCCGCTGATGTTCGTCACCGAAAAGGAACTCGCCCTGTTCCGGCCGGGGACCTTCTTCGTAGACGTCTCCTGCGACGAGGGCATGGGCTTCGAATGGGCCGAGCCGAGCACCTTCGGCGAGCCGATGTCCACGGTCGGGCCGGGCTGTCACTACTACGCGGTGGATCACAGCCCGTCCCACCTGTGGAACTCGGCCACCTGGGAAATCAGCGAGGCGCTCCTTCCCTACCTGCGCAAGGTCATGAGCGGCCCCGCGGCGTGGGAGGCCGACGCCACGGTGAGCAAGGCCATCGAGATCCGCGACGGCGTCGTACGGAACCCGAAGATCCTGTCCTTCCAGCACCGGGCCGCCGCCTACCCCCACGTCCCCGAGGCCCTCGCCCTGGCAGGGCACTCCGCCGCACAGCCGGCCTGACGCACCCGCGACCGGTCGATGTCAGCTCCCCTGCCGGAGAGTCACCGGCCGGTCGTCGCGCAGTTCCGCGAAGAGTTTCCGGGCCCGGCGGTCGTCCCACTTCACGGCGCTGCCCTTGGAGGTGGCGAGAGCGGGGTCGGAGACGGGCACGTTGAGCTGCCTGCCGCCGCCCGCCGTGACGCCCTGCATCGCCCGGAACAGCGACATGAGATCCGGTAGGTCCGTGTCCTTGTCCACCACGAGCGTGTCGAGGCCCGCGCCGAGCGTGGGGAAGGACTTGGCCGGGTTCAGGAGCGTCTTCGGCGTGACGGCCTTCTTGGCGAGCGCGGTCAGGAACTTCTGCTGGTTGCGGGTGCGGCCCAGGTCGCCCTGGGCTTCCTGTTTGCGCTGCCGGACGAACGCCAGCGCCTCGGCGCCGTCGAGGGTCTGGCAGCCCTTCGGCAGATCCGCGCCCGACTTCTCGTCCCTCACGGCCCGGTCCAGACACAGGTCCACACCGCCGACCGCGTCCACCACACCGACGAAGCCCGCGAAGCCGATCTCCGCGTAGTGGTCGATGCGCAGCCCGGTGTTGCGCTCCACGGCCCGTACCAGGAGGTCGGGGCCGCCGAGGGAGAACGCGGCGTTCAGCTTGTCCGGCTCGGCGCGATAACTCCTGCCGGTCTCGGGGCGGACGTACGGCGGGACGGTCACCCACGAGTCGCGCGGCAGGCTCAGCATCGTGCTGCCGTTCGCGCCGGTGTGCAGCAGGATCATCGAGTCGGTGCGGCGGCCCTCGGCCGAGCCGGTGCGCAGATCCTTCCGCGCCTGCTCGGACAGCCCGGCGCGGCTGTCCGAGCCCACGATCAGGTAGTTGGTTCCCCTCCCGTCCGCCGGGCGGTCCGGGAGCGCGCCGAGGTCGACCTCCTGGTCGAGCTTGGTGTCGGCCCACACGTACGTACCGACGGACGAAGCGAGCAGCGCGCCGACCACGAGGACCGTCAGCCGCACGATCTTGCGGCGCCGGGTGGGGCGCGGCCTGGGGCGGCGGCGGCCGCCCGCGTCGCCGGGGGGCCTGCGTCCGTGGCCCGTGCGGCCCGGAGTGGCGGGGGAGGGCATGCCCGGCAGCGGTGCCGTACGGGTCGTGGGCAGGGCCCCGTTCCCGCGCGCCGCCCGGCCCGTGGCGACGCGCGGCGGCTCGGCCACCCCACCGCTTCGGTCGTAGCGGCCCACCGGGCGGTCGGTCCCGTCACTCATCAGCCTGCTCAGTCCCTCACCACATCGGGATCATCTCGTCGGCAGGCTCTTATACGGGGCGGGGCCACCGATCTGTTCAGCGGCCGTACCGGAACGCTTCATGCGCTGCCAGGTCAGCCGGCTGCCCAGCAGGGCGGCGACCACGGACTGGATGACGACGAGATACATCAGCTGCCGGTAGACGAAGAGCTGGAAGGGCATCGACCACAGGGCCCGCTTCCGCTCCCCGTCGAGCTTCAACGCGTAACCGGCACAGACCAGTTGGACGCCCAGGAAGGCGAACCACACCGCGGCCGCGCTCAGTGGATCGAGGAACAGCACGCCGTACAGGGCGAACACGTCGATGATCGGCGCGAGCAGCGGAAGGACCACTTGGAAGAGCGCGAGATACGTGAGTCCGCGCCGGCCGAAGCGCCCGGCCACGCCCACCTCCACCACGGCACGGCGGTGCTTCCACATGGCTTGGATGGTGCCGTAGCACCAGCGGTAGCGCTGGCGCCACAACTGGCGCAGCGAGGTGGGCACTTCGGTCCAGGCCACGGCGGATTCCTCGTAGAGCACCCGCCATCCCGCCCGCCACAGCGCCATCGTGAGGTCGGTGTCCTCGGCGAGGGTGTCGTCGCTGACCCCGCCGACGCCCACCAGCGCGTTCCGGCGGAAGGCGCCGATGGCACCGGGGACGGTGGTCATGCACTCCAGCACCTCGAACATGCGGCGGTCGAGATTGAAGCCGAAGCAGTACTCGAGATGCTGCCACTTGGCCAGCAGGCCCCGCCGGTTGCCGACCTTGGTGTTGCCGCTGACCGCGCCGACGGCCGGGTGTGCCAGCGGCTGGACGAGATGGCGGATGGCGTCCGGTTCGAAGACGGTGTCGGCGTCCACCATGACCACGATGTCGTGACTCGCGTGGGCCAGGCCGGTGTTGAGGGCGGCCGCCTTGCCCCCGTTGGGCTTGCGGATCACCAGCACGCGCGAATCGCCGATCCCCTCGGCGAGCTCCGCGGTACGGTCCGTCGAGCCGTCGTCGACCACGATGATCTGCAGCTCGGGGTAGTCGGAGGCCAGCAGGGAGAGGACGGTGGACTCGATCCCGGCCTCCTCGTTGTAGGCGGGCACGAGCACCGTCACCGGTTCCGTCACCTCCCGCAGCCAGGGCGCGCCGGGCCGGGAGCGCTCCAGACGCCGGACGTGGGCACGAGCGAAGACGGCGAGCAGCAGCAGGCGCAGTACCCCGAGAGCGCCCGCGATGCCCAGCGTCCAGGTCATGGCGTTCGAGAACGCCCGCCCGACGGCGGTGGCCCGGACCAGGGCGGTGCCACCCCACCTTTCGAGGGCGGACACCGGAGCGTACGGGGTGAGCCGGAGACCCGCAGAGACGGTGGTGAAGCGGTCGACGCCGCGGTTCTCGAGCAGCTTCTTCGCCTCCCGGTAGGCGGTCGCCGTCTGGCTGAGCTGCCGGACCAGGCCCTGCGCCGGCTTCCGGGACGCCTTGTCGGCGGCGACGAGCACATAGCCCTCGGCGGTGGCGCGCTGTGCCGCCTGCCACTCGCGGCCGCACAGGGTGTCCGGCGAGGTGGTGCGCGGCATCCGCAGCAGATTGGTGCGCAGACCCGCGGTCCCCGCCAACGCGCTCTGGGCCAGGTCGAGTTCGGCCGAGAAACGGACGGGGGACGCCTCGCCCAGGGCGCCACCGGTGTAGGTGTTCGAGCCGATCTCGTGCCCCTCGTCGCGGATGCGCCGTACCAGGTCCGGATGGCGGGCCGCCTGGGAGCCGAAGAGGAAGAAGGTGGCGCGCGCCTGGTGCCGGCGCAGCAGGTCGAGCAGGCGCGGGGTCCACACGGGGTCGGGGCCGCCATCGAAGGTGAGCGCGACGGTGCGGGCGGGCATCGAGCCGGTCTGTATGCCGTTGCGGTTGATGCCCACCACCGGGCCGCCGCCCGCCACCGCGTCGGGTGCGGGCGAGGTGCAGGCGGACCGGGTCGTCGCCGCGTCGACCTCGTGGTTGGTCCAGCCCTCGAAGAGCAGGGCCGCGAACATCGCGGGGAGGACGAGGATCAGTAACAGCCAGTGTCCGCGCGGGTCGCGGGACTGCTTGTGCCGAGCCTTCACGGGACCTCGTCCCCCCTTTCGGCCGACGCGCCGAGCAGGTCACAAGTGGCATGCTCGCCAGGCGAGTTGAGGCGCGCGCGGTCGCCCCGACGGGCCGCGTTCCGGGCCCTTCTTCTCCAGTCGTGCGCGTCGGGGCGCGCGGTGCGAGGGGCCGTCTTCTTCCACTGCCTGACGGGACTGGAGGTACGCATGGGGCGCGAGTCTAGCCACAGCTCTTCGGTTGCATGGCCATAACACCGAGCCTCACAGGAACGCGGCCCCGGGTCACTTGTAGGCGATGCCCGATGCGCTGTAGCGGCAGTACGTGCCGTCCGGACCGCTGCCGATCTTGTCCGGCTCCGCGCCGCTGGTGTTGCCCTGGAAGCGCTCGCAGACGGTGATGTCCCTGCCGCTGTCACCGACGATCGTCACACCGGAGAGGGTGGCGGTGTCCCCGTAGTTGGCGTTGACGCCGGCCAGTACCTTCCCCGGCCCGGTCACCCTGACGTTGTCGATGACGACGTGGCGCTCGTACTGCGTATCGCAGTTGCCGCACGAGCGGTACAGCTTGCCGAACTCGGCGACCTGGAAGTTCCTGATCGTCAGAGTTCCGGCACCGTTGTGCTGGAAGACCTTGTCGTCCGCCTTCCGAGCGCCGCCGCCGACCACGACGTACCTGGCCGAGGCGGACGTGCCCTTGAAGGTGGCCGCGTCCTCGCCGACGTCCTGCCACCACACGTTCTGCAGGGTGCAACTGCCCAGACAGTGCACGCCGTCGGCGGCCGGCGCGCCGAGGACGACGTTCTTCAGGACGGCTCCGTCGGCGAGCTCGAAGACCGGGTCCTGGTCCTCGTCCTGGCCGTCGCCGCCCAGCGCGCCCGAGCCGTAGTAGCGCCGCAGGCCGCCGTCGTAGCTGCCGGAGACCTGGATGGTGGCGGTCACCGGCCTGCCCCCGGTGCTGGTGGGCCAGGAGCCGAGGGCGGAGACGGGGGACGGGGACGTGGCGGCGGAAGGGGATGTGGACTTGCTCGGTGAAGCCGAGGCCGACACCGACGGCGACGCGGACGGGGAAGGAGACGGGGACGGGGACGATGCCGAGCGTGAGGACGAGGGCGACGCCGAAGCGGTCGGCGAGGACCAGCCCTTGACCGCCTTCAGCGTCCAGCTCTTGCTGCTCGCCTCGTCGCAGGAGTCCTGCCGCGCCCGACGGGCCTTGATGGCCAGGCACTTGCCGCTCTCGGCGTTGACCAGGTGGTACGCGCTCCCCGCCTGCTTCGGCTCCCACACCTGCGAGGCGGTGTCGTCGCAGGTCTGCTGCTGTACCGCCCGGCCCGCCGACTTCGACGCGTTCTCGACCCCGGCGCACAGTCCGCTGTGCGCGGCCTTGACGGTGAACCCGCCGTCGGAAGAGGCCAGTTGCCAGGTCCGGTCGGCGGCGCTGTCACAGGGCGCCTCGTTCAGCTGGACGTCGCTCGCCGTGGTGGCGGACGGTACGGCCAGGCACTGGTCGTCGGCGGCGTTCACCAGCCGGTAGGTGCCCGCCTCCGGCCCGGAGTCCGATGACCTCATCAGGATGCCGCCGGTGATCGCGCCGCCGACCAAAGCGGTGGCCACCACGCTGATCACTACCGTGCGGCGGTTCGTTCTCCTGCGCCGTGACCGGCGGTGCAGGGCTGCTCTTGGACTCACGTGGTGACCTTCGTTCGGCAGTTCGTGGAGCGCGTCACCTCCCAGTCGCCACCGTTTCCGGAAAGGTTGCCGTGATTCTGGAAGACCCGCGTTCCGGCGACGTCAGGTACGCCGCCACGAGATCCGTCGCCGTACCGAACTCGGCCAGGTCGCCTCCGCTGCAGAACACCGGTCCGGCACCGGCCAGTTCGACCTCGTCGATCGTGTCGTCGAGAGCGGCGATCTCCAGCGCCTCGAACAGTTCCTCCCGCATCCGGAAGCTGACCGCGTTGCGCCGCTCCGGACGGTCCAGCAGCACCGACAGCCTGCCGCCGTCCCGCCGCACGCGCACCAGGGGGAGATCCGTTTCCGCCGGACGGGCCGCCCCCCCCGCCCGGCGAGCCAGGCCGCGAACTCGGTCCCGCCGAGCAGCATCGAGTACGCCGCGGCCTCGGCCGCCAGGCCCTGCAGCGTGCCGAGCGACGGCGTCTGACGCAGCAACTGCCCCAGGACGATGCTCGCGCGGGGGTGACGCTCGACGATGTCGGCCAGCTCCTCGAACGCTTTCCGCGGATCCTCCACGGACACCAGCTGCCGGGCGTCGGCGGCGGCGTCGGCTTCGACGTCCGGTGCGGCCAACGTCAGGGTCAGGGCGTCCAACAGCGGACGCAGCCGGTCCGGCGGCCGCCGTGTCGCCATGCCCACGGTCGGCGACAAGGAGTCGGCCACCCGGGCTGCGGCGGCCGCGACACTGCTCGGTTCGGCGCGGTGCCAGTCGTCGAGAACCAGGTATCGCACGGGATTCCCCGGCCGCCCGTCCGGACGGAGCATCAGCCCCTCGTCGATGTCCACGGCACCATCCCTACCCCGCGAGCGCTCTACGGCGCACCCTGACGGGCGAACGTGCCGGTACTGCCGAAACCGGCCGCGCTGCCGAGGAAAGACGCTGGTCAGCGCTGCCCCGCCGAGGTTCAGGACGGGGCGCCGGCTTCCGGAGCGGTTGCGGCGGGTCGGGCGGCTTTCCACGGCGGGCGCAGGAACAGCGTTGTGGAAAGGAACGTTCATGCGACCCCTGGTATCCCGCGGTCTCCTCCTGCCGCCCCTGCTGTGCTCGGCTCTGCTGCTCGTACCGGCCGGCACCGCCGCTGCCGCGAGCGACATCCATGGAGAGGCCGCGGACCGGACCGCCGTGGCATGGTCAGCACCCGCGGCGGACGCGGTCGTGGAACGGCTCGACGCGCTGGAGAGGGCGGACCACGCCGACGTGATCGCCCCGCTCGTCAAGGCGGTGGACTCCATCGCCGCGACGGACGACGCTCGTCTCGACCCGGCAGCGGCGGCCGCGTACGAGGACACCGTACGGACCGCGCACACCGCCGTTCAGCAGCGGTTGGCCTCCGCTGCCCCGCAGGCCGCGGCCGCGGCCGCCGACCCGGTCTCGGACCTGCTGGGCTCGATCGATGCGGCCGTCGACGAACTGGTGAAGGCGCTCACCTCGCTCGATCTGAGCGCTGTACTGGGTTCGATGACCGAGCTGCTGGCCCCGGTGAACGAACTGGTCACGGAGATCCTCAGCGAAGTGCCTGAGGTGACGGCGGTGCCGGCCGTGCCTGCCATGCCCACCTTGCCAGCGCTGGACCTCACCGCGGTGGTCCTCCCGGCGGCGGCACCGCAGGCGGGCTGAGCGGCGGGCACGGCCAGAAGTCACAGTGCCTGCAGCGACTTGACGGTCCTGTCCGGGCAGGCGAGGTGCGCCGCCCGGACGGACTGGGCCGGCAACTGCCCACCGAAACAGGCCGTGGTAGCCCAGGCGTTGGCTGCGCCCCTCGAAGCCCTAGCTGAGCGTGAACCCCTTGGCGCAGAAGTCCCAGATCTCATCGGAGGTCAGCGGGTGGGTGCCGTCCTGGCCGCTGGACTGCGCGTTGAACATGACGGTCCGCATGGTCAACGCGGCCGCGCGCCGGGCTTCGAAGCCGGAGCGCAGCAGATTGGCGTCCTCGAGCTCCGTCATCAAGTCGGTGAACAGGGCGAGGAGCGGGGCGTTCGCGACCCTCATCTCGGCCGGGTGCGAGACGAGCAGGCGCAGGGCGAAGTCGGTGAACAGCGGGCGCTGGGCGCCCGAAGGCGCCTGGGGAGACCCGGTCGCGCCAGCGCCGCAACGCCTGTCCGAGTTCCGTCGCCGTCATGCCCCCAGTGAACACTGTCGGCCGCGTACATGCCTGGTACTGGGAGTCCCAGGAAGAAGGGTCTCCTGGCTGTCCGCGGCGTCGCGCCGGAACCTGGACGCATGACAACAACCCTGATCACCGGAGCGAACAAGGGGCTGGGCTTCGAGACCGCCCGCCGGCTCATCGCCGCAGGTCACACCGTCTACATCGGCGCCCGGGACGCCGAACGCGGACGCCGCGCCGCCGAACAGCTCGGCGCCCGCTTCGTCCAGCTCGACGTCACCGACGACGCCTCCGTCCAGGCCGCCGTGAAGACCGTCGAGGCCGACGGCGGACTCGACGTACTGGTCAACAACGCCGGCATCGAGGCGAGGCGCGAGGACAACAGCGTGCCCGGCGCCGCGGACGTCACCGCCGACGACATGCGGACGGCGTTCGAGACGAACGTCTTCGGCGTGGTCCGCGTCACCCACGCCTTCCTGCCCCTGTTGCGGCGCTCGGCCGCGCCGGTCGTGGTCAACGTCAGCAGCGGCCTGGCCTCGCTGACAGCCCTCTCCGACCCGAGCCATCCGGCGTCCTTCTACCCGGGCGTCGCCTACCCGGCGTCCAAGGCCACGGTCAACATGATCACCGTGCAGTACGCGAAGGCGTTCCCGGCCATGCGGATCAACGCCGTGGAGCCGGGCTTCACCGCGACGGACCTCAACGGGAAGACCGGCACGCAGACCGTCGAGGAGGGCGCCGAGATCATCGTCCGCATGGCGCAGGTGGGCCCCGACGGCCCGACCGGCGGCTACTTCGACGCCGAGGGACCCCTTCCCTGGTGAGGTCACAGGTGCACGAGCGGGGGCGCCGAGCCCTCGGTCCGCAGGCGTGCCCCGGCCTCGCGCGTCAACTCCCGTGAACTGCCCAGCAGACGTCCAGCACGAGGGCGCGCCGGACAGGCCGGTGCAAGGGATACTCGGCGGTGAAGCCGATGCCGCCGAGCACCTGCTACGTAGGTGTCGCTGTAGTAGCCGATGCGGACGTCGTGTGTGGCGTGGTCCACGAAGCAGAGCGGCTGGGTGCCGGTCGCGGTGTCGCCCTCCGTCAGCTCGATGGCGGGCGTCCCGGTGAGGAACAGCCCCTTCGGTGCCGCCGCGACCAGCGGCGGGAAGTCGGCGAGGGGGTAGGTTCCGGGTCTCGGCCGCCCCGGATCGGGTAGCCGTACGGGACGTGCAAGCAGCGCCCCGAACCCGAAGGAGGCATGCGATGACCGCCCCCTGCCAGGTCAGGCACCGGTGGATGACACTGGACGGCGTCCGCGTCTTCTACCGCGAGGCAGGCCCCGAACACGCCCCCGCGGTCCTGCTTCCCCACGGCTATCCCTGCTCTTCCTTCCAGTACCGGCATTTCATGCCTGCGCTCGGCGACCGCCTGCGCCTGGTCGCGCCGGACTTCCCCGGCTTCGGCCACAGTGACACCCCCGACCCGTCCCGATTCCCGTACTCCTTCGACGGGTACGCCGACTTCCTGCTCCGCTTCGCCGACGCGCTCGGCCTGCCGTCGTACACCCTCTACCTGCACGACTACGGCTCACAGATCGGGCTGCGTCTCGCAATCCGCGCACCGCAGCGGGTCACCGGGCTCATCATCCAGAACGGCGACATCTACGAGGACGAACTCGGCCCCAAGTACGACTACCTGCGCACCTACTGGGCCGACCCGACGCCACAGGCACGGGCGAAGCTCGCGGAGGCCGTCAGCGAGGACGGCTTCCGCGAGGAGTTCCTCAATGACGTACCCGAGCGGCTCGCCGAACGCATCAGCCCCGACCTGTGGCAGCTGGCCTGGACACAGCTCGGCCGGCCGGAACGACGCGCGATCATGGTCCGGCTCATGGAGGGACTGCGGGAGAACCTCGACTGGTTCCCCCGCTACCAGGCCTACCTGCGCGAGCACCGGCCGCCGACGCTCATCGCCTGGGGCCCGCAGGACGGCTACATGCCCGAAGGCTCCGCACGCGCTTACCTCCGGGACCTGCCCGACGCCGAACTGCATCTCCTCGACGGCGGCCACTGGGCACTGGAGACCAACCTGGAGGAGATCGTCGGGCTCTCCCGCGACTTCCTCAGCCGGGTCACACCTTCCGGGTGATCCCCCCGCCCTCCCGGACGATCGCCCCCGTGGTGAAGCTGGACGCGGCGCTGGCGAAGTGCAGGGTCAGCGGCGCCACGTCGTCCGGTCGACGCCCGCAGCTCCTCGGCGCCGCCCACGTGCTGGGGCTGCCCAGGTCGTACTGACCCGGACAGCCCGGTCCCGACGGGATCAGCCCTTGCGGGTGTTGATCTCCTCGGTGAGCTGGGGGACGACGTCGAAGAGGTCGCCGACGATGCCGTAGTC
>NZ_JBWLKM010000017.1:0-156468 GCF_059026085.1 Streptomyces sp. a15 | reverse complement strand
CAAAGACCCAAGTACGTCCAGTACGAGGGCCTTCGTCCGGCACGCCGAGGGCACGCACCGAACACCGCGGGCACCGCACAGGACTTTCGAAACACCCCCTAGCCCGCAAGAGCCGCCCGCACGTCACGCGAGGGCCTCGGGCACGTACCATTGCGGCATGTCGTTCCTCCGCCGCCGTAGCGCCACGCCCGCCGGGCCCGACTTCGACGTACTGGCCATGGACCCGGGCGACTGGCCCGGCAATCTGGGCGCCGGCCTGCTGCCCGCGCCCGACGGCAGCTGCCAGGGTGTCTACCTGCGCTACGACCTCTTCGGCGGTCGCGGCCCCGCGATGATCATCGGCAACCTCCCGGAGGGCTCCCCGGCCCGCGAGGTCACCGAGGGCGAGATCCCCTTCGAGGTCGGCCAGCTGCTGCTGGCGCTGGAGAACGACGAGGAGGTCACCGTCGTCGGCGTCGAGGACATGCCGGTGATGCAGGGCGACAACCTCCTGATCGTGCGCCGCCTCAAGCTCTCGGAGAGCCGGATCTCCTGCGTGCAGTTCGACCGCAGCGACAACGTCCTGGTGACCATCGCCGCCTGGGACCGCCCCATCACCGACGACCTGTACGCCCTGCTGAAGCCGCTCCCCGCGGAGCTTTTCCAGCAGGGCTGAGGCACCTACCCGCCCGACCGCTCCACGCGTACGTCCGCCGCCCGCACGAACGCCACCCGGTGGCCGAACTGGATCTCGTAGTACAGGTCCTTGCCGACCACCACCTGGTGGGAGGCCTCGTCGAAGGTCACCGCGTAGTAGTACTGGCCGGGCACCTTGTCGCCGACCACGTACTTCTGGCCTGCCGGCAGCTTGTACGGCAGCGGCGACACCGTCTGGGCGGGCACTCCCGCCGGGTACGCGGACGCCTCCGGGTAGGCGCGCCCGTAGACCGGGACGCTCGCCGGACCGTCCTTGGGCGTCACCACCTGGCCGGTCGCGTTCACCGCCGTCGGGTTCTTCTTCGGGTTCTTGAACCAGGCCTTCTGGCCGAGGTACCAAATCGCCGTCCAGTCGCCGTCACGGTCCGCGACCGCGTACTGCTGGCCGGTGGAGACCCGGGAGGACAGGTCGTTCACCCCGGTGGTCGGCGTCGTGCCCAGACCGATGTCCTTGATCAGGGGGTAGGACTCGCCGGGCCCCGAGTAGAGGCGCACCGCGCTCGAGCCGTGGGCCGCGCACGGCTCACCCTGGGCGACGCAGCCCGTGAACCCCGGCCGGTTCCCGGCGTAGTCGGGGCGGATCGTCACCAGACCGCCGTTCTTGCCGGCCGTGGCTTCGAAGGGGCGGCCCAGCAGCGCGAAGTAGTGGGCCCAGTCCCAGTACGGGCCCGGGTCGGTGTGCATGCCGCCGATGGTTCCCGCGGTCGGCCCGGGCACGTTGTCGTGGCCGAGGATGTGCTGCCGGTCCAGCGGGATGTCGTACTTCTTGGACAGGTACGTCACCAGCCGCGCCGAGGACCGGTACATCGCCTCCGTGTACCAGGCGTCCGGATTCGCCAGGAAGCCCTCGTGCTCCAGGCCGATCGACTTGGCGTTGACGTACCAGTTGCCCGCGTGCCAGGCCACGTCCTTCGCCTTCACATGCTGGGCGACGTGGCCGTCCGTGGAGCGCAGCGAGTAGTTCCACGACACATAGGTCGGGTCCTGCACCAGGTTGAGGACGCCCTCCCAGGCGCCCTCCGTGTCATGGATGACGATGTAGTCGATGCTCTGGGACGCCGGACGGTTCCCCAGGTCGTGGTTGCCGTAGTCGCCCTCGCCGAACTCCTCGTAGGGAGCGGGGATCCACTCGCAGGACACCGTGGCCGGGCACTGGGTGCCGGTCGCGTCGAGCGTGCGCAGCCCCGTCCGCGCGAGCTGCGCGGTGTCGGGGGCGAGGTCCGGCTGGGGAGCCAGGGCGACCTGCTGGCCGGCGTCGGTGACGCGCTCCTCGCCGGTGCGCAGCACGTCGTAGACGTCGCCCGCGTACGCCGCCCCCGTCGCGCTGTCATCGGCGCCGGAGAAGCGGGCCACCGCCCCGTACCAGTCCGCGGGATCCTTGCTCAGCGGTTCGCCGAGGTCCTTCTGCGCGGCGGCGAGCAGCGCGGCGCCGCCGGCCACGTTCGCGGCGGGATCGGTCCGCAGGTCTTCGGCGGGCAGGCCGGTGAGCTCGGCCGCCTTCGGCAGGGTCGTGAAGCGGGCCGGGAGTTCGGAGGTCTCCGGCAGCTTCGCCTCGGGGTGCAGCGGGGTGCGGGCGTCGTCGCCGCGCGGGTCCTCCGTGCCCTCGCTGTGGTGCGGCGCCGCCTTGGCGAGCGCGGTGCGCGCGTCGGTGAGGTGCATCGGGCCGTACCCGCCGGTCACGCTGGCCGCCCCGGCGTGTGCGTCCCAGCGGGATTGCAGATAGGAGACGCCGAGCAGCACGCTCTGCGGCACGTGGTACTCGGCGGCCGCGGAGGCGAACGCCAGCTGAAGGCGGTTCGCGGAGGACTGTGCGGCGCTGTCGGACGGAGCGGCGCCGAGCAGTGGCAGTAGCAGGGCCGCGGTGGCCACCGCCCCCGCGACTGCTCGCCTGCCGCTGTATCCGGCGGCTCTGTTGGGGTCGGTGGCGGATCCTCGCAATGCAGCCTCCTGGAACGGTCGAGCGCGATGCGCCGTGCGGGGCCGGGTGTCCGTCAGTGGTACCGGCCTGCCGACGATCCGTCAATGATGCCCAGAAGCAGGCGATTTCCCTCGTCAATCCAGGTGAGCGGGAGTTTCGCGGACCGGCCCCGCGGGCCTGCGGGGCGTCAGTGGAGTACACCAATCAGCCGTACGAGGTGACCGTGCACCCGGACATACGACGGTCCGCGGTGCGCCGGTCACCGGCGCACCGCGGACCGTCGTCCCCGTCAGCGAGTGCCGACCGCCGCGCGCACGGCCCTGCGGGCCAGCTGGCAGTCGTCGTGCAGCCGCCTGAGCAGCAGCCGTTGTTCCTCGCCGGACGGCGCAGCACCCGGATGGGCCGTTCCCGGTGCCGCCGGGGTCGTGTCGTGCATCGAACGCTGCACGGCCGTTTCGTAGGTACGGATCTCTCGGGTCAGCACGAGCATCAGGTTCACCAGGAACGCGTCCCGCGAGGCGGGGCCCGCCGACTGGGCGATCTGGCTGATCTGCCGCCGGGCCACCGGCGCGTCACCGAGGACCGACCACAGCGTCGCCAGGTCGTAGCCCGGCAGGTACCAGCCCGCGTGCTCCCAGTCCACCAGCACTGGACCGGCCGGTGACAGGAGAATGTTCGACAACAGTGCGTCGCCGTGGCAGAACTGGCCCATGCCGTGCCGGCCCGCGGTCGCCGCGATGCCGTGCAGCAGTTTCTGCAGGTCGCCCAGATCCCGGTCGGTGAGCAGGCCCAGCTCGTGGTACCGGTTGATCCGTGTGGCGTAGTCCAGCGGGGCATCGAAGGTGCCCGCCGGCGGCCGCCAGGCGTTCAGCCGGCAGATCGCGCCGAGTGCCGCCCTGATGTCCGCGCGGGGCGGGGCCTCCGCCGGGTGCCGGTGCAGTGCCGCCACCCGCCCCGGCATCCGCTCGATGACGAGCGTGCAGTTGTCCGGGTCCGCCGCGATCAGTCTCGGCACGCGCACCGGAGGGCGGTGCCGGACGAACGAGCGGTATGCGGCTATCTCGTGGCGGATCCGCTCGGCCCACGCGGGGGAGTGGTCCAGTAAACACTTGGCGACGGCGGTGCTGCGTCCTGTCGTGCCGACCAGGAGTACGGAGCGTCCGCTGCGGCGCAGCACCTGCACCGGGGCGAACTCCGGGCAGATCCGGTGCACCGACGCGATCGCCGTGCGCAGCTGGGCGCCCTGAGGGCCGGACAAGTCGAGTCTCCCGCTGAGCGGTTGGGTACCGACCCCCGGTGCGCGCCGCGGCCTGCCCGCGCCGAGCACGGGAGCCGCCGCCGGACGGGCGGGGTCGAGGTAGGGGCCGCCACCCACCGGACGGGGGTGCAGCGACCGGGGCGGGGCGGACACGGAGGACGATGCTGCGTACATGGGCGAAACAGATCCCTTCGTGTGCCTGCGACGACAGTGCGCTGCCCGGCCCGGTCACCCGGGTGCACCCTGGGGAATGCATCCCTTGTTCCAGGAAGAGTTCCAAGAAGAGTTTCCAAGAAGGCGACCGGGTCGGGGTGGCGCTTTCCTACCTGACACCCGATGCCCAGTGGCACACCATCTGGCGAGGCCTGGCGAACCCTGGCGAATAGTCGCCCGGCAACTCTCACCGGGCTACTGTCAACTCAGCCGAGAACCTGGGGGCTTGACGTGAGCGGACAACCCAACGCCCGTCTCTCGGACCTGTTCGGCCTGGCCGGCTGGTCCAAGGGTGAACTCGCGAGGCTGGTCAACCGGCAGGCGGCGGCCATGGGCCACCCCCAGCTTTCGACCGACACCTCTCGGGTGCGGCGATGGATCGACACGGGAGAGATCCCGCGCGATCCGGTGCCGCGGGTGCTGGCGGCTCTGTTCACCGAGCGTCTCGGCCGTGTCGTGACCATCGAGGACCTCGGTCTGGTCCGGCACGGGCGTGCGGGGAAACGGCAGGGCGACGGGAATGCGGAACATCCCGACGGAGTGCCGTGGGCGCCCGAGCGGACTGCTGCGGTCCTCACCGAATTCACGGGAATGGACCTCATGCTCAACCGACGCGGCTTGGTGGGCGCGGGTGCCGCGCTCGCCGCGGGATCAGCCCTCAGCAATGCCATGCACGACTGGCTGCACACCGATCCGGCCCTGACCGCCGACGCTCCCCAGTTCGACGACCCCCTGCACGCCGACCCCGCTGGGCTCGACCGCTACGAGGCCGCCCCCATCGGGTCGCAGGAGATCGAGGAACTGGAGCGCTCGGTCGAGGTGTTCCGGGCCTGGGACGCGGCCCGCGGCGGCGGGCTGCAACGCAAGGCAGTCGTGGGCCAGCTCAACGAGGTGGGCGGCATGCTCGCCTACCGACACCCCGACCATCTCCAGCGACGCCTGTGGGGCGTCGCCGCCAACCTCGCCGTCCTCGCGGGCTGGATGTCGCACGACGTCGGTCTGGAGCCCACGGCCCAGAAGTACTTCGTCATCGCCGCCCATGCCGCCAGAGAGGGCGGTGACCGGCCCCGCGCCGGGGAGGCGCTCTCCCGAGCGGCTCGCCAGATGGTGCACCTGGGCCGGCCCGACGACGCACTCGACCTGATGAAGCTGGCCAAGTCCGGCTCCGGCGAACAGGTGCTGCCCCGTACCAGGGCGATGCTCTACACCATCGAGGCCTGGGCACAGGCCTCCATGGGCAAGGGGCAGGCCATGCGCCGCACCCTCGGACAGGCGGAGGACCTCTTCGTCTCCGACCGGGGCGACGTGCCGCCGCCGAGCTGGATGCAGACCTTCAAGGAGGAGGACCTGTACGGCATGCAGGCCCTGGCCTACCGCACGCTGGCCGAGCACGAGCCGGGCGCGGCCGTGCACGCCCAGCACTACGCGGAGAAGGCCCTGGCCCTGCGCACAGACGGACGGGAGCGGTCGAAGATCTTCGACCACCTGTCCATGGCCTCCGCCTGTTTCATCGCGGACGACCCCGAACAGGCGGACCGGTACGCACGGCTGGCCCTGATGGCGATGGGGTCGAACTCCTCGCGCCGTACCTGGGACCGGCTGGGCCAGATGTACCGGCTCACTGCCGAGTACTCCACCTATCCGAAGATCCATGAGCTGCGCGAGGAGATCAGGCTGGCGCTGCCGAAGACGAGGGGGAAGGGCGGCAACAGCGCCAGGGCATAGACACCGGGGCTGTGCCCCTGACCTGCCGTTGTTGTTATGCGGTCACCCTGGCGACGAGTACACAGGCGTCGTCCTCGCGCTCGGCCTCGTCGAACTCCTCCACCAGCATCCGTACGCAGTCCTGTGCGGTGCGCGCCTCGCCGAACCGGGGGGCCAGGTCGAGGAGACGGTTCACGGCGCCCTCTTCCTCTCCGCTGTGCCCGGGCACCAGCCCGTCGGTGTGCAGCAGGAGCAGGTCGCCCGGTCGGAGGGTTTCCTCGGCCTGTTCGTACACGGCCCCCGAGGTCGCGCCGAGCAGGACGCCGGCCGGTGCGTGCAGTCGGCGCCCCGTCCCGTCGCGGAACAGCAGCGGGGCGGGGTGTCCTGCCTGCGCCCACACCAGGGTGCGGGTCGTTGGCCGGTAGCGGCAGCAGACCGCGCTGCCGAGGGCCGGCTGCACGGTGGCGTCGAGCAACTGGTTGAGCCAGGCCATCAGTTGAGCCGGCGGGGTGCCGGTCATGGCCATGCCGCGTACGGCGCCCAGCAGGGTCGCCATGCCCGAGGTCACGGCGACTCCGTGGCCGGTGAGGTCGCCGACGCTGAGCAGGGTCTCGCCGTCGGCGAGCTCCAGCGCGTCGTACCAGTCGCCGCCGATCAGCGCGCTCGCCGACGACGGCAGATAGTGGGCCGCGAGATCCAGGGTCTCGGGGCCCTGGTGCGGGAGCCGCAGGGAGCCGCGCCACGGCGGCAGCACAGCTTCCTGCAGCTCGACCGCGAGCCGGTGCTCGGCCTGCGCGCGGTGCCGGTGACGCTGTAACGAGTCACGGGTCTCGCTCACCGCCCGTTGGCTGCGGCGCAGTTCACTGACGTCCCGCAGCACCGCCCACATGGACGCGGTGCTTCCGTCGGTGTCGAGCACGGGCTCGCCCATCATGTGCACGGTCCGTACGTCGCCGTCCGGGCGCACCACGCGGAACTCGCCGTCGATGGGCTTGGCGTCGACGAGGCAGTCGGTGACCATCGCCGTCAGCTTGGGCCGGTCCTCGTCGAGGACCAGGGACGGCAGCTCGTCGAGGGTCAGGGGAGCGGCGGCGGGGTCACGGCCCAGGATCTGGTAGAGCTCACCGGACCAACTGGCCTCGTCCGTCAGCAGGTTCCACTCCGCGCTGCCGACCCGGCTCAGGAGCGAGCCGCGCCGGGGAGCGGACGGCACGGCCCGGGCGGCGGGCGCCGCCTCCGGTGAGGCGGGCACGGGCGGCGGGCCGTCCCGCAGCTGTGCCAGGTGCTCGTCCAGGTCGTCGAGTTGGTGCAGCGCGAGGTCGTACAGCGCGCGCTGCCACCGCTCCTGCAGGTCGGAACCGTCACTCTGCGTGTCCCGGCGTACGGCGTCCATGTCGCCCTTGAGCCGGCGCGCCTGCGATATCAGCGCGTCGACCGAGCCGCGTCCGGGCGGCTGGGCGGCTGGGCGGTCCGCAGAGAGATGGGACGGCATGACGCACTCCGATGCGGGGACGGTACGACCAAGGCGGACGGAAGGACCGTTACGACTGTTGCACAGCCCGCGACGCCCTGTAAGGGATTTGGCAACACCCGATACGGTGGTGCTTCTGGCATATGCCACAGTCTTCAGGGGTGGGCTCGGCGTACGTCTGACGTAGCGCACCGGGTGGGTCAAGTCGTAGGCAGGGTACGTGACTTGACGGACCGATGGGGTGGTCGACGCGGTGTTCGGTTGTGTGTGCGACGGCACTGTGTTCTAGGGAGTGTGGCATAGGTGGATCGGCCGGGCCAGAGGGCCGCGACGCGAGGCCGGTGCGTGACACAGGTCACATGAATTCATGGGGGCTCCGGTGTAATGCGAACGGCACCTGCGAGCTCGTAAAGACATGGACATCACGCTCGAGCAGCCCGCCCGCGCCCGTCTCATCGCCGCGGACCAGGAACTGCCTGTTCCCGCCACGCTCCGTTACACCGGCGCGGACCCGCTGGCCGTGCACATCGACTTCCCGCCCGAGGTCGCCCTGGACGGCGAACGGGTCACCTGGACCTTCGCCCGCGCCCTGCTGGCGGAGGGGCTGACCGGCCCGGCGGGAAGCGGTGACGTGCACGTCTGGCCCTGCGGCCGGGCCCGTACGGTCCTGGAGCTGCACTCGCCGTACGGACTGGCCCTGCTCCAGTTCGACACGGCCGCGCTGCGCCGGTTCCTGTTGCGGACCTTCGCGGTGGTGGGCGCCGGGCGGGAAGACGTCGGCGCCGCCGTCGAGCAGGGGCTGGCCTCGCTCTTCGGCGGCGTCTGACGTGCCTCGCCGGGCCTCAGTACCGCAGTACTCCCGCGATCCCGTCCGCGTCGCCCAGCGCGCCGTCCGGGACGAAGCGCACCTCGGCGCCGGTCTCCAGGCACTGTTCGACGATCTCGTCCACGATGTCCTCGCGGGCGTCGAGGGCGCCGCCCTCGGCCGGGACCAGATGGTCGCCGCCGTCGTCGCGGACCGTCACCCGGTAGTTCTCCTCGACGGCCAGCAGCCGTACGCGGCCCTCGCGCGCGTTCTGCCACAGCTCGTCGACCCCGGCCGCGAACGCCCGGTGGCCGCGGGCCGATTCGAGCTCCCGCGCCACGGAGTCGGTGCTCTTGCGTGCCTCGGCGGCGACCAGTGGCCGGATCGCCTGCCACACGGCGTCGGGGGTGCCGTGCGCGAGCCCGCCGTGCGGTACGTGGACGGCGTTCTTGGTGACGCTGCCGACCTCGTCCAGCAGGGACAGCGCGGCCGTCTCGCCGGTGACGTACAGCGGCCTCGGCTGCTCGCGCAGCAGCGTGCTCATCGCGGTGTCCACCTCGCGCAGGAACTGGCGGGTGCCCTCGTCCCGGAAGGTGCTCCGCAGATCGCCGATCTGTTGCTGGCGCTCGGCGTCGAAGTTCTCGCGGCTCCGCGACAGCGGGAAGCCGCCGGTGCGCTCCTCGGTGACGCGGTCCGTACCGCCGCTCCACAGGGTGACCTGGTCGGCGGAGACCGACAGCACCCAGAACGGCCGTTCGGCGGCCTGCGCGGAGACCAGGTTGCGGGTCAGGAAGGTGTCCGACAGCACCACGCGTTCGGGCACGGGACGGGCGAGGGACCACACCTGGTGCTCCCCCGGAGCGGCGAAGATGACCAGGCCGTCCCCGGCGTGCGACAGATCGACCTCGGCGAGGGCCTGGTCGAGCTGCCGGGCGACGTCCAGGCGCCGATCCCGGGGGACCGCGGGATCGGCCTCCAGCTGCTTCTTGGCCTCGGCCACGACATTGCGCAGCCGGACCGGATCCTGGGCGTTCTCGGGCTCCCGGCGATGCGTCGGCGTCAGCACGGAGACCGCCGGATACGGGCGCGGGCGCCGCAGCTCGGTGAGAGTGGTGGGACTGAGTGCGTGCTCCATAACAGCACGATAGGGCTGAATCGCCGATCGGGCATTAGGGGCAGCCAAGTCGGGCAATAACGGCAACTCGCTGCCGGCGTCGCAGAGCGGCTCTGAACCTCGGTCGGCTTCTGCGAAGGTGCCGACCGGCCGGGGGGTGTACCTCAGCGGCCGTCGTCCTCCGGCCCGCAGGAGCTGCCGTCGGGAGGCAGGGAGCCGTACAGCAGGAACGCGTCGACCTTGCGGTGCACGCACTTGGAGGAGGCGTATCCGGTGTGGCCCTCGCCCTTGTTGTCGAGCACCACGGCCGAGTCGCCCAGGCGCTCGGCCGTCTCCACGGTCCAGCGGTACGGTGTCGCCGGGTCGCCCCGGGTGCCCACCAGGAGCATCTTCGGGGTACGGACGTCACGCACCCCGTCGCGGATGAAGTCGGTGCCCTTGGGGCGGCCGTAGCAGGTCAGCACCTCGGTGAGCCGGTAGCGGCCGAACACCGGCGACGCCTGCTCGTACTCGGCGCGCAGCCGGCCGAGTTCCCTGGTGATCCGGCGGGCGCTGGGGCGGTCGGGATCGTCCGCGCAGTTGATCGCCATCAGCGCCGCCGGAAGATTGTCGAGCGGGACGTCCTCCTGGTCGACCAGGCCGCCGTCCGTGCCGTTGCCGGCGCGGAGGGCGATGCCTCCACCGGCACGGAACGCCGTTCCACGGCCGGAGAACCAGAGGAGCGGCCCGGTGTCGCCGTCCTCGACCAGTGAGGCGAGCGCCCGTTCCAAGGACGGCCACAGCTCCTTGCTGTAGAGGGCCTGGCCGATGGCGCCCACGAGGTCCTGGCCGGTGAAGTCCTCGCCGAAGTCCGTCGGCACCGGATCCTGGTCGAGCGAGTCGACGAGGCGTACGACCTCCTCCCGGGCCGTGCGCGCGTCCGTGCCGAACGGGCAGGCGATGTCCTTCACGCACCAGTCGACGAAGTCCTCCAGCGCGGTCTGCTGACCCGCGGCGCCCGCCACGCCCTGCTCGGTCAGCGGTTCGGTGAGCGTGTCCACGCCGTCGAGCGCCATCCGGCCGACCTTCTTGGGGAACTGGGCCGCGTACACCGCGCCGAGCCGGCTCCCGTAGGAGAAACCGAGGTAGTTGAGCTTCTTGTCGCCGAGGGCCTGGCGCATGATGTCCAGGTCGCGCGAGGCGTTCACGGTGCCTATGTGGGGCAGGACGGGGCCGGAGTGCTTGGTGCACGTGTCGGCCACCTTGCGCAGCTGTGTGAGGACGGCCTGTGGATCGTCGTCGAGGTCCGCGTCCTCGTCCGGCGCCGTCGCGGGCCCGGCGCCGCACGTCACCGGTGAGGACCGGCCGACACCGCGGGGGTCGAAGGACACCACGTCGTAGCCGTTGGTCAGACTCATGAAGTCCTTGCCGCCGGCGGCGAGTTCACTGACGCCCGGGCCACCCGGACCGCCGAAGTTCAGCACCACGGAGCCGCGTGACTTCCCCGTCGCCCGGTAGCGGGCGAGCGCCAGCTCGAGCGTGCCCGCCCGCGGCCTGGCGTAGTCGAGGGGGACGGTGACCTTCCCGCACTGGAGGTCCTTGGGCATCTCCACGCCGTCGCACTTCGACCACACGACCTTCTGGCGGTAGAACCGCGACAGGTCGGTCTCGGAGCCCTCCGCGGCCACCGCCGGCAGACCCGCGCCGAGCAGAACCAGGCCGAGGCCTCCGGTGATCGTGCAGCGCCCGAGTAGGGGCCGAGTCGACAGCTTGGCCGGCATGGATGCCTCCAGAGAGCCTGCCGCGGACCGGGACCGGCGCCCGCTTCCGAGCGCCCTCGATCACGATAGGCGCAGCTCGCAGGGCTCGCCTCCGGACAGCGGGGCCGCGGAAGGTGCCCTACCCTGTGCCCCCGCCGATGCGCGTACGACGGTTTCGATGCGTCTCCGACTGTTTTGCCGTTAGTTCGACAACCATGACACTCGATGGGGTGAAAGGCCGATAAGCCATAACTCGGATGCTTCTCCCGCGTTCTATCCGGTGCGGGCGAGTGCCCGTGACCATGTCTGGAAGGCAGGGAACCTATGAGACGGGTTACCCGAAACGGTGTGATCGCCGTCGCCGCCGCGTCCGGCGCCATGGCAGTGACCATGCCGGTGTACGCGGACTCCGGCGCGGACGGCGCCGCGGCAGGCTCGCCCGGAGTGATCTCCGGCAACACCGTCCAGCTCCCGGTGCACGTCCCGGTGAACGTGTGCGGGAACACCGTGAACGTGGTGGGGCTGCTCAACCCGGCGGCGGGCAACAGCTGCGCCGACGGGAACGCCGATGGTGAAGGCGGTGGCGACGCGGCCGGGACGTCCGGCGGGGCGACCGCGAACAGCGGCGGAAAGGATTCGCCGGGTGTGCTCTCCGGCAACGGTGTGCAGCTCCCGGTGCACGTCCCGGTGAACGTCAGCGGCAACAGCGTCAGCGTCGTCGGCGTCGGCAACGCGGCCGTCGGCAACGAGTCCGTCAACACCTCCGACGACGGCCCCGAGCGCCCCGACCGGCCGGAGCAGCCGGCGCCGAGGCCGACTGAGCCGCCCAGGGCGCACCCGGGACCGGAGGCGGCCCCGCCCGCCCCGCGGCCGCACTTCACCGCCGGACAACTGGCGGACACGGGAACGGACCAGACGCTGCCCGCCGTACTGGGAAGCGCGGCGCTGGTCCTGGGCGGAGTGGCCGTGCACCGGCGCTTTCGCCCGCGCGCGATGCGCTGACCGCACCCTCGATGAGCACGGAAGGCCCCACCGGTCATGCCCGGTGGGGCCTGGCCTGAGCCGCACAGGCGTTCACGCCGCCGAGACCGCGGTGAGCAGCACCATCCCCGAGTCGCCGTAATCGGGCAGTGTCGGGTCGGCGTCGATGCGGGTGACACTCAGCTCCCGGGTCAGGGGTGCGAACACCTCCGTGACGATCTCGGGGTTGACCGGGCAGCCCGGCCAGCGTGACGCGGGCCCGACGCGATAGGTCGGCATGTTCTCCATGAACGCGGCCACCAGATAGCCCTCCGGTGCCACACAGCGCACGAAGACCCGGCAGAACTCGGCGAACTCCGTGCGGTCCTCGGTCGCCCCTTCCGCGACGAAGTGCATGGACGCGAGGTCGTAGGCGCCCGGCGGGAGGTCCCGGACGTCGCCGTGGACGACGTCGACGTGGGCCAGCGACGCGGCCAGGGTGGCGGGCAGGGCAGGGTTCAGTTCCCGGCACAGCGCGTGGAACGGCAGCCAGCTGGCGTCGGGCCCGCACAGGATCTGCCGCTCCAGATAGGCGACGTTGCCGGCCCCCGCCTCGACGGCGTCGATACGGCGGCTCGCCGCGGCCGCGAGGATCAGCGGGTAGAGGTTCGGGCCGGCCCCGAACTCCACCGAGCGGCCGACGGCGCCCGGCGCGAGCCGCCGGTAGAACGCGGAGTGGTGGGCGATGACCGCCGCGTCCGAGGGGTGTACCTCGCGGTAGTTCTCGGCGAGGTAGTCCGCCACCGGCCAGCTGTCCCAGTCCACGTCGTCGTTGTGCGTCGGCACGGCCTTGCCGGCCGTCGGCCTGGCTCTCGCCGTCATAGGCGTGGTCCTCTCAGCCCTTGACATGGCCTTCTCGCACCTTCGACCGCAGGGGGAACCGTGCCGCCAGCCGGGTCAGGGTGCCGGTCAGGCGGTCGATGTCCTCGTCGGAGTTGAGGGCCGTGATCTGGACGCGGAAGCCCACCCGGTCCCTCGGCACGAGCGGATATGCGGCCAGCGTCACGTAGATGCCCTCCTCCCACAGGAACGCGGCGACCGCGTCGAGATCGGCCGGGTTCCCCAGCGGGATCTCCACGATCGGCAGCCGGTCCGTGTTGAGGGTGTCCACGTCGAGGCCGTCGAGATGGTCGAGCACCCGGACCGTCTTGCGGTACAGGTCGGCGCGCAGGGCGTCGCCACGGCGGTCGTTGACCTCCAGCCCGGCCAGCGCGGTGGCCAGGGACGCCGTGGGGGAGGGCCCTGAGTACAGGTAGGGCGCGGCGGCCGTCTTGAGACGGTTCTTCAGGTCGGTGGGCAGCGCGAGGAACGCGAGCAGCGACGAGTACGCCTTGGAGAAGCCTCCGGCCAGCACGATGCCCTCGTACGACTCGCCGGTGTGCCGCACCACGCTGTTGCCGCGCGAGCCGTACGGGCAGGGCTCGCCCGGCCCGCGTTCCCCGATCACGCCGAAGCCGTGCGCGTCGTCGACGTACAGGGTCGCGCCCCGTTCGCGGCAGACCGTGGCCAGTGCGGGCAGGTCGCAGACGTTCCCGCTCATGCTGTTGACGCCGTCCAGGCAGACAAGCCGGGGCGTGCCCGCGGGCGCCGAGGACAGCAACGCGTCCAGTTCCTCGGGCCGTTCGGCGTGGAAGCGGCGCAGGGTGGCGCCGCGTCCGCGGGCGATGACGCAGCCGTCGTACACCGTGCTGTGCGCCGTCGCCTCGACGAAGACATGGCCCCTGTCGGCGAGGACGGGGATCACCGCGGAGTGGATGAGGGTCAGTGTCGGCAACAGCAGCGTGTCCGGCGCGCCCAGCAGCGCGGCGAGCCGTTCCTCTATCTCGGGGTACAGCCGGGGACTGCCCAGCAGCCGCGACCAGCTCGGGTGCGTGCCCCAGCGCCGTACGGCGGGTTCGATGCGCGCGGCGATCTCCGGGTCCCAGTCGAAGCCGAGGTAGTTGCAGGAGGCGAAGTCTATGAGGGGGTGACCGCGGCTGCGGATGTGCCGGCCCCGCACCTCGTCGATGACCGCGTCGGTCATCGGGCTGGTCCGCCGCAGGTGTTCCAGGTCGGCCCAGCGCGCCTCCCGTCCCGGCGGCCCGTGGCGCGCGGCCTTGCGTGCGACACCGGCACCGGCCGCGCGACTGTTTCCGTTCCGCTGCCGCAGGATCCGCTCGCTCTGCTCCACCGTCATCGGCCGTGCGAACAGGAAGCCCTGCCCGAACCGGCATCCCATGCCCGCCAGCAGATCCCGCTGCGCCGTCTCCTCGATGCCCTCGGCGATCACCTGGAGGCCCAGGGTGTCGGCGAGGCGGACGATGCCCTCGACGAGCGCGACCTGCTGCGGGTCGTGCGCGATGTCGTCGATGAACGTCTTGTCGATCTTCAGTACGTCGATGGGGAAGTCCCGCAGATAGCGCAGCGAGGAGAAGCCGGTGCCGAAGTCGTCGACCGCGATGGTCACGCCGAGGTCCTTGAGGGCCCGCAGCACCGCCTGGATCTGGCCGTCGCGGCGCAGCAGCACCGTCTCGGTCAGCTCCAGCTGCAGCGACCCCGGAGCCAGCCCCGGCGTGCGCAGCGCCTGGCCGACCTGGTCCACGAATCCGGTGTCGCGGAACTGCCGGGCGGACACGTTCACGCTGACGTACGGCGGTCCGCCCGGCCCGGGCAGCCGTTGCAGCTCCGCGATGCCGTGGACCGCGTTCTCAAGGACCCACGACCCCAGGGGCGCGATGTGCCCGGTCTCCTCGGCCAGGGTGATGAACTGCTCCGGCGGCACGGGCGGGCTCGGGGCACGCGGCCAGCGCACCAGCGCCTCGAAGCCGACCACCTCGCCCGCGGCGATGTCCACCACGGGCTGGTAGCGCAGGGCGAACTCCTGCTCGGCGACCGCCCGGGCGAGCCGGCTCTGCAGATCGTGCCGCTCGACCATCCGGGCCCGCAGCAGCGGCTGGAACCGCCGCCACTGCCGCTTGCCGGCCGTCTTCGCCGCATACAGCGCCAGGTCGGCGTGGCTGAGGAGTTCCTCCGCGTCCGCGCTGTCGTGCGCGGTGGCCACGCCCACACTCGCGGACACGGTCACCGACTGCCCGTCGAGCGTGAACGGCCGGGACAGCGTCTGGATCACCTGCGCCGCCAGCAGCTCGGCGTCCAGCGGCTCCCGCGCGTCCTCCATCAGTACGGCGAACTCGTCGCCGCCCAGCCGGGCCGCGGTGTCGGTGCGGCGCAGCGCCCCGGTCAGGCGCCGCCCGACGGCGGTGAGGAGGTGGTCGCCCGCCGAGTGCCCGCGGGTGTCGTTGACCATCTTGAAGTCGTCCAGGTCGACGAAGAGCAGACAGGTCAGGGACGACTCGCGGCGGCCGCGCAGCAGGGCGCGCTCGATCCGCTCCAGCAACAGCGTCCGGTTGGGCAGCCCGGTCAGCGAGTCGTGGAAGGCCCGCTGGGTGAGCTCGTGCTCCAGCCGGCGCTGCTCGGTGACGTCACGCAGGGTGACGACCAGCCCGGCCACGGTGCGTTCGTCCCGGAAGTCGCTGCACCGCACCTCCACCTCGACCCGGTCGCCCCGGTGCTGCACCCACCAGTGGTCGTGCCGCGTGCGCGGCCCGTGCTCCCGTACCGAGGCCAGCTCCCGGGTCGCCCGTTGCCGGTCCTGGGGATCCAGCAGGCCGGGCAGCGACGTGCCGGCCAGGTCCACGGTGCCGAACACGGACGCCGCGGACGGGCTCGCGTACCGCACGGTGTCGTCGTCCTCCAGGATGAGGATGACGTCCGAGGTGTTGCGCACGAGGGTGCGGAAGTACGCCTCGCTCTCCCGGCGTACGACCTCCCGGCGCAGCACGACGCGTTCCATCGCCAGCCCGGCGTGCGAGGCGAGGATCTCCAGGGAGCTCCACGTCTCGGTGAGCTGCCCGTGCGGCCCGGCGACCAGCAGTACGCCCGGCACCTCTGCGGACGCCGGACGGCCGGGCTGGGTCATGGGGCACACCAGGATGGCCGACAGGCTCTCCAGCTCGGCGGCGAGCTCGGGACCGAGGTCGTCGGCGGCGATGAACCGGGTGTGGCCGGGGGCCAGGTCCGCCGCCCGTTCGGCGGGCAGCAGCAGCGTCCGGTGGCGGACCGTGGACCCCAGGAGCGTGTCGACGGCCGCCTCGCACGACCGTGCCACCTCCTGCTGCCGGACGGCCGACACCAGCGACGCCGCCGCCGAGCGCAGCGCGTGTTCCCGCGCCACCGCCCGGCGGTGTGCCACGACCATTCCCGTGAGGCGCAGGATGACCAACAGGAAGAGCAGGCCGGAGAAGACGGCGATCACGGCGGCGTCGTGGGCACTCTGTGTGAGGCCCTCGTACAGCAGGATCCCCGGTGCGATGAGCGTCGCCACGGCGAGCATGACCAGTCGGCGCGGCGGCGGGAGCAGGGACGCCCGCTGCGGCATGGCGGCCGTCAGCTCCACCATCGAGGGATGCAGCGCGGCCAGGCCCCAGGCCGTGTAGAAGACGATCCACCCGGCGTCCAGCAGCGTCCCCGTCTGCCACATCGCGTTGAGCTGCAGGATGCCGTAGGCGATGTCGAAGCCGAGCAGCGTCGACGTGCCGACGACCAGGAGTTGGACCGACCGGTTCCGCCCGTCCAGTGGGCGTGGGCTCAGCAGCCGGGCCAGCAGCGCCAGGACCAGCACGTCACCGAGGGGATAGGCGATGCTGATGGCCCGCTGCTGCCAGGTGAGCCCCTCGACCTCCGTGAGCGGCTGGACCAGGTAGACCCACACGGGCAGCGCGAGGCCCGCGGTGACGATCAGCGCGTCCAGGAGGCTGGGCAGGTCGCGGCCCGCCCACCGGTAGCGGAAGAGTCCGTACAGTCCGACGGCGAACAGCGGATAGGTGGCGAGATAGCAGGCGTCCGCGGCAGAGGGGAACGGGTTGGAGGCGAGGAAGTACTCCTCCATCACGTTGTAGTACGTGTCGCCGGTGACGAAGGTGAGCAGTCCGGCCGCGAGGATCCACCAGGGCCAGCGGTGCGCGGGGCGGTGCAGGTGGGTGCCGGTCAGTATGGCGGCGACACCGGTGAGGCCGATGACGGCCCACAAAGGGCTGCGGGCCACGGGAACCGTCATGTAGACGACCGTGGCGGCCGTCACCAACCCGAGATGAGCGGCCATCAGCCGATGTGCCGGCAGCAAGGCAAGCGCCTCCCCCCTACGGAAGACCGGGCGGTCACCTGGCCTGGGGGCTTCATCGATCGTAGGCACCGGAGGGCGCCGCCTGCATCTCGGGCGGATCAGTGCGGTGTCGCACCGGTGACCGGCTGTGTCGCCGTCAGTGCTCGCCGTGATGGAAGCGGTGGTGCAACGCGCGCACCTCCTCGGCCAGTTCGGGAACCGGGCCCTCCACCTGCACGCCGGGCGCCACCTCGTTGACCGGCAGGGTCCGTACCGGCGGCGCCGGCACCCCCAACTCGGCGAGCCAGGAAGACAGTTGCTCGGACGAGGCGACGTACACGATCCGGCCGAGGCCCACCCAGGCGTGCGCGGCCGCGCACATCGGGCAGTGCTCGCCGGAGGTGTACACGGTCGCGGCCGCCCGCTCCTCGGGCGTCAGACGGGCCGCCGACCAGCGCGCCAGTTCGAACTCGGGGTGGCGGGTGCGGTCCCCGGAGGCCACCCGGTTGTGGTCCTCGGCGAGCACCGTGCCGTCCGCGCCCACCAGCACCGAACCGAACGGCTCGTCCCCCGCCTCCAGCGCCCGGGCCGCCAGTTCCACACAGCGGCGCAGGTACGGCAGCTCCGCGTCCTTCACGACCATGGCGTGGCGCCCTCCTCGCGATGTGATCTCCGTGGCGAGACTACGGTCGCCGGCGTGCGACCGGAAAGGCGTACCGGCGGCCGAGCGTCACGGTCGCCAGCGCGAGGGCAACCAGCGGGAGCGCGGTCCAGGGCAGCGCCCCGGCGCCCAGGTTCTCCAGGACGACACCGCCGGTGAGCGAACCCGCGGCGATGCCCGCGTTGTACACGGTGGTCTGCAGGGAGGTGGCCACGTCCCCGTGGGCGGGCCCCGAGGCGTCGACCAGCGCGGTCTGGATCAGCGTCGGCGCACCGCCGAAGGCCACGCCCCACAGCGCCACACAGACCAGGAGCACGGCGGGCGTGCCGGCGTACAGGCCGAGCGTGAGCATCACGGCGGTGCAGAGCGAGAGCGCGGCGAGCAGGGTCGGCCGCAGCCGCCGGTCGACCAGCACCCCGGTGACCCAGATCCCGGCCACCGTGGCCGCCCCGAACACCAGCAGCACCAGGCCCGTACGACCGAACCCGGCATGCGCCGCGAACGGGGCGACGTACGTGTACATCACCTGATGCCCCAGCAGCAGGAACAGCGTGACGGACAGGACAGCCGGGATCCCCGGCAGCACCGCCACCCGGGCGAGCGGCATGCGCGTACCGGCCGCCTCCCCGGGGAAACCGGGCACCCACCGCCGGACCCCCACCACCAGCAGCACCGCGAGCCCGGACAGCACACCGAACGCCGTGCGCCAGCCGAGCGCCTCGGCCAGCGCCGTCCCGGCGGGCACCCCCAGGGACAGCGCGAGGGTGATCCCGGCGAGCACCACCGCGATCGCCCGGCCGCGCCGCTCGGCCGGCACCATCCGGGCCGCGTAGCCGACGAGCATCGCCCACAGCGTGCCGCCCATGCAGCCGGCGACGAGCCTGGCCGCGAAGGTGAGCGGGTACGACGAGGACAGCGCGACCACCGCGTTGGCGGCCGCGAACCCCAGCAGCGTGCCGACGAGCACCGGCCGGCGCGGCAGTCCGCGCAGCAGCGCGGTGAGCGGGATCGCGGCCAGGAAGGAGGCGAGGGCGTAGCCGGTGACCAGGAACCCCACGCGTGCCTCGGAGACGCCCAGGTCGCCTGCCATGCGGGGGAGCAGCCCCGCCGGCAGCAGTTCGGTCAGGACGGCGGTGAAGGCGGCGGTGGAAAGGGCCAGCAGGCCCGGCCACGGCAGCGGGGCGGGCATGGCCGTGCCCTTGGCCATGGATGTGGCCGTGGATGAGGTGGACATGCGACCATGCTCAAACCCTCACATCAGTGTGAAGGCAAGGCCGACTCCCGGAGGAAGCCATGAGGATCGGCGAACTGTCCCGCCGGACCGGCGTTCCCACCCGGCTGCTGCGCTACTACGAGGAACAGGACCTGCTCCATCCCGACCGGGCCGTCAACGGCTACCGCGACTACGGGGAGACGGACGTCCGGGACGTCCAGCAGATCCGCGGACTGCTCGACTCCGGGCTGACCACGGAGATGATCCGGGCGATCCTGCCCTATCTCTCCGGCCCCGACGAGATCCACCTGCCCCCGCAGTGCCTGACCCCGCAGACCGCCGCGCTGCTGCGCGGCGAGATCGACCGCATCCAGGCGCGCATCGACTGTCTGGCCCGCAACCGCGACCGGCTGCGCGCGTATCTCACCGTCGTACAGCCGAAGGAGGAGGACTTGTAAAGCTGTTGCCCCGGCCGGGCCCGGGTGCTGGAGTGAACGCATGGATCATGCCGCGGTACTCGCCCTCTACGACCGGGACATGCGCGAAGGCGCCCAGCCGGACGGCCCCGGCGCACGGATCGAGCGGGCGGGGCGGGTGGTCCGTCAGGTCGCCGCCGCGCACGGCTGGAACGGCGTCGTCTGGTCGGACCTGGACGAGGCGAGCGCCGACGCGGCGATCGCCGAGCAGGTCGCCCACTACTCCGGCCTCGGCCTCGACTTCGAGTGGAAGCTCTACGGGCACGACCTGCCCATGGACCTCGGGCCGCGGCTCGGGGCCGCCGGGTTCACGCCCGAGCCCGAGGAGACGCTGATGATCGCCGAGGTCGCCGATCTGACCCTGGACGCCGAGCCGCCCGAGGGCATCCGCTTCCTTCCGGCCACCGATGGCGCGGGCGTCGACCTCGTGGCGGAGGTCCACGAGAAGGCGTTCGGCACCGACAGCTCCCGGCTGCGCCACCAGCTGCTCGCCCGGCTGACGGACGACCCGGACACCGTCGTCGCCGTCGTGGCGCTCGCCGGTGACACGCCGGTCAGCGCCGCCCGCATGGAGCTGGTGCCCGGTACGCGCTTCGCCGGCCTCTGGGGCGGCGGTACCGTCGAGGCCTGGCGCGGCCGTGGCATCTACCGCGCGCTGGTCGCCCAGCGGGCCCGCGCCGCCGTCGACCGCGGCTACCGCTACCTCCAGGTCGACGCCTCCAGCCAGAGCCGCCCCATCCTGGAGCGCCTCGGCTTCGCTCCGCTGAGCACGACGACGCCGTACGTGTACGTGCCGTAGGCGCAGCCCTTTTCCGTACGGTCCTCGGCGGCGGCACCGGAGCATCCTCCTCGCGGGCGCGACCGGCGTCCTCGGCCGGCACATCGCCCACGCCCTGACCGAGGCCGGTCACAAGGTCACCGGGCTCGGCCGCGGACCGGCAGCCGGCCTCCGCGCCGACCTCATGGATCGCGACGGACTGCTGCGCGCCGTCGACGGACACCGCTTCGACACGGTGATCCACGCCGCGACCGCCCTGCGCAGGGCCCCCATGCGCCACCGCGGCATGCACGCCACCAACGCCCTGCGCACCGAGGGCACCGCCCACCTCGTCGAGGCCGCACGGACCGTCGGCGCCCGCCGCTTCGTCACCGAGTCGATGGTCTTCGGATACGGCTACGGCGACCACGGCGACCACCCGGTCACCGAGGACGACCCCTTCGGCCCGCACGGCACCTCACCGGAACTGGAAGGGCACCTCGCGGCCATGCGCACCAAGGAGCACCTCACCTTCGAAACCCCGGGGTTGGAAGGCATCGCACTCCGCTTCGGCCTCTTCTACGGCCCCGGCGGCACCGACGCTCTTCTGCCCCTGCTCCGCAAGCGGCAACTGCCCGTCCCCGACGACCGCGGCCGGGTCCTGCCGTGGGTGGAACTCACCGACGCGGCACGGGCGGTGGTGGCGGCCGTCGAACGCGGCCGACCCGGCCAGGCGTACAACGTCGCGGACCGCACGCCGCTCGGCTTCCGGGCCCATGTGCTGTGCGTGGCCGAGCAGTTCGGGCTGCCGAAGCCGATGACCGTACCGCTGTGGCTGATGAAGCCCGCGTCGTACGCCCACACGGTGATGTCGACGACGCTGCGGGTCTCCACGGCGAAGGCGGAGCGGGAGCTGGGGTGGACGCCGGTGTATTCGTCCACCCGGGACGGCCTCGCGGCGATGAACGTCATGGCTGGGTGAGCCTCTACAGGTCGAGTTGGTACTCCACCGCCCGATGCGTCGGTACGTAACCGAGCGCGTCGTTCACCGCGCGCATCGGGGTGTTGCTGTCCGCCGTGTCGGTGCACAACCCGGCGAGTTCGGGGTGCCGGGCGCGGGCCCGGAGGATCGAGGCCGCCTTCATCCAGCGGGCGAGGCCGTGGCCGCGGTGTTCGGGGAGGACCGCCGTACCGTAGTGCCGGCCGTCGCCCCGGCCGTCCCCGGGGACGACCAACTCGGAGAAGCCGACCACGGATCCGTCGGATGCGTCCACGGCGGCCACGGTGTGCAGCAGGTCCCCGCGCTGCGCGACCGCCTCGGCCGCCGCGACCACCCGCTCCACGTCCCAGACGACCGTGCCGTAGTCGGTGTCCTCCATCGGCATGTCGTCCATGGCACGCCGCGAGTCGGCGTACGACCGCGCCAGCTCGTCCGGAACGGTGCCGTCCCACTCCGTCAGCCGGTAGCCGGGACAGTGGAGTCGGACGAGCTTCTCGAGCCCCGCGAGGTCGGCGTCGGCCAGCGGCAGCCGGGCGTACGTCAGCCCCAGCACCCGGCGGAAGCCCCGCGCCGCCAGGAACGAATCGGCGGCGGAACCCTGCTCGGCCTGCGCGAGAACCGACCGCCGCTGTTCCTCGCGCGCGGCGGCCACCGCGGCGTCCAGCAGCCGCGTGCCGACGCCGCGCCGCCGCTCCGCGCCGTGCACCGCGATCTCCAGCTCGGCGAGGTGCTCCTGGCCCTCCCTCGTGAACAGGCGGAGGAACGCCGACCCGAGCGGAACCCCGTCGGCTCCGGAGGCCAGCCAGGCCAGCCGACGGCTGGAGGCACCGGCCTCGGGGTCGGCGAGCGGCGTGATGCGCAGGGTCAACGGAGCTCCGTCACGGTCGATGCGGGTGCGAGCGGCCGAAGCCAGCCGTCGTGAGGTGCCGTGCGCAACGCAATTCGAGGGCGGCGCCCGGCCTCGCGTGCGCCGCCCTCGTCTCAGCGGCGGCGGGTCTTCGACCGGTCCAGCGCGGTCACGCCGAGTGCGGCGAGGCCGATCTGGATGAGCCACTCGACCCAGTCCACGCCCTTGGTGTCGGCCACACCGAAGGCGCCGGCGATCGCGGAACCGATCAGCGCGGCGACGATGCCGACGAGGATCGTCCACAGGATCCCGATGCGCTGGCGCCCGGGGACCACGAGCCGGCCCAGGACACCGATGACGATGCCGATCACGATGGCACTGATGATGCCGTCGATCTCCATCTCCGCCCCTTTTCGTCAGAACCCACGCCTTTTGTCAAGACCCCCGTAACAGTGCGTGTGCCCCCTGAAACCGCGGACAGTCTGCTGACGCTTCAATCAATGGCCAAAGACGGGCAGCGCCGTCCAGCCGGTCGCGGCCAGTACCTCGGCCGCGATGTCGGGCACCGTGCGCCCGTCGGTCACCACCCGCAGGGTGCCGGCGGGCGCACGGGCATCCAGCAGTCGCGCCTTGCGGGCGCTGTTCCTGAGCTCGCGCTCCAGCTCGGAGCCCAACTCCCGCCCGGTCAGCCGCTGCTGGGTGGTCTCGTCGGTGGCGGTGAGCAGCACTCGTACGATCCGTACGTCGTCCCCCATCGCCCGCCGGAACATGCCCGCCGTCTCCTCGAGCACACTCAGGGTGTTCGTGTAGAGGAGGCGTCGGCAGCCCAGCTCGGCGTAGTTGGCCCAGACCGCGGTGAGGTTCCGCTCGCCGATCGCGGCCCGGTGCGGATCGTCCGGCGGCGCCGGATGCACCTGTCCCATGAAGTCGCCGTCGATCACGGCGTGCGCGACCTCGGCCGCCCGCAGCCGCGCCGAGACCTCCCAGCCCACCGTCGTCTTTCCGACCCCGGCGCGTCCGCCGATGAGCAGTACCTCTGCCTGATCCATGCGGGCAGCGTGCCAGTCGGCACCGCTGCCCGGGTACTCCTTTTGGGAGTCGAGCGGTGAGGTGGAGGCGGTCGGGGTGGAGGAGACGTCCCTCGCAGGCGGTGCCGTCAACGAGGTCGTGCGGATCGGCGCGACCGTGCGGCGCAGGCCGACGGAACGGTCGGACCACGTGCGGGACCTGCTCGCGCTGTTCGAGCGGCGAGCGTGGCCGGGGGCTCCGCGTCACCTCGGGACGGACGAGCGGGGCCGCGAGATGTTCGGCTACATCGAGGGGCGGGCGGCCGTGACCCCCGAGGAACGGGCCGCCGCCCGCACCGACGCGAACCTGGTCAGCGTCGCCCGACTCGTGCGCGCCTTCCACGACCTGACCCACGGCACGCCGTCCGCCGGTGACCGGGACGTCGTCTGTCACAACGACCTCGCCCCGAAGAACACCGTGTACGCCGTGCACGGCGACGACTGGCGGCCCCTGGCCTTCGTCGACTGGGACCTCGCCGCCCCCGGGGAGCGCGTCCACGACGTCGCCCACCTCTGCTGGCAGTACCTGGACCTGGGCCCCGAGGTGACCGACGTGCCGGAGGCGGCACGCCGGATCCGTCTGGTGTGCGATGCCTATGGCCTCGACGAGCGCGGTGTTCTCGTCGACACCGTCCTGTGGTGGCAGGACCGCTGTTGGCGGGGCATCGACGCCGCCGCGGACCGCGGCGAACCGGCCATGGTCGCGCTACGCGAGGCCGGAGCCGTCGAGGAGGTGCGGGGTGCGTGGGAGTGGGTCGCCGGGCATCGTCGTGAGCTGGGGGCCTTGCTGCGCTGACGCCACCTCGTCGCAGGTCGTGGGCTCGTCGCAGGTCGTGGCGATGGTGAGGGTCCGGCATTGACATGCAGGTAATTACCTGCATAACTTTGAGTGTGCGATCAGGAGACGACTCGGGGATGGACGACGACTCGGGGATGGACAAGGTCTTCAAGGCGCTGGCCGACGAGACCCGCAGGCGGCTGCTGGACCGGCTGCACGAGAACAACGGCCAGACGCTGGGAGAGCTGTGCGAACGCATCGAGATGGCGCGTCAGTCGGTGACCCAGCACCTCGCCGTCCTGGAGGCCGCCAACCTGGTCGGCACCGTGCGGCGGGGGCGGGAAAAGCTGCACTACCTCAACCCCGTCCCGCTCCATGAGATGCAGGAGCGGTGGATCGACAAGTTCGAGCGCCCGCGCCTCAGTGCGCTCGGCGCCGTGAAGCGACGAGCCGAGGAAGCCATGACCGACAAGCCCACCTACGTGTACGTCACGTACATCGAGAGCACACCCGAGAAGGTCTGGGATGCCCTCACCGACGCCGACCTGACCGCCGCCTACTGGGGGCACAGCAACGTCTCGGACTGGCGGACCGGCTCGCGCTGGCAGCACGTGCGGACGGACGACTCCGGCATCGCCGACGTCGTCGGCACCGTCGTGGAGAGCGAGCGCCCGACGCGCCTCGTCACCACGTGGGCGTCACCCGACGAGGAGGACCAGCCGGACCGGCATTCCCGGGTCACTTTCGACATCCGGCCGCACGCCGACATCGTGCGCCTCACCGTGACCCACGAGGACCTCAACGACGAGGGCGAGCGCGCCGACGTCGCCACCGGCTGGCCGGCGGTGCTGTCCAACCTCAAGTCGCTGCTGGAGACCGGCAGTCCGCTGCCGCAGGAGCCGTGGCAGGTCCCCGCCTCCTGACCGGGTGCGAGAGGGCCGGTCCGCGCGGGTGCGGACCGGCCTGTGTGTCTGCCTGTCCCTCCTTGCGGGCTCCTACGCCTTCGGGGCGCTCCTCGCCGCCGTACCGATGCACACCAACCCCAGGACCAGAGCGAGGGCACCGATGATGATGTTGTTCCAGATGACCCCGGCGTCCGGGCTCTCGCCGACGATCCACGGCGAGACGATCATCCACACGCCCAAGGCGCACATGGCCCAGCTCAGGCCGTACATGCGCTCCGGAGCCCTGGTGAATCCGAGGGCCAGCAGGCCGATCGCTATCCCCACGATCAGGTTGTGGGTCACGAGGTCGGGCTGGCTCGTCGTGTAGTGGAGTATCCACGGGGACACGGCACAGTACAGACCGAGCAGGAACACCGGTCCGTCCACGAGTGCCACGTCGCGACCGCCGAGCATGCGGGCGTAGCGATCCCGCATTTCCGGAGCATCAGGGTGGGTGGTGATGTCCCCTCTGGTGTGCGAGACGTTGGCCATGACTCGTCTCCTTTGACTTGCAGGCCTGACCGCGTCTGGTGCGGTATGCGGTAGAAGCGCCGCGTAGGTTCATTCTGCGCTTATTTCGTCCTTATGTGTAGTGGTCAGGGGGCCCGGCGGGACGGCTGGGGCGGTCCGGCGGCCCTTTCGCGCCTGACCAGCCCTGAAAGGTACATGTCCGGCTCGATCGGGGGCAGACGCATGGTGACGGACGTCGGCGTTCCGTGCCGACGGTCGATGCTGGAGGTGGATGCCTTTATGGGCGCGAAGGTGTTGGAGCGGTTTCCTGCGGGATCTCCACGCGGATCATGGCCTGCGGAGGAGTACGCGGCGGCGCGGCGTGCCGCGGGCGAACCCGCGACGGTCGTCATGGACCTGAAGTCGGACGCGTTCCTGGTGATCGTCCCGGGGCGGGACGAGGACTGAGGGGACGCTCGGACAGCGTGCCGCCCAGCTCCCGCGCCCTCCGCAGGAACACCTCGTACAGGTCCTGCGCCGCCCGGGGCACCGACTCGGCCTTGCGGCGCTGGAGCATCAGCAGGACCCGGGTGGCGTCGCCCTCGATCGGCCGGTAGGTGATCGTGCCGAGCCGTTCCAACGGATCCCCGGCCACACTGAAGTCCGGCAGCACCGTCGCGCCGAGCCCCTCGGCGACCATCAGCTTGCCCATCTCGGCGCCGTCGGTGGAGTACGAGAAGGACGGGGCACGGCCGCCCAGGAGCCGGTGGACATAGCGGTGCATGACATATCCGGAGCGCATCGCGATCAGAGGTTCGGCGAGCAGTTCGTCCACCGTCACCACGGGCCGGGACGCGAGCGTGCTGTCGGGCCGTACGCACACCACGGGCCGCCCGCACAGCAACTGGGTGGATTCGACGCCGGCGGGCACGTCGTCGCCGTCCAGGTGGTTCACCAGACCGAGGTCGAAACCGCCCTCGGACAGCGCCCGTTGGATCTCCGTCTGTTGCGCGCCGACCACCTCGACCTGGGTGACCGGATGCGTCGCACGAAAGTCCCGTACCACCGGGACGAGCAACGGCACGGTCGCCGCGTTCACCGTGCCGACGCGCACCATACGGCTGATGCGGTGCTGTTCGCCGGCCGCCACCCGCAGCCGGTCCACCGCCTCCAGCACATGGACGATGTACGGCAACAGCTCCCGGCCCTCCGCGCTCATCGTCGCCCCGGACCGCTTGCGCTCCAGGAGGTCGACTCCCAGCTCCCGCTCCAGATTTCTGACGGTCTCGCTCAACGCGGGCTGTGACAGGCGCAGTTCCTCCGCCGCGCGGCGCAGGGAACCGAGCCGTGTCACCGCCGCTATGTATTCCAGCTGTTCGGTCCGCACCCCAGCAGAATGCGGTTGGTTTCACGGGACGTTCAAGGGTTTCCCTGTCACACGTTCGTGAAATTCAATGGTCCGCGATACGAGACCGGTCGGGTTTTCCTTGACGGCCGTCGCGGCCGACTGCAACCATCGACGGCATGAAGATGCGACTGGACCTCACGCGGCGACGCCACGTCGACCTCGCGCGCGTCTCCAGCGCCTCCTGTTGCTGCGCGGCCTGATCCCTCCGATCCGCCGCCGTCTCCTTTCCACGCCGCACCCGCACCTGTCGCCGGACAGGCATGTGCCGCGTTTTCACCTCACCGCCCGAATTCGGCGATCACGCATCTGCGATCGCGCATTGGCGATCGCGCGCATGCCTTTCGAATTCGGCGTGAGTCCCCATTCCGCAACAGGAGTTCCGCGTGCCCTCAGCACCCCTCCAATTCGCCTACTGGTTCCCCAACGTCAGTGGCGGTCTCGTCACCAGCAAGATCGAGCAGCGCACCGACTGGGGATACGACTCCAACCGCGAACTCGCCGTCCTCGCCGAGAACAACGGCTTCGACTACGCCCTCAGCCAGGTCCGCTACATGGCCGGCTACGGCGCCGAGTACCAGCACGAGTCGACCAGCTTCAGCCTCGCCCTGCTGCTCGCCACCGAGCGCCTGAAGGTCATCGCCGCCGTCCACCCAGGCCTGTGGCACCCCGGCGTCCTCGCCAAGCTCGGCGCCACCGCCGACCACCTGTCGAAGGGCCGCTTCTCCGTCAACGTCGTCTCCGGCTGGTTCAAGGGCGAGGTCACCGTCCTAGGGGAGCCTTGGCTGGAGCACGACGGGCTCCCCCAGTTCTCGGCTTCGCTCGAACCGGGGGGACCCCCATCCGCCGCTCCGAGGAGTTCATCCAGGCCCTGCGCCAGACCTGGACCGAGGACCACACCGAACTCGCCGGTGACTTGTACCGGTTGCGCGACTTCTCCCTCAAGCCCAAGCCCAAGCCGACCCGCGAGAAGGCACGGTCCTGGCTGCACGGCGGCCATGAGCGCGCGGTCGACGAGCCGTACGTCATCGACACCTACGGCGACCTCACCGCGAAGCTCTGGGCGGCCGAGGCGCTCGCCGACGCCGTGGCCGTCGAGGGACAGAAGCTGCACGACGACCCCGACGCGGTCACCGAGCAGACCCGCGGCGACTTCGAAGTACGGGCGGCCGCGGTGAAGGCCCGCGCCACCGACGTCTCCCTGGAGATCGCGAACCGGGTCTTCGAGGTGACCGGCGCCCGCTCCACGGCAAGCGCCGAGGGCCTCGACCGCTTCTGGCGCAACGTCCGCACCCACACGCTCCACGACCGCGTCGCCTACAAGCGGCGCGAGGTGGGCCGCTGGGTCCTCGAAGGCGAACTGCCCGAACCCACCTGGTACTCCTGACCACCGGGGCGCCTCCCGAGCGGCGGCGCCCCTCCTCCCCGAAAGAGGACCCATGGCCACCGTCCTGTCCGTCTCCGGCAGCCCCTCCGCCTTCTCCCGCACCGCGAAGCTCCTCCGCCACCTCGACGGCCGCCTCGCCGCCCAGGGCCACGAGGTGATCCCGCTCGACGTGCGCACCATCCCGGCCGAGGCCCTGCTCGGTGCCGACTTCCGGCATCCCGCGATCGTCGAGGCGACCGAGCTCTTCCAGCGCGCCGACGGTCTCGTCATCGGCACCCCCGTCTACAAGGCGGCCTACTCCGGGGTCCTCAAGGCGCTCCTCGACCTGCTCCCGCAGTACGCCCTGGCCGGCAAGACCGTCCTCCCGCTGGCCACGGGCGGTTCGACCGCCCATGTGCTGGCCATCGACTACGCCCTGCGACCGGTCTTGAGTTCCATGGGCGCGGGGCACATCGTGCAGGGCTGGTTCACCCTCGACAAGGACCTCACCGCCCACGACGACGGCTCCCTCACCGTCGCCCCCACCGCGAGCGAGGCCCTCACCCAGGTGCTCGACCAGTTCTCGACGGCTCTCGGCCGTAGGCCCCTGCTGGCCGCGGCGGGCTGACGGACATGACCGCGAAAGTCATCGCCGACGACGCCGAGGCCCTGACCGTGGCCCGCTCCCTCGCCGACGAGTTCCGCGCCGACGCCTCGGAGCGGGACGCCGAACGCCGTCTGCCACGCGCGGAGTTGGACCGGCTCTCCGCCTCCGGGCTGCTCGCGGTCACCGTGCCCGCCGAGCACGGGGGAGCGGACGTACGCCAGGAGACCCTCGCCGAGATCTTCCGGCTGCTCGCGTCGGCCGACGCGAGTCTTGCCCACCTCACCGACGACACGGCGGCCGAGGCGTCCATCGCGGTCGCCGCGGCCAAGGCGCACGCCGCGCAGACCGGCGTGGAGGCCGGGAGTGCCGTGTTCGAGGTGTCCGGCACCCGTGCCGCACTCGACTCCCTCAACCTGCACCGGCATTGGCGCGATGCCCGCACCCACACCCTGCACGACCCCGCCCGCTGGAAGGTCCAGCACATCGGCAGGTACGTGCTGAACGGCACGCGGCCGCCGCGCCACGGCCTCCTTTAGAAGATCTTCCGGAACGGAGACCCCACGTGTCCCTCACCTTCCACTGGTTCCTTCCCACCAACGGCGACAGCCGCCATGTCGTCGGCGGCGGCCACGGCACGCCGGCCACCGCCTCCGGGCAGGACCGGCCCCCGACGGTCGCCTACCTGAGCCAGATCGCCCGCGCCGCCGAGAACCTGGGCTTCGAGGGTGCGCTCACCCCCACCGGCGCCTGGTGCGAGGACGCGTGGCTCACCACCGCGATGGTCGCCCAGCAGAGCGAACGCCTGAAATTCCTGGTCGCCTTCCGGCCCGGCTTCGTCTCGCCGACGCTCGCCGCGCAGATGGCCTCCACCTTCCAGCGGCAGACCGGCGGCCGGCTCCTGCTCAACGTCGTCACCGGCGGCGAGAGCCACGAGCAGCGGGCCTACGGCGACTTCCTCGACAAGAACGCGCGGTATCGCCGTACCGCTGAGTTCCTCGAAATCGTACGGGGGTTGTGGGAGGGCAAGACCGTCGATCTGCACGGCGAGCACCTCCAGGTCGAGGACGCGAAGCTGGCACGCCTGCCGGATCCGGTGCCCGAGGTGTACTTCGGCGGATCCTCGCCGGTCGCCGGTGAGGTCGCCGCCCGGCATGCCGACGTGTACCTCACGTGGGGGGAGCCGCCCGCGCAGGTCGCCGAGAAGATCGCCTGGGTTCGAGGGCTGGCGGCGGAGCAGGGGCGTACGGTGCGCTTCGGTATCCGGCTGCATGTGATCACCCGCGACACCTCCGAGCAGGCCTGGGCGGAGGCGAACCGGCTGCTGGAGGGATTCGACGCGCAGACCGTGCAGTCCGTACAGGCGGGGCTGGCCCGCAGCGAGTCCGAGGGGCAGCAGCGAATGCTGGCGCTGCACGGGGGCGGGGGCCGCCGGGAGGGGCTGGAGATCCATCCCAACCTCTGGGCCGGCATCGGGCTGGTGCGTGGGGGTGCGGGGACGGCGCTGGTCGGTAGCCATGAGGAGGTCGCAGAGCGGATCAAGGAGTATCACGCGCTGGGGATCGAGGAGTTCATCTTCTCCGGGTATCCGCATCTGGAGGAGGCGTACTGGTTCGGGGAGGGGGTGCTGCCGAGGCTTGCCGCGCAGGGGGTGTGGCGGCATCCGTACGGTGATCGGACGGTGCCGTCGGCGCAGGTGCCGTTCGCGAGTTGAGGGGGGTGCGTTCGGTCGTGTGGCGGCTGCGGGGCAGTCGTGGTTGCTCGCGCCCACGCGGCGGAGCCGCATATGTCACAGCCCCGCGCCACTGGTACGTCTAACCGGCCAGCGTTTTCAGGTGAGCCTGGCGTGACTCTGGGGTCTGGCCCTGGACCAGCAGGAACAGGGCCTCTCGGGCCAGGCGTTGGGCCTTGTTGGTGAGGGTCAGGGATTTGCCGCCGCCGGCCACCACCGCTGCCGTGGTGGCCGTGCGCATCAGCTCGTACGCCTGGGTGCGCAGGGCCAGGCGCTCCTCCCGGTGCTCGTCCGGTGCGGGGTGGTCGGCCAGGGCGTAGGCGCGAGCGCGGATGTCGGTGAGGCGGGCGCGCAGAGGTTCGGCCGTGGTGTCGTCCAGCAGGGCGAGTGCGGTCTCCGTGATTCCGAAGACCGCCGGGGAGGTGTTCGCCGTTTTCGTACGGTCCGCCGCCGCCCATCTCTCGTACGGTTGCCGGACGACCACGGCCTCCTCGGGCAGCCACAGGCCGTCCAGTTCCAGCGACACCGTGCGTGCGGCGGTGAGTGCTGCGAGGCGCATGGGGGGCGACGCGCGCAGGCCCGGCTGCTCGCGTGCCTCGGTGAAGGCGAAGAGGGCCTCGTCGGTGTCCGTCACCCCGGCGAGGAGCATGACGTCGTTGAGGCCCCAGCCGGTGTACCAGGGCACGGTGCCGTCGAAGCGCAGGCCGCCCCGCTCCCGGGTGACCCGTACCGGGGTCCGGGGGTATGCCCGTAGATGGGCGTAGGCCACGCCGGACAGCAGTTCGCCGCGTGCCAGCGGGCCCAGCAGACGGTCCCGCACCGGGCCTTCGCTCTTGGACAGGGTGATCACGGGCGTGTGGTGCTGGGTCTGCACGAACCAGGTCGAGCAGCACGCCCCGGCCAGGATCTCCGCGACCTCCCTGGCCACCGGAGCGGGCGCCGCCGCACCGCCGTACTCCTCGGGCGCGTTCAGGCCCAGCAGGCCGGACCGTCCGACCGCCTCGAGGTGGGTGGCGGGCACGCCCTCCTGGTCGACCCGTTCGGCGTGCGGTGCGAGCAGGGCGTCGGCGAGCCGGCGGGCGCTGACGACGAGGGGGTGCGGGTGCGGGGCGATGGTCATGGAGGAAATTCTCCCGGTGTCGTCGTGCGCGGTGTCGATCCGGGGGTCTGCCGTTCGTGTAGGAGGTGAGAAGGCAGGGCACACACCGCAGCGCCAAGGAGGCCGTCATGAAGTACTACCTGCTCAGCGTGATGCAGCCCGTGGGGGAGCCGCCGGGCCCAGAGGTCCTGGCCGACATCGAGAAGAACCTCGACGCCCTCAACCGGGAGCTGCGGGAGGCGGGCGCCTGGGTGTTCGCCGGGGGACTGCACGGCCCCGAGTCCGCCACCGTGCTGCGGCCGCGTGACGGCGACGTCCTGGTCACCGACGGGCCGTACGCCGAAGGCAAGGAGATGCTCGGCGGGATCTCCCTGATCAAGGCGCCGGACCTGGACGCGGCCCTCGAATGGGGCCGCAGGCTGGCGCTGGCGACGACGCTGCCGATCGAGGTGCGCCCCTTCATGGGGGAAGCGGATCAGTGACCGCCGACATCGAGGCCGTCTTCCGCGCCGAATACGGGCGCGCGGTCTCCGTCCTCGTCCGCTCCCTCGGCGACATCGACCTCGCCGAGGAAGCGGTCCAGGACGCCTTCACCACCGCCGTGCAGCACTGGCCGGAAAGCGGTGTGCCGCCGAGCCCCGCCGGATGGATCATCACCACCGCACGCAACCGCGCGATCGACCGGCTGCGCCGCGAGGCCGGGCGCGACGCGCGCCACGCGGAGGCCGCCCTGCTGCACGCCTGGGACGCGCCGCCCGAGGAGGGACCCGTGCGCGACGACCGGCTTCGGCTCATCTTCACCTGCTGCCACCCTGCACTCGCCACGCAGGCACAGGTCGCCCTCACCCTGCGCCTCCTCGGCGGGCTCAGCACGGCACGGATCGCCCGTGTCTTCCTGGTGCCCGAGCCGACCATGGCACAGCGTCTCGTGCGGGCCAAGGCGAAGATCCGCGACGCCCGGATCCCGTACCGCGTGCCCCGGGACGCGGATCTCCCGGACCGGCTCAAGGGGGTCCTTGCCGTCGTCTACCTGATCTTCAACGAGGGGTACGACGGCTCGGCCGAGCTGTGCGCGGAAGCCGTACGCCTCGGACGCCTCCTGGGTGACCTCATGCCGGACGAGCCCGAGGTCACGGGGCTGCTCGCGCTGATGCTCCTCGTCGAGTCCCGGCGACCGGCTCGGCAGGACGGCGACGGGGTGCTCGTGCCGTTGCCCGAGCAGGACCGCGGGCGCTGGGACCGTGACCTGATCACCGAGGGGCAGTCGCTCGTGCGCCGCTGCCTGCGCCGGAACCGGCCGGGGCCGTACCAGATCCAGGCCGCCATCCAGGCCGTCCACAGCGACGCGCCGACCGCCGACGCCACCGACTGGGGGCAGATCCTCCAGCTGTACGACCAGCTCATGGCGGTCGCGCCCGGTTCCGTGGTGGCGCTGAACCGGGCCGTCGCGGTCGCCGAGGTTCAGGGGCCGGGGCCGGCCCTGGACCTGGTGGACGCCCTCGACCTCGAGGGCTACCACGTCTTCCACGCCGTACGGGCCGACCTGCTGCGGCGCCTCGGCCGGGTCGCCGAGGCCGCCGCCGGGTACACGACCGCCGTCGCCCTGAGCGAGAACCCCGCCGAACGCGCCTACCTCGAACGGGTCCGGCGGACCCTCGACCCGACCTGAGTCCGGCGGCCCGCCGTCACACGACACCGCCGCCGCATCACACGCTCAAAGCCTCCCGCACGGACCGCTCGGCATCCTGGCCACCCTCGCCGGAGGAGGTGACCCGGCCGGCCTCCAGGACGTAGTACCGCTGCGCCGCCCGCATCGCGAAGCCGACGTGCTGCTCGACCAGGAGCACCGACAGCCCGCCGCGCGCCGCCAGGGCGAGGATGGTCTCCTCGATCTCGGCCACCACCGTCGGCTGGATGCCCTCGGTCGGCTCGTCCAGGAGCAGGATCCGAGGTTCCGTCACCAGGGCCCGGGCGATGGCGAGTTGCTGCCGCTGCCCGCCGGAGAGCAGGCCCGCCCGGCGGTGGGACAGGGTCCGCAGCGCCGGGAACAGGTCCAGTGCCTCGCCGATCGCCGCCTTGCCGCGCTTGCGGCCGTCCGCCACGAGCTGGAGGTTCTCCGCCGTGGTCAGGTGCGGGAACGCCTGCTGGCCCTGCGGGACGTACGCCATTCCGCGCGCCACCCGCTCGTGCGGCTTGCGCCGGGTGATGTCCTCGCCGTCGAGGCGGACCGTGCCGCTGCTCGGCGTGAGCAGTCCGACGGCGGCACGCAGCAGGGTGCTCTTGCCGGCGCCGTTGTGCCCGAGCACCGCGGCTACGCCGTCCTTCGGCACCTCGACGGTGACCCCGTGCAGGACGCTGCTGCGGTGGTAGCCGACCCGGACGTCTTCGATCTGCAGCATCATGCCTCCTGTACGACCGCGGTGTCCGAGGCGTCCTCGGCGGCGGACGCGTCCGCCGCGTGCCCGAGGTACACCTCCTGCACCTTGGGATCGGCCTGGACCTCGGCCACCGTGCCCTCGCTGAGCACCTTGCCCGCGTGCAGCACGCTGACGCTGCGCGCGAAGGCGCGCATGAAGTCCATGTCGTGCTCGATGACCACCACGGTCCGCTCCTCGCTGATCCGCTGGAGCAGCTCGCCGGTCGCCTGGCGCTCGTCGTGGCTCATGCCGGCGACCGGCTCGTCGAGCAGCAGCAGCCGTACGTCCTGCACGAGCAGCATGCCGATCTCCAGCCACTGCTTCTGACCGTGCGCGAGCGTCCCGGCGAGGGAGTCGGCGAGTTCGGTGAGCCCGACCGTCTCCAGCGCCTCGGCGACCGGCTCCGGGACGTCCTTACGACGCCGCAGCATGGTCCACATGCTCCGGCCCGCGCCCGCCGCGATGTCCAGGTTCTGAAGGACCGTCAACTCCTCGAAGACGGTGGCCGTCTGGAAGGTACGGCCGATCCCGGACCGGGCGATCCTGTGCACGCTCCGCCCGAGCAGCTCCTCCTCGCCGAAGCGCACCGAGCCCGTCGCCCGCACCAGCCCGGTGACCGCGTCGACCAGGGTGGTCTTGCCCGCGCCGTTCGGCCCGATGAGGAAGCGCAGATCGCCCGGGCGGACGTCGAGGTCCACCCCGTCGACGGCGGTGAACCCGTCGAAGGACACCCGCAGTTGCCGTATTTCGAGACCCGAGAGCTCACTCATGCCGCTTCTCCCACCGGTACGACGGGCGCCTTCTGCTCGGGCGCCTTCGGGGCCCTGCGGCGCCGGACGTACACCGCCAGCGAGGCGAGACCGCCGGGCAGGAACGCCAGGGCGACGATGAACAACAGTCCCTGGAAGTACGTCCAGGCCGCCGGGAACTCCTCCGACAGGGCCGTCTTGGCCCAGGCGACCGCGACCGCGCCGAGCACCGCGCCGGCCAGGCTCGCCCGGCCGCCCACGGCGGCGCCGATGACGAACTCGATGGACGGCACGATGCCGATCAGCGCGGGCGAGATGATGCCGACCGCCGGCACGAACAGCGCGCCCGCGAGGCCGGCCATGCCCGCCGCGACGACGTACGCGACCAGCTTGACGTTCGCCGGGTCGTAGCCGAGGAAGCGCACCCGCTCCTCCGAGTCCCGTACGGCGACCAGGAGTTCGCCGTAGCGGCTCTGGATCAGCTGGCGCGCCAGGGCGATCAGGAGCAGCAGGACGGCGGCGATGACGAAGTACACCATCCGCTGGTTGACCGGGTCGTCGAGGGAGTAGCCGAAGAAGCCCTGGATGTCGGTGAGTCCGTTGGTGCCGCCGGTGGTGGCCTGCTGGCCGATCAGCCAGATCGCGAACGCGGCGGCGAGGGCCTGGCTGAGGATCGCGAAGTAGGCGCCCTTGACCCGGCGCCGGAAGATGAACAGGCCGAGCAGCGCGGCGACCGTCATCGGCAGCAGCACGGTCGCGGCGATCGCGAACAGCGGGTTCGCGAACGGCTGCCACCACCAGGGGAGTTCGGTGGCGGTGCCGTACAGCTGCATGAAGTCGGGGAGGTTGCCGGGCCCGGCGTCGGCGATCTTCAGATGCATCGCCATGGCGTAACCGCCGAGCCCGAAGAACACGCCCTGACCGAGTGTCAACAGCCCGCCGCGGCCCCAGGCCAGGCAGATGCCGACGGCGACCATCGCGGTGCACAGGTACTTGGCGAGCAGCCCGAGCCGGAAGTCGGACAGCATGAGCGGGGCGAGGGCGAACAGGACGACGGTGGCAGCCGCGAAGCCTGCCGCGGCCCGCGCCGAACGGCCTTTCAGCAGGTTCATACGAGACTCCTCGTGCGCAGCGTGTACAGCCCCTGGGGCCGCCACTGGAGGAAGGCGACGATGGCGACGAGCACCAGGACCTTGGCGACGCTGACGGTGGTGGAGTACTCGAGGACCGACTGCAGCGCACCCAGCACGAAGGCGACGATGACCGTGCCCTTGAGCTGCCCGATGCCGCCGACCACGATCACCAGGAAGGCGTCGATGATGATGTTGGTGCCCATCGTCGGCCCGATCGGACCGACCAGCGTCAGGGCCACCCCGGCGACGCCCGCGAGCCCGGACCCGATGAAGAACGCGGTGCGGTCGACCCGGCTCGTGGAGATGCCCGACACCTCGGCGAGGTCCCGGTTCTGCACCACGGCCCGCACCCGGCGGCCCAGCGGTGTCAGCCGCAGCGTCAGCGACAGCGCGACCACCGCCGCGACGGCCAGACTCAGAATGAACAGCCGGCTGTTGGCGAAGGTGAGCGGATCGTCGCCGCCGATCACGGTGATGTTGCCGGTGAGCCAGTCGGGCGCCCGGGTCTGCACATTCGGCGCACCGAAAATGTCCCGGGCGAGTTGCTGGAGCATCAACGAGACGCCCCAGGTGACGAGAAGCGTGTCAAGTGGCCGCAGATACAGGCGTCGTATCAAGAGCCATTCGAGCAGCGCGCCCAAGGCACCGGAGACGAGAAAGGCGATGGGCAGCGCGAGAAGAAGTGAAATTCCCGCGCTGGAAATGGACTTCTGAAGGACGTACGTGGTGTAGGCGCCGGCCATGATGAACTCGCCGTGGGCCATGTTGATGACGTTCATCTGGCCGAAGGTGAGCGAGAGGCCGAGCGCGATGAGCAGCAGGACGGCACCGATGCTGATGCCGGTGAAGGTCTGACCGAGGATCACGGTCATTCGGCGGCTCCCGGGAGGGTGCGGGCGGGAGCGGGGGCCCCGGCGTGCGAGGCCCCCGCGTGACGAGCGGTCAGGACAGGCCGGCGGCCCAGGGGTAGCCCTTGAGGAACGGGTCCGGCTTGATGGGCTTTCCGGAGTCCCACACCTGCTCGATCAGACCGTCGCTGCCGATCTTGCCGATCCGGGCGGTCTTGTAGATGTGCTGCGAGGCACCGTCCACGGTGACCAGGCCCTCGGGCGCGTCGAAGGTGATGCCGTCGGAGGCGGCCTTCACCTTCTCCGGGTCGAAGGACTTCGCCTTCTCGACCATCGCCTTCCACAGGTAGACCGAGGTGTACGCGGCCTCCATCGGGTCACTGGTCGGCTTGTCCGCGCCGTACTTGGCCTTGTACGCCTTCACGAACGTGGTGTTCGCGGCGCCCGGGGTGGTCTGGTAGTAGTTCCAGGCCGTCAACTGCCCTTCCAGGTACTGCGTTCCGATCGACTTGACCTCTTCCTCGGCGATCGACACCGAGACGACCGGCATGGTCGCGGCGCTCAGGCCGGCGGACTTGTACTCCTTGAAGAAGGCCACGTTCGAGTCGCCGTTGAGGGTGTTGAAGACGGCGTCCGCCTTCGACGCCTTCACCTTGTTGGCGATCGTGCTGAACTCCGTGGAGCCCAGCGGCGCGTAGTCCTCGCCGAGGATCGTCATGCCGTTGGCCTTCGCGTACGCCTTGATCTCCTTGTTGGCGGTCCGCGGGAAGACGTAGTCGCTGCCGACCAGGTAGAGCTTCTTCCTGCCCTGGCTCTTGAGGTAGTCGAGGGCGGGGATGATCTGCTGGTTCGTCGTGGCGCCGGTGTAGAAGATGTACGGCGACTCCTCCAGGCCCTCGTACTGGACGGGGTAGAAGAGCAGCGACTTGTTCTTCTCGAACACCGGCTTGACGGCCTTGCGGCTGGCGGAGGTCCAGCAGCCGAAGGTGGCCGCGACGCCGTCCTCCTTGATCAGCTTGGTGGCCTTCTCGGCGAAGGTCGGCCAGTCGGAGGCGCCGTCCTCGCTGATCGGCTTGATCTTCTTGCCGAGGACACCGCCCTTGGCGTTGATCTCCGCGATGGCGAGCTGGAGCGAATTGCGTACGGTCACCTCGCTGATCGCCATGGTGCCGGAGAGCGAGTTGAGCAGGCCGACCTTGACCGTGTCACCGCTGGTGTCGATCTTCGCGGCCTTGTCGGACGAGCCTGCCGCGTCGGTCTTCGCGCCGCACGCGGAGAGCGCCACGACGGCGGCGAGCGCCGCGGTACCGGCCAGAAGCCGACGCCGGTGAATGCTGGGAACGCTGGACAAAAGAACCTCCTTGTCCCGGGGAGGACAACTGAAAGGGAAGGAATCAGCAGCCCTTCAGTCGCGGTGGTGACGCGAGCGTCCAGCTTTCCCCTGGTGGCGTACCGGCTGGTTCCCTGAAGTGCGGTCCACAGCCTCAAGTCAGCCTGTTGCCATTGCGTTTCGCGTGACTTACCCGGCTGTATCTTCCGGCTCTCCGCAGGAAACGAATCGGGACACAAAAAAACCTCGGGCCGCATTCCTCACCGGAATTCACACGTCGCCCGAGGCATTCTAATTACTTCCTGCGTGAAGTATCTCGGTGGGGTAGGTACATGTCAAGGGCGGGCGGGGTCAAGGGCGGGCGGGGTCGAGGTCGAGCTGGGTGAGGACGTCGAAGTCCACGCCGTCCGCCCGGGCGAGGTAGATCCGCTGCCGCACATGGCTGCCCCGCAGCCGCAGCAGTCCCCGCGGTCCCTCGTAGGACACGGAGTCGGCCGCCGCGCCGATCGCCGCCACGTCCAGCGTGCGGGCGCGGGCGATGAGCGCGGCGAGCAACAGCACGCCCTCGTAACAGGATTCGCCGAGGCTGCCCGCGGCCGGCGCCTCGACGCCGAACCGCCCGGCGTACTGGCCGTGGAAGTCGAGGGTGTCCTGGTTCGCCAGCGAGGCGAAGAACCCGGCGGTGCTGTAGAGGTCCGCCGTGGCCGTGGGGCCGCTGGCCATCAGCATGTTCTCGTCCATGAGCGTGCTCAGCCTCAGACAGCGCTGGTCGAGCCCGGCGGCGGCGAACGCCCGGTTGAAGCGCACCGCGTCACTGCCCACCAGGAGCATCAGGACGGCATCCGCCTGAGACTCCTCGATGCGGCGCAGCGCCGCGTCGAACTCGTGGGTGCCCAGCGGGAGATAGGCCTGGCCGCAGATATCGCCACCGGACTCGTGCGCGTAGGCGCGGGCGGCCCGCGCGGTGCGGCGCGGCCACACATAGTCGTTGCCGACCACGAACCAGCGCCGGACCCTGCGCTCACCCGCCAACAGGTGTATCGCCGGGCGCAGTTGGTCGTCGGGTGTCTCGCTGGTCAGGAAGACGCCCGTGGTGTGCTCGCCGCCCTCGTACAGCGCGGTGTAGACGTACGGCACGCGGTGCGCGATCCGCGGGGCCAGCGCCTGGCGTACCGAGGAGATGTGCCAGCCGGTGACGCCCTGGACGACGCCCAGCTCCACCAGGGCCTCGACCCGGTCGGCGATCTCCCGCGGCTCGGCGCCGCCGTCGACCGGCAGCAGCCGCAGTTCCTTGCCGAGCACCCCGCCCGCGTGGTTGATCTCCTCCGCGGCCAGCCGCGCGCACAGTTCACAGGCCGGCCCGAAGATCCCCGCCGCTCCCTGCATCGGGAACACCAGTGCCACGCTGATCGCTGAGTCGTCGACTGTGAACCAGTCGAGCGGGTGGGGATCGAGCTCGAGCATGCGGTCATGATTCCGGGTCGGCCCGGTGAACTCCAGTCCGTCTCGTGGACCGGTCGGTGAGGGTGGGTGAGGGGAGTGGGGAGTGAGGTGGTGGGGGAGAAGCGTGAGAAGGAGGCGATCCTTTGGGGGAGCGGCACTTGTACGATGTCCGGACCCCGGGACCGAGGAGAAGGATGCCCACCCCACCTCCGCGCCAGCCCCAGGATCTGATGCAGCTGTTGACGCGGGCCGAACGACTGGCCGCGCGGAGGCTTCAGACCGTCCTCGACGAGGACGGCTGCTCGCTCGATTCCTGGCGGGTGCTGGCCCTGCTCGCCGACGGCGAGGGCCACTACATGACGGCGGTGGCCGAAGCGGTGTTCCTGCCGCCGCCGACGCTCACCAAGCTGGTCGACCACCTCGTCGACCAGAACCTCGTCTACCGGCGGGTGGACCCCCTGGACCGTCGCCGCATCCTCGCCCACCTCACCCCGCGCGGCCAGAGCTACTGGCGGCGCATCAGCCGCGAGGTCCGCGAGCGCTGGCCGGTCATGAACGACGGCGACGACGAACTGCTGCGCGGCCTGCTGGAGCGGCTCGTCGACACGCTCGACGGGGCGTCCGCGGAGTCTGCCCGCTGATCGCCGACTGCCACGCATCACCTCCGTAGGTGAAGGTCCGGGCCCGTACGTAGGTGAAGGTCCGGTCCCGCTGTTTCCGGGCCGGCGACGGGCCTGCGACCGCGGACCGCCCAGGCGCGGGCCTCCAGCTCGATCGCCCCGTCCGGACCGGTCGGCACCGCCTCCCGCAGGGTCTCCCGCAGCCGGGCTCGCACGTCCGGTGACAGTGCTGCCACGTAACCGGGAGCCGGGCCCTGGCCCGCCAGGAACGGTTCCCACAGATCGGCGAACCCGGCGAAGCGGGTCGGGACCTCGATCGGCTCGACGGCCGTCTCCACCAGCCCTGCCCCACTCCACAGCTCCCGCAGCGGCTCCGGGCCGCACAGCGGGAACCGGCCACCCTCGTCCAGCGCCCCGGCCGACGGATCCACCGCGATCGCGGCATCCCAGAAGCGGCGCAGGAACCCCATGCCTTCGGCGTAGTCCCACACATACGCGGCGACCAGCCCGCCCGGCCGCACCGCCCGGGCCGCCTCGGCCACCGCGCTGCCCGGCCCGGGCAGGAAGTTCAGGACGAGCCCGCTGACGGCCACGTCGAACACGGCGTCGGGCACCGGCAGCGACTGTGCGTCCGCCCGGGCGAAGCGCGCCGGTGCGGAGACGGAAGCTCGGGCCGTGGTGACGAACCCCGGGGACCGCTCCAATCCCAGCAGCGACCGGGGGCGGCAGCGGGCGGCCACCGCCTGGGTCAACGCCCCCGAGCCACAGCCCACGTTCAGCCACCGCAGACCGGCCTCGCAGCCGAGCCAGGACACGAACCGGGCCGCGACCAGCCGGCTCCACCGGCCCATGTACCGCTCGTAGGCATCGCCGGCGGCCCACACGTCGACCTGCTGTTCGCTCATCTCCTCACCTTCTCCGACCGAGTCCCGACCCGCCATTCCCCGCGACCCACGTGAGTTGACTGGTCTACACCCTTGACTGGTACAGACCAAAGGAGTTGAGTGTGCTGCCACCACCCCCCACCACGGCCGCGCCCACGCCGTGCCGGGCCGACCGGCATGTGCGCTCAAGGCCCGGCTCCGCCCTGCCCCTATCCGGGTGCGGCCGTGCTCCGCAAAGGAGTTGATCCTGTGTCGAGACGCCGTATCTCCGCCGTGGTCGCCGCTCTCGTCCTCGGCGGCGCCGTGCCGGTCCTGCTGCCGGCCTCGCCCGCGTCCGCCGCCGCCTGCTCGAGCTATCCGAGCTGGGTGGCGGGAAAGTCGTACGTCACCGGCAACGTCGTGCGGTACACCGACGGCAAGGCCTACATCGCCGAACACGACACCCCGGGCTACGACCCGACCATCAGCACCTGGTACTGGGAGCCGTACGCCTGCGACAGCGGCTCCGTCGCCACCTTCGTGGTGGGCGAGGCCCAGTTCAACCAGATGTTCCCGAGCCGGAACCCGTTCTACACCTACCGCGGCCTGACCGCCGCCCTCGGCGCCTACCCCGGCTTCGCCAACACCGGCAGTGACACGGTGAAGAAGCAGGAGGCGGCCGCCTTCCTCGCCAACGTCAGCCACGAGACGGGCGGGTTGGTGCACGTGGTCGAGCAGAACACCGCCAACTACCCGCACTACTGCGACTGGAGTCAGCCGTACGGCTGCCCGGCCGGGCAGGCCGCCTACTACGGACGCGGACCGATCCAGCTCAGCTGGAACTTCAACTACAAGGCCGCGGGCGACGCCCTGGGGATAGACCTGCTCAACAACCCCTGGCTGGTGCAGAACGACGCGGCCGTCGCCTGGAAGACGGCCCTGTGGTACTGGAACACCCAGAGCGGCCCCGGCACCATGACCCCGCACAACGCCATGGTCAACAGCGCCGGCTTCGGTCAGACGATCCGCAGCATCAACGGCTCCCTGGAGTGCGACGGCAAGAACCCGGCGCAGGTGCAGAGCCGGGTGACCAAGTACCAGCAGTTCGCCCAGATCCTCGGGGTGTCGCCGGGCGGCAACCTGTACTGCTGAGTCGCTGTACAGGAGTTCGCAAAGTGCATACGGCGGTGTATCGCCCGTATGCCAGACTCCGCCGATGACCTCCGAAACGATCGCCGCGGACGCCGCGGGCACCTGGAAACTCGGCGACCTCACCGTCAACCGCATCGGCTTCGGCACGATGCGGTTGACGGGCAGCGCCGCCTTCCACCACGGGACGCCCAGCGACCGGGAACGCTCGATCGCCGTCCTGCGCAAGGCGGTCGAGCTCGGTGTGAACCACATCGACACGGCCGCCTTCTACTTCTCCGCCCTGCGCTCCGCCAACGAACTCGTCAACAGCGCGCTGTCGCCGTACGCCGACGACCTGGTCGTCGTCACCAAGGTCGGTCCGTTCCGCGACTACTCGGGGGAGTGGAGCACCTCGACCCCCCGCCCCGACGAACTGCGCGGCCACGTCGAGGAGAACCTGCGCCAGCTCGGCCGCGATCACCTCGACGTCGTCAACCTCCGCCGTACCGGGCAGGATTCGATCGCCGAGCACTTCGGTGCCCTCGCCGACCTGCGCGAGGCGGGCCTGATCCGACACCTCGGCATCTCCGGCATCGAGCCACGGCACCTGGCCGAGGCGCAGGCCGTCGCGCCGGTGGTGTGCGTGCAGAACCGGTTCGGACTCGACTCCCACGACCCCGCCACCGACGAAGTCCTGCGGCTGTGCGGCGAACAGGGCATCGCCTTCGTGCCGTTCTTCGCCGTCGCGGGCGACGCCGGTCCCATGGGCGCGACCACCCACCACGAGGACGCGGTGCTCGCCGTCGCCCGGGCCCACGACGCGACCCCCGCCCAGGTCAGAATCGCCTGGACCCTGCACCAAGGCCCCCACGTGCTGGCCATCCCGGGCACCGGCAACCCCGACCACCTCGCCGAGAACGTGGCAGCGGGCGCGATCCGGCTCACCGACGACGAGATGGGCACGCTCAACGCACTGCATCAGAAGGCCGGTTGACCGGCCCCGGTCACCCCTCAGGCATCCCACACGCCGTCCCGCATGAGATGCCGGCCGCGCAACTCGTGCTCCCCGTGCCAGGCCTGCACGGCGTACGGCAGGATGCGGAAGAACGCGTACGACGCGCTGTCCGCGCGCGGATCCCAGCCCGTCTTCGCCGCGAACACGTCGGCGGCCGAGCCCGGCACGTCCCGCCCCTCGAACGTCCGCACCTCCCCGTCGAGGAGGACGACATCCTGGGTGTCCCCGAACGCCAGCCGGGCCCGGCCGCCGTCACGTAGATTGCGCCCCGTGGGATTGGTCAGCCGTGTGGACACCCAGACGGCCTCGCCGTCCCAGACGAACCACAGCGCGACCAGACACGGCAGCCCGTCGGAGTCGGCCGACGCCACCCACACGTCCAACTCCCGTTCCAGACGGGCCAGTACGTCACGCTTGCGCTGCTCGGCGGTACGGGGCGGCTCGGTGATCTTCATACCGGGGACGCTACCCGCCCGCCCCTCTCGCCGCCTCGGGCCGGAGACCTAGGCCCGCTTTCCGGATCTCGTCGGGTGACCGTCCGCCCGGTGCCGCGCCGGTGGCAGAGTGTGGAGGCCCGCATCCGATCAACGGAGAGAGAACCTTCCGCATGGCCGTCATCCACCGCACCACCCTCAAGCCGACCAAGCTCGAACTGCTCACCGCCTGGCTGCCCACCCGCCCCTGGTACTCCGGCGGTCCCGGCGACCCCGAGCTGACCAAGGCCGGCGGGTTCCGCCTCGACGATCCGGAGGGCGAGGTCGGCATCGAGTTCATGGTGGTCACCGACACGTCCGGCACCCACCCGGTCACCTATCTGGTGCCGCTCACCTATCGCGGCGCCCCGCTCGACGGGGCGGAGCACGCCCTCGTCGGCACCATGGAGCATGGCGTGCTGGGGCAGCGATGGGCCTACGACGGCTGCCACGACCCGGTGCTGGTGGCCCAGTTGCTCGCCCTGATCGAGGGCCGCGCGCAGGCCCAGGCCCAGAGCATCAACGACACGCCCGACCCGGACGTCATCCGCTCCTGCGCGGGCGCGGTCCCCGCCCCTTCGGCCGCTCTCACCGTCACCGACACCGAAGAGGGCAGCGAACTGTCCCTGCCGGAGGGCGCGACGCTCCGCCTGCACCGGGTCCTGCGCCCCGCCCCGGACGACGCGCCCCTCCCGCCGCAGGGCGCGACCGGACACGTCGCCGCCCCGTGGACCACGCCGGACGGGGCACGCGAACAGGGACTGTTCGCCGTCCTGCACCCGTAGAGCGGTTCAGTCAGGAGCGGTTCAGTCCAACTGCTCGTGCAGGAACGGCACGGTGCTCCGCCAGGCGCGGTCCGCCGACTCGGCGTGGTAGACCGGGCGGCCGTCGTTGAAGAAGGCGTGGTCGGCCGGGTAGCGGCGGAAGTCGGGGGTCACCCCCGACTGCTGCTGAATGGCCTCGGCCAACCGGTCGACGGTCTGGGCCGGGATGCTCTGGTCGAGTTCGCCGAAGTGCCCGAGCACCTGAGCCTTGAGTCCCGTGAAGTCGGGCAGCTCGCCCTGGACGACGCCGTAGAACGGCACGGCGGCGCTCACCCGAGGATCGGCCGCGGCCAGGTACAGCACGAAGCCGCCGCCCATGCAGAAGCCGACCGCGCCGACCGTGTCGGAGGTGACCTCGGGCAGCGACAGCAGATGGTCGACGGCGCCGGACAGCAGCTCGACACCGTGCGACACCGGGAGGGCCTGCATCATTCGCAGGGCCTCCTGGCTCTCGTGGGCCACATTGCCGCCGTAGAGATCGGGGGCGAGGGCGACGAAACCCTCCCGTGCGAGCCGGTCGGCTATGTCGGCGATGTGGTCGGTCAGACCCCACCACTCCTGGATGACGATGACGCCCGGTCCGCGCCCGGACGGCGGCAGTGCCAAGTAGCCGTGCGCGGTGGTCCCGCCACTGGGAAACGTGACGTTCTGACGGGCCGGGGCACCGGTCGACTTCGGCAGTTCGGTCATGGCACTCGACTCCTGTGCGGCAGTGCGTGGTGGGGGCGCAGCCCCCGACGTTATCTCCAGCCTGTCATGCACCGACCGGGCCGCATCGACGCCCCCTCCCGGCTGACTGGCGCACACGAAGTTTTACGTATAACCTCTCGCGTCAATCACCCCTCCCGAAAGGCCCCGATGAGACGCATCGCCCTGGTCACCCTCGTCGTCGACGACTACGACGAGGCGATGCGCTTCTACACCGAGGCCCTCGGTTTCCGGCTCGTCGAGGACACCCCGAGCCCCGACGGCTCCCGCTGGGTCGTCGTACGGCCCAGCGCTCATCAGGACGGCACCGATCTGCTGCTGGCCCGCGCCAAGGACGAGGGCCAGCGCGCCCGCGTCGGCGACCAGGCCGGCGGCCGCGTCGGCTTCTTCCTGCACACCGACGACTTCGCCCGCGACCACGCCCGCATGCTCGCCGCCGGCGTGACCTTCCTGGAGGCCCCGCGCCACGAGCCGTACGGCTCGGTCGCCGTCTTCCAGGACCTGTACGGAAACCGCTGGGACCTGCTCCAGCCCACCATCACCGCCTGAGCCCGAGAAAGACACACCGCACATGACCGCGCCCCGCATCGACACCGACACCCTCCGCCGGCTGCCCAAGGCCGTGCTGCACGACCACCTCGACGGCGGCCTGCGCCCCGCCACCGTGGTGGAGCTCGCGGACGCGGTCGGCCACACCCTGCCGACCACCGACCCGGACGCCCTGGCGGCCTGGTACTTCGAGGCCGCCAACTCCGGTGACCTGGTCCGCTACATAGCCACCTTCGAGCACACCCTGGCTGTCATGCAGTCCCGCGAGGGTCTGCTGCGCACCGCCGAGGAGTACGTCCTCGACCTCGCCGCGGACGGCGTCGTCTACGGCGAGGTGCGCTACGCCCCCGAGCTGCTGGTCAACGGCGGGCTGGCCCTGCCCGAGGTCGTCGAGACCGTTCAGGAGGGCCTGGCGGCCGGCATGGCGAAGGCGGCGGCCGCGGGCACCCCGGTGCTAGTCGGCACCCTGCTGTGCGGCATGCGGATGTTCGACCGCGTCCGGGAGGCCGCCGACCTGGCTGTCGCCTTCCGCGACGCGGGCGTCGTCGGCTTCGACATCGCCGGCGCCGAGGACGGCTTCCCGCCCGCCGACCACCTGGCTGCCTTCGAGCACCTGCGCCGGGAGAGCGTCCCGTTCACCATCCACGCCGGTGAGGCGCACGGTCTGCCCAGCATCCACCAGGCCCTGCAGGTGTGCGGCGCCCAGCGCATCGGCCACGGCGTCCGCATCACCGACGACATCGTGGACGGCAAGCTCGGCCGTCTCGCGGGCTGGGTGCGTGACCGCCGTATCGCCCTGGAGATGTGCCCGACGTCGAACCTCCAGACCGGCGCGGCCACCTCGATCGCCGAGCACCCGATCACCGAGCTGAAGGACCTCGGCTTCCGGGTCACCCTGAACACCGACAACCGTCTGGTGTCGGGCACGACCATGACCCGTGAGATGTCCCTGCTGGTCCAGGAGGCCGGCTGGACGATCGAGGACCTGCGCACGGTCACGGTGAACGCCCTCAAGAGCGCGTTCATCCCGTTCGACGAGCGCGAGGCCCTCATCGAGGACGTCGTCCTGCCGGGCTACGCGGCCGCGCTCTGAAGCAGCCCGCGGACATAGGCGGCCTGGCCGACGTGCTCGAGATCGTCGGACAGGACGCTGACCAGCCGTACGCCCAGGGTGACCGGCGGATCCCAGCGCTCGTCCACGATGCGCTCGAAGTCCTTGGCGGCCAGCCCGCGCACGTACCCGAGGGTCTGCTCGTGCACGGCGTCGTAGTACCCGGTCAGCAGGTCGGCGGAGTCGACCCGCACCTTGGCGACCTTCGCCGAGCTGTGGCCGTAGCCGGTGTCCAGGCGCGGCAGGTCGAGTCCGAAGCGCTTCTCCCAGCCCTGTGACAACCAGACCTGGTCGAGCCCGGAGGCGTCGGCCACATGATCGTCCTGGACCCGGGTGAGGTGCCAGACCAGCCAGGCGACGGAGTTGGCGTCGGCGCCGGGGCGCGCGTTGAGGTCGTCGGACCCGAGGCCCTCGACGGCGGCATGGACCTCTTCCTGGATGCGGCTGTACGCGTCGATGAGGATGTCCTTGGCATGCATACGGTCCACCATCGCGCATCCGCGTCCGTCACGCGCCCTCTGTCTCCAGAAGCGTCATCAGTGCCCGTGCCGCCGGGCTGGCCGCCTGTGGGGGCGGCAGCAGCGCGACCGTCTCGTACACCGCCTCGTCGGTGCCCTTCAGCGGCAGGGCGGCGAGGGTCTCCCGCTTGTGCCGGAAGTGCCGCGGTACGACGGCGATGCCGAGGTTCTCGTCCACCAGGTCGAGGAGGCTGTGCACGTCGTTCACCTCCAGCGCGACCGTCCGCCGGACGCCCGCCGCGGCGAACGCGGCGTCGGTGATCCGGCGCGGCCCCCAGTCCGGGTGGAAGTCGACGAAGATCTCGCCGCCGAGCTCGTCCGGCGTGACCGCCGCGCCGGCGGTCGCGAGCCGGTGGCTGGGATGGCACAGCAGGGTCATCGGCTCGCTGGTCAGCGGTACGGAACGCAGCTGGTCGGAGTCCGCGTGCGTACGGACCGCGAAAGCGAGATCGAGGCGGCCGGCGGCGACCTCCTCGGCGAGCGCCCCCGCCCCCGCCTGCCGCAGCCGGATCTCCACGTCCGGATGCAGCCGCCGGAACGCGGCCAGCAGCCGCGCCACGTGCACGCCCGCGATGCACTGCTCGGTGCCCAGCGCCAGCGTGCCGCGCAGTACGCCCTGTACGGCGGCGACGGCCTCGTGCGCCGACCGCACCTGCGCCAGGATCCGCTCGGCCTCGCCGAGCAGCGCCCGCCCGGCCTCGGTGAGTGTCACCCGCCGGGTCGTCCGGACGAACAGCGGGGTCTGCAGCTCCCGCTCCAGTGCGCGAATGGAGGCGGACAGACCGGACTGCGACACCAGCAGCCGTTCGGCGGCCCGGGTGAAATGCTGGTCCTCGGCGACCGCCACGAAGTGCTGAAGATGGCGTAGTTCCATGATTGAGAAGCTTATCCGCTGAATTCCATCGGATTCTTCTGTTGGACCACTGACCCCAGGTCGCGAAAGAGTGGGCAGCGGTTCTCAGGGAACCTGGTTCCACCGTGCCCAACCCTCAGGAGTCGCGTTGTACACCGCACACCCCGACCGCTACGCCGACATGCCCTACCGGCGGACCGGCCGCAGCGGACTGAAGCTTCCCGCGCTGTCGCTCGGACTGTGGCACAACTTCGGCCCGGCGGACCGCACGGTCGAGACGCAGCGGGCCATCCTGCGCCGCGCCTTCGACCTCGGCGTCACCCACTTCGACCTGGCCAACAACTACGGCCCGCCCCCCGGCGCCGCCGAGTCCGCGTTCGGCGAGGCACTGAAGGACGACTTCGCTGCGTACCGCGACGAGCTGGTCATCTCCACCAAGGCCGGCTACCTGATGTGGCCCGGTCCGTACGGCGAATGGGGTTCGCGCAAGTACGTGCTGTCCTCGCTCGACCAGAGCCTGAAGCGGATGGGCCTGGACTACGTCGACATCTTCTACTCGCACCGCCCGGACCCGGAGACTCCCATGGAGGAGACGATGGGCGCCCTGCACTCGGCGGTCCAGCAGGGCAAGGCGCTCTACGTCGGCATCTCCAACTACTCCGCGGAGCAGACCCGTGAGGCCGCCCGCATCCTGGGCGAGCTGGGCACCCCGCTGCTGATCCACCAGCCCCGCTACTCGATGCTCGACCGTCGTCCCGAGGACGAGGGCCTCCTGGACGCGCTGGACGAGCTCCAGGTCGGCTCCATCGTGTTCTCCCCGCTGGAGCAGGGCCTGCTGACCGGCCGCTACCTCGACGGCATCCCCGAGGACTCGCGGGCGGCGAGCGACAGCCCGTTCCTGAACTCGGACGCGGTCACCGAGGACCTGGTGGGCCGGCTGCGCGCCCTCGACGACATCGCCAGGTCCCGCGGTCAGAGCCTCGCCCAGCTGGCGCTGGCCTGGGTGCTGCGCGGCGGCCGGGTGACCTCCGCCCTGGTCGGCGCGAGCAGCCCGCAGCAGCTGGAGGACAGCGTCGGCGCCCTCGCGAACCTGGACTTCGACGCGGACGAACTGGCCCGGATCAACAAGGTGATCAAGCCGTAATCCGCTCCTCGAGCCGCACGGTCACGGTGTCGCCCTCCTCCTTCCCGATCGCCTTGCGCACCTCGGCCTTCACGGGCAGTTTGTGCGTGCCGTCGCCCAGGGCCATGAAGGAGCTGCGGAAGGGGTGCCCGTCGATCGTGCCCCGCACCTTGACCAGCCCTCGGGTGCCGAAGAAGGCGACGGAGTCGGGCCAGACCAGATAGGTCCAGCCGCCCTCCTGCGGACTCCTGCGCAGGACGGCGGTGAATTCGGTGTCCAGTTTTCCGGTTGTACCCATGATGGTCTCCGCTCCTGGTGGTCTTCTCCTCTAGAGACCGCCGGGAGCGGAGAAACTCATCGCGGACCGGTCCCTCACGTCCCGGCGGGCACCCGGTCGAGGAAGCCGAGCACGGCCTTGATCCGGCCGTCCGCGTCCAGGACGATCACGTCGGAGCCGGCCACGGGCGCCGAGCCGTCGGTCTCGCTCACCAGTTCCCAGGAGAAGCGCGCCGTGTCGTGGTGCCCGTCCACCGCGCCGGCGAGCCGGAAGGCGAAGCCCGGGAACTGCTCGTGGGTCCCGGCGATGACAGCGGCGATCTGTTCGTGACCGCCGGCCTCGCTGAACGGGTCGGTGTAGCCGCCGTCCGCGGTCCAGGCGGCGGCGACCGCTTTGGCCCGCGCCTCGGTCTCCCGGGCGTTCCAGGCCTCGAAGTAGCGGGCGACGGCATTCTCGTATCGGTCTGAGTTCATACCGGAACCATGCCCGGATCGCTCCCGGCGGTCGATTACCCCTCAGGTAATGACGGCGTCCCCATGTACTCGTCATTTTTCGGCCAGGAAGGGCCGTGAATATGCCAGGAGACTGGCCAAAAAGTCGTGGTGACAGTGTTTCAGTAGTGAACATACTCGACTGTTAGGGCTTCACATCCAGCGAAGCACCCGTCACGCACAGCACATGAGCCGCATGGAAAGCGAGGCCCGGCCGGCAGGCTAGCGAAGCAGCGGGGGAGTGGATCGTGCACGACGAATTCCTGTGCCATGTCACGGGGTACGGCACTTGCGGCGGGCGGCGCATCGGCGTGCCGCTCGGGACCTACCGGGCTCCCACCCTCGCCCTCGCCCTGTGGTGGCTGCGCGACCGCGCCGCCTGGATCGCCGACCGCCTCGACCCCCAGCCGGAGTCCGAGCACTTACCGGCGGGCGCGCTCGTCCCGGTGGCGGACACGGTGCTCGACGTGCCCGCCGTGCTCCGGTCCTGGTGCGGGGACCCGGACCAACAGGCGCTGATCGCCGACGAGTTGGCCGCGGGGCGGCTGGTGAGGATCGCCGCCTGCGACGACACCACCGAGTACGAACTGCTGGCGGAGTCCGTGGACGCCCTGCGGATGCAGCGGACCGCCTCGACACTGTTCACGCCCGTGGCCTGACCGGCGACGCCGGGCGCAGACCGGTCCTCATCGGTAGAATTCGGGTATGGCGCAGCGGCCGGTGGCACCGACGGCGCCCGAACTCGTGGTGGAGACCGAGACCGGCTCCACGGTGATGAGTCCGGGCCACGACTACCACGTCGGTCGCGATCCCCTGTGCGACATCGTCATCGACGACGCCCGGGTCTCCTGGCACCACGCGGTACTGCGGCCCGAGGCCGACCACTGGACCCTCGAGGACGAGAACAGCACCAACGGCACCTACGCCGACGGCCGCCGCGTCCACGAGTGGGGTGTCGGCCCCGGCAGCGTCATCCGCTTCGGCAGCCCCGCCGACGGCCCGTGCGCCGTCCTGGCCGGCCTGCCGCCCCCGGCACCGGAGCGCCCGTCCGCGGTCTCGATGCCCGCGCTGACCGGCACCTTCCGGCAGCCGACCACCGTACGGCCGCTGCCCACCCGCACCGTGCGCATCGGCCGCGCCGAGGACAACGACCTGGTCATCGACGACCTGGTCGTCTCCCGCCGGCACGCCGAGCTGCGCGCCCTGCCGGACGGGACGTACGAGATCGTCGACCTGGGCAGTCACAACGGCACGTTCCTCAACGGCCTGTCCATCACCCGCGCCCTCGTCGGACCCGGCGACATCGTCGGCATCGGCCACTCGGCGTTCAGCCTGGTCGGCGACCAGCTGCAGGAGTACGTCGACACCGGCGAGGTCTCCCTCGACGTACAGGACCTCACCGTCGCCGTCGACCACGGCCGCAAGACCCTCCTCGACCACGTGTCGTTCCCGGTGGGGGAGAAGTGCCTGCTCGCGGTCGTCGGCCCGAGCGGAGCGGGCAAGTCCACGCTCCTCAACGCCCTGACCGGCCAGCGCCCCGCCGACCACGGCACCGTCCTCTACGACGGCCGCGACCTCTACCGCGACTACGCCGAGCTGCGCCAGCGCATCGGCCTCGTCCCGCAGGACGACATCCTGCACGCCCAGCTGACCGTCCGCAGCGCCCTGTCCTACGCCGCCGAACTGCGCTTCCCGCAGGACACCGCCAAGGCCGAGCGCCGGGCCAGGGTCGACGAGGTCATCCGGGAGCTCGGGCTGGAGGAGCGGGCGGGCCAGCCCGTGCACAGCCTGTCGGGCGGCCAGCGCAAGCGGGTCAGCGTGGCCCTGGAGCTGCTGACCAAGCCGTCCCTCCTCTTCCTCGACGAGCCGACCTCGGGCCTGGACCCCGGCATGGACCGCTCGGTGATGCACATGCTGCGCGGCCTCGCCGACGACGGCCGCACCGTCATCGTCGTCACCCACAGCGTCCTCAGCCTCGACGTCTGCGACCGGCTCCTCGTGCTCGCGCCCGGCGGGAAGATCGCCTACTACGGCCCGCCCGAGGACGCCCTCGCCTTCTTCGGCTTCGCCGAATGGCCGGAGGCCTTCGAGGCCTTCGAACGGGACCGCGAGCGCGACTGGGCGGGGGAGTTCCGCACCTCCCCGTCCCAGCGCCGCTACGTCCTGGACGCGACCGCGCAGCCCCGGCGGCCCCGCGAGGGCCCCGTCCTCATCACGCCCCCGGCCCGGCCTCGCAGTCGCGGCGCCCAGCTTGGCACCCTGGTGCGCCGGTACGCGGCCGCCCTCAGCGCCGACCGCACCTTCCTCGCCATCATGATCGCGCTGCCGTTCGTGATGGGCGCCATGGGCCGGGCCCTGGCCGGCAGCAAGCTGACCCAGGAAACGGCGATGAACGCCCTGCTGATCCTGTGCGTCGGCGGAGTCCTCACCGGCGCGGCCAACGCCGTGCGCGAACTCGTCAAGGAACGCGTGATCTACCAGCGTGAACGGGCGGTCGGCCTGTCCAGATCGGCGTACCTGATGTCCAAGGTCGTCGTCCTCGGCACGATCACCGTGCTGCAGGCCGTGGTACTGACCCTGGTCGCCCTGCTCGGCGTCGATCTCAACGCACCCGGCGGCGAAGGCGTGTTGATGCCACCCCTTGCCGAAATCACCGTCGCCGTCGCCCTGCTGGCGTTCACCGCGATGATGCTCGGCCTGCTGGTCTCCGCCATGGTGCGCAAGGAAGAGGTGACGATGCCGCTGCTCGTGCTGCTCGCCATCGTCCAAGTGGTCTTCTGCGGCGCCCTGTTGAAGCTCGACGGCGTGCCCGGTCTGGAACAGCTGGCGTGGCTGGTGCCCTCGCGGTGGGCCCTCGGTGCGATGGCCGGCACCGTCGGCCTGGCCCGGATCGTGCCCGGCGAGCTCACCGGCGATCCGCTGTTCAAGCACTCGGCCGGGGTGTGGCTGCTGAACGTGTTCATGCTGGTCGTGCTGTCGGCGGTCTTCGGGTACGTCGTCTCCCGGCTGCTGCGCCGGCACGAACCCGCCGTGATGCGGAAGTAGGGGCCGCGATGACAACCGTCGGCTTCCGGCCCACCCACGTCGTCCCCCAGAACGGGATGCCCGCCTGGGAGGCCCCCGACCCCGCCCGCCCCACCGTGCCCCTCGACGCGCTGCTGCCGGTCCAGCTCGTCGAGCGACGCGGCGACTGGGGCCGCGTCCTGTGCGCCAACGGCTGGTCCGCCTGGGTCGACGGCCGCCACCTGGTCGCCGTACCCCAGGACCCGCCACTCGCCGACGGCCCCCTCACCCGCACCGCCGACCCCCGCCCGCTGCTCACCCGCGCCGAACAGACGCTGGCCCGCTACCGGGCCGCCGTCGAGGAACTGGCGGCCGGCGGGCTGGCGGGCGAGGCCTTCCGCGTGCGGACGCGGGGACTGCGGCTCGGTGTCGTCGTGGACGGGGAGTCGATGTGGCTGTACGACGCCGAACAGGGCAGGTGGGCCTACGCGGACGGGGCGCGGCTGAGCACCTACGTCACGGACGACGGGCCCCGCACCGCCGCCGCGGACCCCGGGCACGCCCCGACCCAGGTCGTGACGCCCGATGGCGCGTGAGGCGAGCCTCTTCTCCGGCCGGCCCTCCGAGCTGATCGGCAAGCAGGTCGCGAGCTACCGCATCGAGCACGAGATCGGCCGCGGCGGCATGGCCGTCGTCTACCGCGCCCGGGACCTGCGCCTGGACCGGACCGTCGCCCTCAAACTGCTCGCCCCCGAACTCGCCCGCAACGACACCTTCCGCCGCCGCTTCACCCACGAGTCCCATGTGGCCGCCGCGATCGACCACCCGAACATCGTGCCGGTCTTCGAGGCGGGCGAGACGGACGGCGTCCTGTACATCGCGATGCGCTACGTCCCCGGCAGTGACCTGCGCCACCTCCTGGACCGCGACGGCCCCCTGCCGCTGGCGACCGCCGTCCGCATCGCCGCCCAGGTCGGCTCCGCGCTGGACGCGGCCCACGAGCACGGCCTGGTCCACCGCGACGTCAAACCCGGCAACATCCTGGTGGCCCGCGGCACCGACACCGACCACCCCGAGCACGTTTACCTCACCGACTTCGGCCTGACGAAGAAGTCCCTGTCCCTGACAGGCTTCACCACGGTCGGCCAGTTCGTCGGCACGCTCGACTACGTGGCCCCCGAGCAGATCTCCGGCCGCCCCGTCGACGGCCGCTGCGACGTCTACGGCTTCGCCTGCGTCGTCTACGAGACCCTCGCGGGCCGCCCGCCCTTCCGCCGCGACGACGACATGGCCCTGCTGTGGGCCCACCAGTACGACGAACCGCCCCCGTTGACCGAGTCCCGCTCCGACCTCGCCCCGTACCTCGACACCGTGTTCGCCAAGGCCCTGGCCAAGAGCCCCGACGACCGCTACGACTCCTGCCTCGCCTTCGTCGCGGCCCTGCGCGGCGCCCCGGCGGTCGGCCACCCGCCGACAGAGGTCGTCCCGAGTGTCGTGGCACCGGATCAGGACCGGCCGAAGCCCCCGCCACGGTGGGCCGAACCGGTCTTCGGGAAGCGGTAGGCCGTCAGCCCTGACCGAGCCCGTTCAGCGGCACGCGCCGCGCCAGCACCCTGCGGTGGCTGATACGCCAGCCGTCGGCGACGCGCACCACGGTGTCCTCGTACGTCACGGATCCGCACGAGCCGTCCGCCATCACGGCCAGCCCCTTGGACCGAGCCCGCACCCGGTCCCCGGCCGCCTCTTCGATCACCACGTTGGTGACGTGGTGCGCGACGGGGTTCGCCGCGCCGAGAGCCAGGGCCGCCGCCGTGAGGGCGGCGATGCCGGTGACCTCGCCCTGGCCGAAGTCGGACAGGTCGTAGACGACGTCCGGGGTGTAGAGCTCCCCCGAGCGCTCCAGCTCCCCGGCGTCCATCAGGTGCCCGTGCAGTGCGATCAACTCGGTGACGGCCAGGCGGTCTTCGAGTGCCAGTGTCATGCCCTGCCCTTCTTCGACCGGGCGCACGTTACCTACTCGACGTCACCGTTGCGAGCCGTTTCCGGCGATGCCCCGCCGCCGGACCGGCGTGGCCAGCAGCCCGCCCAGGAACCCGGTGACCAGCCCCCACAGCAGGGCCAGGCCGACCGCCGCCCACAGTTCGGGTTTCAGGAACAGGTCGCCGCCCAAGTCGCCGCCGAGGTCACCGATGCCGAGGACGGACAGGCCGTAGTGCGCGGAGATGCGGCCGACGAGGCAGATCATGAGCACCGTGAGCGCGAGGGCCACCGCCATGTGCACGGCGTGCTGCCAGGCGCGCATCCGGGCCGGTGAGCGGGCCGCCATGACGAAGGCGGCGGCCAGCAGCAGCACGGCGTCCACGACGACGAGCCACCACACCCTGCCGTCGTGCTCGGCGAGCGTGCTCAGATTGAGCGTGGCGGTGTCCGAGGAGCGCAGCACCTCGTCGAGGACGTGCGGCATCGGCAGCCCGAAGGGCCCCTCCACCCGGCCGTTCCAGGTGGCCCCGAGACCGATCGTGAGAGCGAGCCAGACCAGGTTGGGGATGCCGAGCAGGATCACCGCGAGCGTCTCCACCGCATGGCCTCGCGTCGCCGCGACGACCAGGGCGATGAGGACACCGAGGACGACGTAGGCCAGCAGCAGCACGACCATGGCGTACGCGGCCGGCCGCACCGACGCCTGGAACCGCAGCAGCCGGGCCGGCAGCGGCGCCCCGCGCGAGACCGCCAGGGCCACCACCAGCACTCCCGCCAGCCACAGCAGCCCGAAGAACAGGGTCGGTGGCACGTCCGTGGTGAAACCGACCTCCGGCGACACACCGAACAGCTCGCCGAGATCGCTCAGCGTGCCCTCCCCGAGGGAGAGCTGGAACGTCTGGCGGGCCGCCAGTGCCAGCCCCAGGAGCGCGAGCAGCCACAGTACGGCGATCCGCGCCGCCCACCCGGCCAGCTCCCCGGCACCCGTGACCGCCCGGTGCCGCAGCGGCCGCAGAAAGCCCGCGCCGAGCACCAGCGCCCCGACGAGCGTGACCGAGAGCGGGATCACGGTGAGCCCCGCGTTCGTGTCGGCGAGCCCGCCGGCGTTCCCCGACAGCTCGATCGTGCCGCCGACGGCCGTGACGACGGTCGCCGCCACCACCCGGGGGAACGCGTTGTCCGGAAGGTCCGCCGCACCGGCCGCCCACAGCCCCAGCGCGGCGACCATCCCCATGGCGATCAGCGCGCCCAGGACCGTGGCCACCGCCTGCACCCAGCCGTGGCGGGCGAGGACTGCCTGGTCGGAGCGGGTTCGGACACTCACCCTGCCACGCTAAGCAGCGCCCGGGGGACGCGCCTGCCGGGAGGGCCGTCCGCGTCGGCTTGCGGGAGGCACGGGATCGGAGCACACAATGGTGATGTTGCGGAAATCAGCTGAAAAAGCCTGATGAAGCCGCTGGAATCCCTCGTAGGGAAGAAGAGCTCGTGAGTGTCGAACCGCCGTCCTCCGGCCGCCCCACAGGACCCCCCTCCGGCCCGCTGTCGGGTCCCTCCCAGCCGCCCTCGGGCCCGCCCTCACAGCCCCCGGGCAGCGGTGGAGCACACGCGCCGGAACCGGGCCGCCCCTGGTGGCGGTCCGTCCCGCGGGTCGCGATCCTCGCCGGCCTGGTCGTGGCCGCCGTGGTCCTCACCGTCGTCTTCACCCGGTCCGACGGCGGCGGCTCGGCCAAGGGCGGCGAGGTCTTCCTGCAGGCCGCCGGCAAGTCCGGCCCCGACCCCTTCACCGAGTCCACGGCGACGGACAGCTCCGCCCCGCCGCTCTCGGCCTCACCGACCACCGAGTCGGCCCCCGCCAACGCGGTGCGCGGCGTCGACGGCGGGGCGCCCGGCCTCTACGGCGGCACCCGCAAGGTCGCCAGCTGCGACGTGGAGAAGCAGATCACCGCCCTCCAGGGGGCCCCGGAGAAGAACCGGGCGTTCGCTTCCGTCGCCGGCGCCGACCCGGCCGAGGTCCCGGCCTACCTCCGCTCCCTCACCCCCCTGCAACTGCGCATGGACACCCGCGTCACCAACCACGGCTACCGCGACGGCGCCGCCACCGGCTACCAGGCCGTCCTGCAGTCCGGCACCGCCGTCCTCGTCGACGGCCACGGAGTGCCCCGGGTCCGCTGCGCCTGCGGCAACCCGCTCACCCCGCCCGTCGCCCAGCAGACCACGCCTCGCCGCACCGGAGACTCCTGGCCGTCGTACCAGCCCTCGAACGTGGTCGTGGTCACCCCCTCGGTGCAGGTCGTCAACATCTTCGTGGTCTACGACCCCGACCGCGGCGACTGGTTCTCCCGGCCCCGCGGCGACACCGGAGAGAAGGACAAGAAGACCGACCCGCCGGCGCGCCACCCCACTCCGTCCGTGAGCGTGTCCACGCCGACGTCCCCGACGACCGGCTCCCCGCCGCCGTGCGTCTCCCTCTCCGCCGACAGCACGCGGACGCCCACCGGTGCGGAGACTCCGTGCCCGTCGACTTCGACGTCGACCGCCCCGTCCTCGCCGTCCTCGAGCTCCGAACCGCCCACCCTCGACCCGGACACGACCGAGCCGCCGTCGCCCGAGTCCTCGCCTCCGCAGCCCCCTCTGACCTCCGACCCGACGACATAGCCCGCGTCCCTCGGATCGGCTACGACCTCCCCGGCGCTGTGACCCGTCCGGGTTGTTCGACGAGGGCGTAAGCGCCGTCACGGGGACTGGGGGACTGGGGCGCGCGGCTCGGGGTACGAGCACTGGTGCAGCAGCGTCCGGCCAGTCCGGCTTCCGAGAGAGAAACGCATGATCGAGCATCTGGACGGGGCAGTGGTACCGACTGGTTTCGACGTGCCCGTGGAACCGCTACGGCGGGCGGCGCACTACACGGGCGAACCGGGTTGCATAGCCGAGGCGAGGTCCTTCGCCGCGGGCTTCATCGAGCAGCTCAGGACCGAGTGGTGCGCCGAAGTCGAGAGCCGGGCCGAGGACGCGGTGCTCCTCGTGGTGAGCGAACTGGTCACCAACGCCGACCGGCACAGCAACGGGCCGTACATCCTGGAGCTGGAGGGCACGGACGCGGCGGTGGCGGTGATCGTCTACGACAGCAGCGCCGCGCTGCCCCGGCGTTTCCCCAAGGACCCGGAACGCGTCGGCCGGCACGGCCTGGAGATAGTCCACGTGCTCGCGACCGACCTCGCCGTCGAACGGGTGCCGGTCGGCAAGCGCGTACGCGCCGTCGTGGACCTGGGTACCGAGTGACGCACTGAGCCGCCCGTCGCGGGTGCCGCTCCGCTCCTGATTCCTGCCTGTGGGGCGGCACCCGCTGCGCGGTGTGTCGGGGTCAGGCGCAGCCCAGCTCCCCCAGCATGCCCTGGCGCAGCCGCATGATGATCCGCTTGATCAGCCGCGACACATGCATCTGGGAGCAGCCGAGGCGTTCGCCGATCTCCGCCTGGGTGGCCTCCTCCACGAACCGCATATGGATGATCTGCCGGTCGCGTTCGCTCAGTTCCGCCATGAGCGGAGCCAGCGACTGGAAGTCCTCCACGAGCCGCAGCCCGTCCTCCTCCACGCCGATGAAGTCGGCGAGGACCGACTCGCCGCCCTCGGGGCCGTCACCCGTCAGCGCGGCGTCCAAGGACGAGGAGTTGTAGCCGTTGGAGGCGATCTGCGCCTCGACGACCTCGCTCTCGGCGATGTTCATCAGGGTGGCGAGCTCGGCGACGGTCGGCTCGCGGTCCAGGCGGCTGGCGAGTTCCTCGCGGGCCTTGGCCAGCTCCACGCGCAGCTCCTGGAGCCGGCGCGGCACGTGCACCGCCCAGGTGGTGTCACGGAAGAACCGCTTGATCTCACCCACGATGTAGGGCAGCGCGAACGACGTGAACTCGACCTCACGCGCCAGTTCGAAGCGGTCGATGGCCTTGATCAGACCGATCATCCCGGTCTGGACGATGTCCTCCATGTCGTCCCCGCGGCCGCGGAACCGGCCGGCCGCGAACCGCACGAGAGACATGTTCATCTCAATGAGGGTGTTGCGTGCGTACTGGTATTCGTGCGTGCCTTCCTCGAGTTCGGTCAGGCGCTGGAAGAACTGGCGGGACAGCTCTCGCGCGTCGCGCGGAGCCACGGTCCGCGGATTCTCGACTCCCGGCAGCGGTCCGTCACCCGTCGTCCTGGTCCCGGCGGTCTCCTCGACGACCTGTGCCTCCGACCGGATCACGGCGGTGTCCATTACCTCTCCCACGAAAGTCACGGCTCGACGTCTGCCTCTTCGGCCTCGGTTGTCTTCGGGTCCTGCTCAGCGCTCGTCGGCTGCGAGTACCCGGACAGCGGTGACGTATGCACGCCGACCGCCGAGCAGGTCCTTCCTGGCACGTACCCGGGCTGTGACGGCGCATGCCTGTTCTGTGTCCATGCGGCGAAAAACCGGTGGCGGTGCGGCCGCGGATTCAGCTCAGGTACGGGTGGCGACGATCAGCTCGTGCAGGTAGCGCTTGGTGACGCTGCCGCCGTGCCGGCTTTCGATCAGATCCCGGACACAGGTCAGGAGGCCGTCCCGACGGGCCTCGTCGAGCGCGCGGTGGCCCGAGTAGGTGAGCAGTACGTCGATGTACCCGTCGGCGGAGTACGTGATGTCCTGGAGGTACCGGGTGGCCACGACGTGCCCGAAGCGCCCGCCGCGTTCCCACTCTGCCGTGTCCGTGGCGATCTCCGACTCGTCCTGCAGTCGCAGTCCGGGCGGGGTGGCCGGGTCCCAGCGTTCGTAGCAGCGCTGGGCCTGCGCGAAGAAGTCCGTGCTGCCGCCCGCCACGTGCTCGGTGGTGACGACCGCGAGCCGGCCTCCGGGGCGCAGCGCGTCCGCCGGCTTCCGCAGGCGCACGGCCGGGTCGAGCCAGTGGAACGCGGTGGCGCACACCACCAGGTCGAACGGCCGGGGCGGCAGCGGCCAGTGCTCGAAGTCCGCCACCTCCACGTCGGCCAGGGGAAACTCCCGCAGCCGCCGCCGGGCCACGGCCGCCATGGCGGGCCCCAGCTCCACTCCCGTGACCCGGCAGCCGAACTCCGCCAGCGGGACGGTGAGTTGGCCGGTCCCCGGGGCCACCTCCAGGACCCGGCTGTCCGGCCCGAGGCCCGCGGCGCGCGCCAACTCGTCGACGAGGGCGCGGGGATAGCGGGGCCGCGCCCGGTCGTACAGCTCCGCGACCTCGTTGAACGTCTCTCGTAGCACTGTTCCCACGCCCCTTGGCCGCCGCGATTCCACCCAGGGCAGAATGCCGACCCCTTCCCCTCACGTCCAGGAAATCTAGTCTGAAGAGGTGAGCAGCCAAGCGCCGAACCAAGCCCGCGTGATCCCCCTGCGCCCGCCCGCCGCGCGCCCCGGGACCACCGGCCCAGTGTCCGAACGCCCCGTCACCGCCCCTCCCGAGCCCGCCGCCAAGGAACCCCTCTTGCGCGACCTCGTCGGAGACGTCCTGCGGCGCGAACGCCTCGCCCAGGAACGCACGCTCAAGGACGTCGCCGATACGGCCAGGATTTCCATGCCGTACCTCTCCGAGGTGGAGCGCGGCCGCAAGGAAGCCTCCTCGGAGGTCCTCGCGGCCGCCGCCGGCGCCCTGGGCCTGGGCCTCGGCGACCTGCTGTCCCTGGCGCAGGGCGAGCTCGTCCGGCGAACGACGCCCCGGTCCGTCAGGAGCCACGGCCGCTCCACGGCGCCGTACAACGGGCTCTGCCTGGCCGCCTGACGAAGCCCGCGGCCGGCGCCTCAGACCGTCACGAGGCGCCGGCTCAGCACCTGGTCGGCGAGCCCGTACGCCACCGCCTCCTCGGCGGTGAACACCTTGTCCCGGTCCATGTCCGCGCGCAGCTTCGCGATGTCGTGGTGCGTGTGCCGCGCCAGGACCTCCTCCACCTGGGAGCGGATCCGCACCATCTCCTTGGCCTGCAGCGCGAGATCGGACACCGTGCCCCGCTGTCCGCCGCTGGCCGGCTGCCCGAGCAGCACGCGTGCGTGCTCGAGGACGATCCGCCGCCCGGCATCCCCGCCGGCCAGCAGTACGGCCGCCGTGGAGGCCGCCTGGCCGACGCAGACGGTCGAGATCGGCGCTTGGACGTACGTCATCGTGTCGTAGATCGCCATCAGCGAAGTGAACGAGCCGCCGGGGGAGTTGATGTAGATCGCGATCTCGTTCTCCGGGGCCGACGACTCCAGATGGAGGAGTTGCGCGATGACGACGTTCGCCACGCCGTCGTCGATCTGGGTGCCGAGGAAGATGATCCGCTCCGACAGCAGCCGGCTGAAGACGTCGTAGGACCGCTCGCCCTGCGGGGTCCGCTCGACGACGTTCGGAATCGTGTAGGTCCCCATGGTCACAGCCCCATCCGTCGCTTCGAGGCGCCCGGGCGGACGTCCGCGAAGGACTCCACGACCCGGTCGACCATGCCGTACTCCCTGGCCTGCTCGGCCGTGAACCAGCGGTCGCGGTCGCCGTCCCGGGAGATGGTCTCCGGGCTCTGCCCGGTGTGCTCCGCGGTGATCCGCTCCATGGTCCGCTTCAGTTGTTCCAGGTTCTCCGCCTGGATCTCGATGTCCGCGGTGGTGCCGCCGATGCCCGCCGACGGCTGGTGCATCATGATCCGCGCGTTGGGGAGCGCGTAGCGCTTGCCGGGGGTGCCCACGCTCAGCAGGAACTGGCCCATGCTCGCGGCGAAGCCCATGGCGAGCGTGGACACGTCGTTCGGGATCAGCCGCATCGTGTCGTAGATGGCCAGGCCCGCGTGCACGGAACCGCCCGGGCTGTTGACGTACAGGCTGATGTCGGTGCGCGGGTCCTCCGCGGACAGGATCAGCAGTTGGGCGCAGACCCGGTTCGCGGAGACCTCGTCGACCTGGGTGCCCAGCAGGACGATGCGCTGCGCGAGCAACTGGGCGGCCAGGTGGTCGTCGAAGCGCGTGGGCGCGGTGTCGCCTTCCTCGGCCCGCGGAGCGAGCATGGTGCGTGGAGTCATCGGTTCTCCTCGTGGTGGCGGGGATGCCGTCGACTCCACTCTTGGCCCCGGACGAGGCCGGAATGCGGATTCTCTGCCCGCGGCAGATTCGCTGCGGGCAGAGCGGGCGGTCGAGGGCCTGTCCGGCGGATCAGGTCACAGGAAATCGACGGCGCCTCATCGACGCGGGTGAGCGGGGCTTGGTGCGTCGAGCTGCGAGGCGGAGGAGGGCGTCGACGCGATGAGGGCCCCCGCGCGAGGTTGTTCGAGCGTGGGGGAGTCGGCAACCGACGACAACGCCGCAGATCGGCGTGCCAAGCCCCGCGTCTGCGGCATGATCCGCCGGACAGGTCCTGGGCCCCTACCGCGTCAGCCGTCGCCCTTCTCGCGCAGCTGCCGGAAGAACGCCCGCACGTCGCCCACCAGCAGGTCCGGCTCCTCCATCGCCGCGAAGTGCCCGCCCCGGTCGAACTCCGTCCAGCGCACGATGTTCTCCGTCCGCTCCGCCTTGTGGCGCAGCGGGATCTGCGGATCGCCGGGGAAGGACGCCACCGCGGTCGGGGCGGTCGAGGGCTTGTTCGGGGCGGCGACCCGGTCTCCCTCGGTGTGGGCGCGCTCGTAGTAGATCCGGGCGGACGAACCCGCCGTGCCCGTCAGCCAGTACAGCATCACGTTCGTCAGCATCAGGTCCCGGTCGACGGCCTCCTCGGGCAGCTCCTCGGAGTCGGTCCACTCCCGGAACTTCTCGACGATCCAGGCGAGTTGGCCGACCGGCGAGTCGGTGAGCGCGTAGGACAGGGTCTGCGGGCGGGTGTGCTGGATGCCGTAGTAGCCCGTGCCCTCGCGCGACCATTCGGCCCACCTGCGCCACGAGAGGAGCGTCCGCTCGCGTTCCCCGGGGCTCAGCGCCGCCAGCTCCTCGGGGGTCGGCTCGGTGGCCGCCTGCCCGCCGGGCAGCAGGTTGAGGTGGATGCCGATGACCCGGTCGGGGTGGACGCGGCCCAGTTCGCGGGAGATGCCGGCGCCCCAGTCGCCGCCCTGGGCGCCGAACCGCTCGTAGCCGAGGCGCGTCATCAGCTCGACCCACGCGTCGGCGATCCGGCGCGCCTCCCAGCCGGTGTCCCGGGTGGGCCCGGAGAACCCGAAGCCGGGGATGCTCGGCAGCACGACGTGGAAGGCGTCGGCGGGGTCACCGCCGTGCGCGGCCGGGTCCGTCAGAGGGCCCACGACATCGAGGAACTCGACGATCGAGCCCGGCCAGCCGTGCGTGATGATCAGCGGGGTGGCGTCGGGCTCGGGGGAGCGGATGTGTGCGAAGTGCACGTGCGCGCCGTCGATCTCGGTCGTGAACTGCGGCCACGCGTTCAGCCGCGCCTCGGCCGCCCGCCAGTCGTACGTGTGCCGCCAGTACCGCACCAGGTCGCGCAGGTAGTCCGACGGAACTCCGTACGCCCAGCCCACCCCTGGCAGCTCGTCCGGCCACCGGGTCCGGTCCAGGCGGTCGTGCAGGTCGTCCAGATCGCTCTGCGGTATGTCGACACGGAAGGGCTGGATGCCGCGGTGAGCGGGTGAAGACGTCATGGCCGCGATGCTAGTTCCGAACGGTGTATCGGCCACCTGGATTAACCGGCGGCCCGGCCGATGAGTTCCGGGGTGAGGATCGGTCGACACAGGTGACAGCTTTCCGCACGCCCAGGAGGTACCCATGGCAACCGACGGTTTCACCACGTGTCTCTGGTTCGACGGCCAGGCCGAGGAGGCCGCCCACTACTACGTCTCGGTCTTCAAGAACTCCAGCGTCGGCAGGGTCATGCACTACCCCGAGGGCGCGCCCCAGCCCGCCGGCACCGTGCTGACCGTCGAGTTCACGGCCAACGGCCACAAGTTCCTCGCACTCAACGGCGGCCCCGAGTTCAAGTTCACCGAGGCGGTCTCCTTCATGATCTTCTGCGAGAACCAGGAGGAGATCGACTACTACTGGGCCAAGCTCACCGAGAACGGCGGCGAGCCCGGCCCATGCGGCTGGCTCAAGGACAAGTACGGGGTGTCCTGGCAGGTCGTCCCGGACCGGCTCGTCGACATGATCTCCGACCCGGACCCGGCGAAGGCGGCCCGCGTGACCAAGGCGTTCATGGCGATGACCAAGTTCGACATCGCTGCCCTGGACAAGGCCTACGCGGGCGAGTGACGCACCCGCGTCGCTGCGGCCCGCGTAACCACTCGGTTTCCCGAGGTTAATTTCCGCGCCCCACGGGTTGGCGCCGGACCACCCTCTCGTTATCGTTCACGCACTTCACTCAATCGTTCCGCTGAACGAATAGCGAGAGGGTCGGTCGGTCCATGTCCGACATCCACCATCCGGGACGGCGGTCGGTACTGGCCGCGGGCGCGGCCTCGCTGCTGTCCGGCTGCACAGGCGTCGCGTCCACCCCCGTCCTGCCGGCCGCCGCGGCGAAGGGCGCCCCCGACCGCGGCGGCACCCTGCGCATCGCCCGGCCGCCCGCCTCCGACGCCGAGACCCTGGACCCGGCGAGCGCCCTGTCGGCGTACGAATACCTGGGCGCCCTCTACAACCGGCTGGTCCGCGTCGACGCGAACGGCGAGCTCGCCCCCGACCTGGCCGAGTCCTGGGAGCCCGACAGCACGGCCCGCACCTGGACCTTCCGGCTCCGCAAGGGCGTCACCTTCCACCACGGCCGCCCCTTCACCGCCGCCGACGCGGTCTACACGCTCCGCCACATCCTCGACAAGGCGACGGCGTCCCCGCAGGCCGCCGTACTCGCCCCGCTCGTCGACCCGGAGCGGCTGCGCACCCCCGACGCCCACACCCTCGTCGTCCCGCTCAAGTCCCCGAACGCCGAGTTCCCGAGCCTCCTCACGCACTACAACTGCTACGTCGTCCCGGACGGCAGCGCGAAGTCGATCGGCCGCACCGGCATCGGCACCGGCCCCTTCCAGCTGGAGTCCTTCGCGCCCGCCGGACCCGGCCGGGTCACCGCGTACCGGGACCACTGGGCGGGCGCTCCCGTCCTCGACGCCATCGCCTTCTACTCGGTCGCCGACATGTCGGCCCGCTCGAACGCCCTGCTCGCGGGCCAGGTGGACCTGCTCTCCCAGACCAACCTCGACTTCGCGACCGCCCGGGTGGTCGCCGCCTCCGACCGGGCCACCATCGCGCGCGTGAAGAACGCCCAGTGGTACGTCCTGCCGATGCTCACCACGGAGAAGCCCTTCACCGACGTCCGGGTACGGCAGGCCATGAAGCTCGCCTACGACCCCGAGCACGTCGTCAAGGTCGCCCTCCAGGGCGCGGGCACCGCAGGCTGGGACAACCCCGTGCCGCCGAGCGACCCGGTCCACATCCCCGCGCACCCGAAGCACGACCCGGAACAGGCGCGTCACCTGCTCAAGAAGGCGGGCCAGGAGGGCCTCGCCGTCGACCTCCACACCTCCTCCTACGACCCGCTGTTCACGCCCATGGCCCTCGCCTACCAGGACTCGGCCAGACGGGCCGGCATCCGCATCCGGGTCAAGACGGCGTCGGCGGACTCGTACTACACGCAGATCTGGATGAAGAAGCCCCTGATGGCCACCTACTGGTTCACCGGCCGACCCGTCGACCAGCTCTTCACCCAGATCTTCCGCAGCGGCTCCTCGTACAACGAAACAGCCTGGTCCGACAAGGACTTCGACGCCCTCCTGGACCGGGCGCGCGCCGAGACGGACGACACGCGGCGCCGCGAGCTGTACGGCGAGGCGCAGACGATGGTGATCGAGAAGGGCGGGGCGATGACCCCGATGTTCGCCGACCGGCTCGTCGGGATCTCGCGCAAGGTGCGCGGATACGCCGAGCACGGCTTCGAGTTCGACTACCTCGGCATCGGCCTGAAGGGAGCCTGAGGATGCTCTCCTTCCTGGCCCGCCGGATCGCGGCCGCCCTCGGCACGCTCTTCCTCTCCTCCGTGCTGGTCTTCCTCGCCGTTCAGGCCCTGCCCGGTGACGTCGCCACCCAGGTCCTCGGCAAGGACGCCACCCCGGACGCCGTCGCCGCACTGCGGGGGCAGCTCGGGCTCGACCGGCCCGCCTGGGAGCGCTACGCCGACTGGATCGCGGGCGCCACGCACGGCGACTTCGGTACCTCCCTCGTCTCCAGCCGGCCGGTGGGCGGCGAGGTGGCGTCGTACCTCGGCAACTCCGCGCTGATAGCCCTCGTGACCGTCCTCTTCGCCGTCACCGGATCGGTCGTCCTCGGCATCCTCGCGGGCCTGTACCGCGACCGCTGGCCCGACCACGTCATCTCGACCGCGAGCCTCGTCGGCATGAGCGTCCCCGAGTTCGTCGTGGCGACCGTGCTGGTGCTGTGCTTCTCGGTGGCGCTGCCGTGGTTCCCCGCGGTCGTCCTCTACGGCCCGGACGCCACCGTCGGCCAACTCCTGCCCGCCGTCTGGCTCCCCGCCCTCGCGCTCGCCGTGGTCATGGCCGCGTACATCGTCCGCATGACCCGTACCTCGGTGATCGACGTGATGGCGGGCGAGTTCGTCACGACCGCCCGGCTGAAGGGCCTGTCGACCTGGAGGGTCGTCACCCGGCACGCCCTGCCGAGCGCTCTGCTGCCCACCCTGCACGTTATCGCCCTCAACGTCGCCTGGCTCGCGGGCGGCGTCGCCGTCGTCGAGAACGTCTTCAACTACCCCGGCATCGGCAAGCTGATGCTCTCCTCGGTGCAGAACCGGGACCTGCCCGTCATCCAGGCCATCGCCCTGATCAGCGCGGTCGTCTACGTCGTCTGCAACCTCGCCGCCGACCTCGGCGCGATGGCCCTCGACCCCAAGCTCCGCACGCGCGGGAGGACCCGATGACCACGCTCGCCGCAGCCCCGGCGGCCGCACGCGCCTGGCGCACCCTGCGCACCTCGCGCACCGCCGTCCTCGGCCTCGCCGTCGTCGCCGTACACGTCGTGATCGCCCTGCTGGCCCCGCTCCTCACCTCCTACGACCCCATCGCCAACGACCCCGCGCAGGCACTGCTCGGCCCGAGCCCGCAACACTGGGCGGGCACCGACCAGTACGGCCGTGACGTCCTGGCGCGCGTGCTGTACGGCGGCCGGTACGCGCTCGGCGTGTCCGTCGCCGCGACCGTGCTGACCGTCGCCCTCGGCACGGTGGTCGGCTGCGCGGTCGCACTGCGCGCCGGCCTGTTCGACGACGTGCTCGGACGGATCCTGGACGCCGTGCTGTCCGTGCCCTCCGTCCTGGCGCTGCTCGTCGTCGTGACCGCGCTCGGCACCGGCCCGGCCGTCATCGTCCTCGCCGTCGCCGTCGTGTACGTCCCTCAGGTCGTGCGCGTCGTGCGCGGCGCCGCCCTCGCGGTGGTGCCCGCCGACTACGTGACCGCCGCCCGCGCCCGCGGGGAGAGCACCTGGTCGATCCTGCGCCGGGAGATCCTGCCCAACATCACGGACGTGGTGTACGTCGAGTTCGCCATGCGGGCCTCCTGGGTCGTGCTGCTGATCTCCTCGCTGTCCTTCCTCGGCTTCGGCGCCGACCCGCCGACCCCCGACTGGGGTCTGATGGTCGCCGAGAACCGCACCGCCATCACCGTCGTCCCGATGGCGAGCCTCGCGCCGATCATCGCCCTGGCCACGCTCGTGGTCGGGCTCAACCTCGCGGCCGACGGCCTGTCCAAGGCGTGGGGCGTGGACCGGATCAGGGAGGGCTCCTGATGGCCTCGATCGTTGCCGTGAACTCCCTGTCGGTGGCTTACCGTTCGGGCGGCCGGGACGTGCCCGTGGTGCGCGAGGTGTCCCTGGAGGTCGCCGAGGGGCGGACGCTCGCCCTCGTCGGCGAGTCCGGCAGCGGCAAGTCGACCGTCGCCGCGACCCTGCTGGGGCATCTGCGGCACGGCTCCCGCATCACCGGGGGCTCGGTCCGCGTGGACGGCCGCGAGGTCTTCGCGCTTCCCGCACGGGAGTTGCGGCGCCTGCGCGGCGGGACCGTCGCGATGGTCGCCCAGAACGCGGGGCATGCGCTCACCCCCTCGATGCGGATCGGGAAGCAGATCGAGGAGGTCGGCGGTGATGTCCCCGTCGTCGAGCTGCTCGAACAGGTCCGGCTGCCCCGCCCCGCCGAGCTGGCCCGCCGCTACCCGCACGAGCTGTCCGGCGGCCAGCAGCAGCGCGTCGCCATCGCCATGGCCGTCGCGGCCCGCCCGAAGCTCCTGGTCCTCGACGAGCCGACCACCGGCCTGGACGTCGTCACCCAGCGCAGCGTCCTCGACCTGATCGCCGCACTGCGTGACGAACTCGGCCTGGCGGCCCTGCTGGTGAGCCACGACCTGGGCGTGGTCGCGCACCTGGCCGACGAGGTGACCGTGCTGCACTCGGGCCGGGCGGTCGAGTCGGCGCCCACGCGGAAGCTGTTCGCCGCACCCGAAGGCCCGTACACCCGAAGGCTGTTGGCGAGCGTGCCGCGCCTCGACGACGCCGGGCTCGCGCTCGTGGGTGAGGCGGGGGAGCGGGAGGTCAGGCCCAAGGCCGACGTGGCCGCAGACGCCCCGGTCGTCCTCTGCGCGCGCGACGTCACCATCGACTACGGCAGGTCCCGCGCCGTGCACGGCGTCTCCTTCGACGTCCGGCGCGGTGAAGTCCTCGCGCTCGTCGGCGAGTCGGGCAGCGGCAAGTCGACCCTCGCGTGGACACTGGCGGGCCTGCGCACCCCGTCCGGCGGCACCATGACGCACGAGGCCGGCGACCTGAACCCGCCCGCGCACCAGAGGCCACTGCCCCTGCGCCGCCGCGTCCAGCTGGTCTTCCAGAACGCGGACACCTCGCTCAACCCCCGCCGCTCGGTGGGCGAAGCGGTCCGACGGCCCCTGCGCTTCTTCGGCACCGCGACCAGTCGTACCGACGCGGCCGAGCGCGCCCGGCAGCTCATCTCGGACGTGCGCCTCGACCCGGCCCTCGCCGACCGCCTGCCCGCGCAGCTCTCCGGCGGTCAGCGGCAGCGCATCGGCATCGCCCGGGCGCTCGCGGGCGAGCCGGACGTGCTGATCGCCGACGAGATCACCACCGCCCTCGACGTCTCCGTGCAGGCCGACGTCCTCAGGCTGCTCGACGACCTGCGCCGGGAACGCGCTCTCGCCTGTCTGTTCATCAGCCATGACCTGGCCGTCGTACGCGGCGTGGCGGACCGGGTCCTCGTCCTGCGGCACGGCGTGGTCGTCGAGGAAGGCCCGACGGAAGTCGTCTTCGCCGCGCCCGGGCACCCCTACACCCGGCAGCTGATGGCGGCCGCCCTCGAACCCGACCCCGACGCGCAGCCGTTCGTCGAGGACGTCGCCGAGTGGGAGGACGCCGCCGCACCGGACGACCTGTGGACCGACCACGGCGACGGCCATCGCGTCCGCCGCTGGAGCCCCGTCAACACCCCGATCGCTGAAGGAGTTTCGTGAGGTACCGCGAGCAGTTCGAGCGCCAGGTGATCCGCGAGGACGTCTGGATCCCCACCCGGGACGGAAGGACCCGGCTGCACGCCCGCGTCTGGCGGCCCGCCGACGCCGAGTCCGACCCCGTGCCCGCGCTGCTCGAGTACCTCCCGTACCGCAAGAGCGACTGGACCGCCCCGCGCGACGCCCAGCGCCACCCCTGGTACGCCGGTCACGGCTACGCCTCCGTCCGCGTCGACATCCGCGGCCACGGCGACAGCGAGGGCACGCCCGGCGACGAGTACGACGCGCAGGAGCTCGCGGACGGTGTCGACGTCGTCGACTGGCTTGCCGCGCAGCGCTGGTGCACCGGCAAGGTCGGCATGTTCGGCATCTCGTGGGGCGGCTTCAACGCGCTCCAGATCGCCGCGCTCGCCCCCGAACCGCTGAAGGCGATCGTCACCGTCTGCTCGACCGACGACCGCTACGACAACGACGTCCACTACACCGGAGGCGCCGTCCTCGGCATCGACATGCCCGCCTGGGCCGGCACCATGCTCGCCTTCGCCTCCCGCCCACCGGACCCGGCGACCGTCGGCGCCGACCGCTGGCTGCCGATGTGGCGCGAGCGCCTGGACGCCCTCGAACCCTTCCTGCACACCTGGCTGGACCACCAGCAGCGCGACGCCTACTGGCGGCACGGAAGCGTCTGCGAGGACTACGGGGCGCTGCAGGCGGCCGTCCTCGCCGTCGGCGGCTGGCACGACCCCTACCGGGACGCCGTGCTCCGGCTCGTCGAGCACCTGCCCGCCGACCGGGTACGGGGACTGATCGGCCCCTGGTCGCACCAGTACCCCGACCGGGGCCTCCCGCCGGGCCCCGCGATCGGCTTCCTCCAGGAGACCCTGCGCTGGTGGGACCAGCACCTGAAGGGCACCGACACGGGCGTCATGGAGGAGCCCCTCCTGCGCGCCTGGATCAACGACCCGGTGCCGCCCGCCACCTCGTACGACGAGATGCCGGGCCGCTGGGTCGGCGAGACCGACTGGCCCTCGCCGCACGTCACCTTCGAGAAGCGGGCCTTGGGTGCGAGCGCCCACCCGGTCCTCGTACGATCCCCGCAGCACACCGGCCTCGACGCCGGCCGCTTCTTCCCGTTCGGCAACGCGAGCGACCTGCCGCCGGACCAGCGCGAGGAGGACGGCCGTTCGGTCTGCTTCGACTCGGAGCCCCTCGCCGAGCGCGTCGAGATCCTCGGCCGCCCGCGCGTACGGCTCCGCCTGGACAGCGCCACCCCGCGGGCTCACGTCATCGCCCGGCTCTGCGACGTCGCCCCGGACGGCTCGTCCACCCTGGTCAGCCGTGGCGTGCTCAACCTGCTGAGCAGGCAGGGCCGCGACCGGGCCGTCGAGTGGACCCCGGGGACGTACGAGGACGTCGAGGTCGAGCTCAACGGCATCGGCTACGCCTTCCCGCCCGGCCACCGCGTCCGCGTCGCCGTCTCCGACGCGTACTGGCCGTGGGTGTGGCCGCACGGACAGCGCGGCGAACTGCGGGTCGTCCCCGCCGAGAGCGCCGTACTCCTCCCCGTACGGGAAGCCGTCGACGGCCCGCCGATCCGCTTCGAGGAACCCGAACAGGCCCCGCCGCTCGCCGTCATCTACGACCGGCCCCCCGACCCGGCTCCCGAGCGGCTCGTCACGCACGACGTGGCGAAGGGCGAGTGGACGCTGGAGGTCGACCCCAACTACGGGGGATCCCGGACCTACCCGGACGGACTGCGGTACGAGGAGAGCGCACAGGAGACCTACCGCATCCGCAGCGACGACCCGCTGTCCGCGCAGGCCGTGTCGCAGTGGCACATCCGGCTGCGGCGCGAGCAGAACCGCGGGGAGGACAGCGCCGACTGGGCCGCTGAGATCATGGTGCGCACGGAGCTGCGCGCCACGGCCGCGGACTTCATCATGGACAGTCGCGTCGAAGCACGGGCGAACGGAGAGACAGTGGCCAAGCGCGCATGGCACCGCACCACCCCGAGGACGTCCGGATGACGGCCGCGAAGCCCTCCCAGGCCGCGAAGTCCCCACGTCGTGCCGTCGCCGCCGCCGACCGTACCCGCCAGCCCACCGAGGTGCGCCGACGGCTCATCGTCGAGGCGGCCGTCCCGCTGATCGCCGAACGCGGCTATGCCTCGGTCGGGGTGCGGGACGTGGCCGCCGCGGCCGGGGTGTCCGTCGGTACCGTCACCTATCACTTCGGCAGCGTGCAGGAGATCCTCTCCGAGGCGATGGTGCTGCACATCGAGCGGTACTACGCCGAGCTGAGCGAGACCGCCGAGCAGGCCTCCAGCGCGGCCGAGGCGCTGCGGCTGCTGGTCGACGCCCTGTTCACCGAGGACACCGACCGGCACTGGCGGATGTGGTTCGACTACTGGAACGCCGGCGACCAGGGTACGGACGAGGCCTTCGCGCGCGGACAGGCCCAGCGGTACGAAGCCTGGCATCAGCAGATCCGCGCCCTGGCCGAACGGGGCGTCGCCGAGGGCGAGTTCACCGGCGACGACCTCGACGGCTTCACCGTCCGCTTCTCCGCCCTCGCCGACGGACTCGCCCTGCAACGGCTGCGCCAGGTGCCCGCGCTGAGCACCGAGGACGCGCGCCGTCACCTCAACCGGCTCATCGAGACCGAGCTCGTTCGCCGATCACCCGCGTGATCTCCCGGGCGATGCGCAGGATGCCGGGGGAGCGGACCGGGCAGGGCTTCGGCGTGGCCGTCGTGGGCGCCAGGCAGAAGTGCAGGTAGTCCTTGTCGAGGTGGAGGGCGGTGCGGTCCCGGTCGGGCTGGGTGCAGTAGTCCGGGTGGTCGTGCTCGTAGGCGGTGCACGGCAGGTACTGGACCCAGGTCTGCCGGGCACCGGCGGGGCTGACCGTCTTTCCCGCGTCGGCGACGAGGTCGCCCGCGGCGGCGGCCTGCTCCTCGTAGAGGCTGTTCACGCGCCGTACCCGGTCGGGGGTGATCGGGTCCGGGCCCTGCAGCACCCACACGATCTTCGGCCGCTTCGCCCCGCCGGCCGCCGCGATCTGCTCGGTGAGCCGCTCGGCGTCCGCGGCGTACCGCTCGAAGTACTCGGTGGGCGAGGCGTTGTGGGTGATCCCGTCCATGCACCAGGTGTAGCCCCAGGCGTTGCCCCAGAACTGCAGGACCACGTAGTCCGGGTGCAGCGACCGCACCAGGGCGGCCGCCTTGTCCCGGTCGGGGACGAGCGACCGCGCCCCGGTGCCCTCCAGGTAGTCGCACACCGTGGTCCCCGAGTAGGGGGCGCTCGTGTACTTCGCGCCCAGGTCGCGGCGCAGCTCCTCGCCGAGCACCCGCTGGTTCTCCATCGCCAGGGAATCGCCCAGGTACAGCACGGTGGGTGCCTTCGCCGGTGCGCGCGGCGAGGCGGGCGGCCGCCGGTGCTCGGTGGCGGGGGACGAGACGGGTACGTCGGGGGAGGGCGGCGCATCCTCCGGACCGGACGCCGGATCCGTGCACGCGCCGAGCAGCAGCCCGGCCAGCAGCATCCCCACGGCCCACACCCTGCGCATACGAGCACCCCCGCCCCGGCCGACGAAACGGCTCCCCAGGCAAGCACAGCCGGGCACAGGGCGGAAGACACCGGACCGGCCGAGGTCCGACCGTGACTCACACCCGGTCGGCCGCGATCAGCAGGTACTGGAAGCTGCCGTTCCGGTAGGCGGTCAGGAAGGTGTCCTCGATGCCCGTGACCAGGTGGTCCGCCTCCTTGCGCAGGTCCCAGTACGGGAGGGCCGCCTCCGTCAGATCTTCCACGTGGACGGGCACCAGCCGGTTCCTCGCCATGGCGCGAAAGTACTCCGAGCGCGGGTGGATGTCGCAGATGTAGTGGGCGTTGATGAGGGAGACCTCGCGGGAGGCCTGCCCGTAGGTGTCGTTGTAGCAGCCGGTGATCACCACATAGCGTCCGCCGCGGCGCAGCAGCCGGGCGTGCTCGGCGAACAGCAGGTCGAGCTCGACGTACATCGTCGACTCGTTGTTCCACGATGCCGCGAACTGACCCGCCGGGAAGCCGGTGTCCAGCATGTTGCGGTGGTGGTAGCGCACCCGGTCGTCGATGCCCCGCTTGCGGGCCTGGGCGTTCGCGAACTCGGCCTGCTTGGCGGAGATCGTCACGCCGTCGGTGCGGCAGCCGTACCTGAGATGGGCGACGACGCTGCCGCCGCCGCGCCCGCAGCCGGCGTCGAAGACGCGGTCGTCGGGGGTCAGCGGGCCGAGGTGGGCGGCGAGGAGTTCGGCCTGCGCGTGTTCCAGGCGGTGCAGTTCCGCGGTGATCCGCTCCCGCCGTCGGACGGGGTCGGGGTCGTCGAGCACGGAGCGGTCGACGTCTCCGAGGCCGTAGTGGTGGTGGTAGAGGTCGTCGAGCTTTCCGAGCTCGAGGTTGACCGGGTTCTCCTCGGCGTTCCAGTAGTCCGCGACACGGGTCTGGTACGTGGACTGGGTCGGCACCAGTGCTGTCGTGGTGCCGGCGTCGGCGGTCTTCAACGGTGGCTCCTCGTGGTGCGTCTGACGAGACGTCAGGGCGGGCTGTGTTACCAGTAGTTGGGCAGGTGATAGCGATGGGTGTTGGTGGCGTGCCACTCGTGGTTGCCGGACACCCAGGCAGCCAGGCTCCGGGCGTAGCGCTCGACGAGGGGCGAGCCGGCGGACAGCGCCGCGGACTCCTCCTCGAAGGTGTCCATGATCCGGTTGTGGATCTCCACCGCCTTCAGATAGGCGGCCTTCAGCCCGCACCCCTCGCCCGCGGCGATGACCTGCGGCAGGTTCAGGTGGGTCGGGTCGCTCGCCAGCTCCTTGGTGAAGGAGTACAGGTCGTTGACGATCGTGGTGGCGTTGCACGCGAGCGCCGTGATCCGCTGTATCTCGGGGCGGGCGTAGACCGCTTCGGGCAGTTCGTAGCCGTCCACCGCGTCGACGATCGACAGACAGGGCCGGAAGTTGTTGAACTGCCGCATCACCAGGTACTCCCAGACCCGGGGCACGTACCGGATCTCCGACCAGGCGGCCTCGGCGAGATAGCCGAGGTGCAGTCGGGCGATGTCGTGGACGAAGCGGTCCGTCTGACTGGGCGTGGCGAAGGCGGCGTAGTCCTTCAGGGCCCAGTGGTACGAGCGCAGCGGCCCGTCGGCCTGGACGCCCTCCCGCCACTGTTCCTCCAGCTCGGGGGTGCCGTGGAAGGGGTCGATCGCCGACTGGGCCAGGATCAGCCGGCCGCCGAGGCCGCGGGCGGAGGCGCCCCGGCCCTCGTCCTCCTCGCAGTAGCAGCTGTCGACGAGGTTCTCGGCCAGCAGCAGTTCGCCGGCGACGGTCAGGCGTTCGAGATCCACCGCGCCCGGATGCTGGAGCACCACGGCCCGGCCGAACTGGAACCCCGAGAAGTCGCCCGTCCAGGCCGGCGGGAACAGGTCGAGCCGGCGGGCCCAGGCCTCCAGTCTCTCGTCGACCTCCCGCACCTTCTCCGGGTCGGCGGGGACGGCGGGCCGGTACCTGAGACCGGGGACCGGGCCGCCACGCCGGGCTCGTGGCGTGGGGGCGAGGCTCGGGGGGCCGGGAATGCGCAGGTTGGAACCCGATGCAGGGGGTGAGCTCATTGACGTACTCCTCGCAGGCTCCTCCCCGTCAGTCGGCCGTCCGTCCGATCTGCACGTTCTCCAGGATCCCCGCCGCGTCGGGCACGAGGATGGCCAGCGAGTAGTAGGCGGTGACGAGGTAACGGATGATCGCGGTGCCGTCGATGCCCATGAACCGTACGTTCAGGCCCGGTTGGTACTCCTCGGGGATGCCGGTCTGGTAGAGGCCGACGACACCCTGGTCCGCCTCTCCGGTGCGCAGCGCGATGATGCTGGTGGTGTGTTGCGGGCCGATCGGGATCTTGCCGCACGGGAAGAGCGGCACACCGCGCCAGGCGGGCACCTCGTGCCCCTCCACGTTCACGGTTCCCGGCACCAGACCACGCCGGTTGCACTGCCGGAAGAACGCCGCGATGGCCTTCGGATGGGCGAGGAAGAGCCGGGTCTTGCGGCGCATGGCGAGCAGCTCGTCCAGGTCGTCCGGGGTCGGCGGCCCGGAGAAGGTGCTGATGCGCTGGCCGTAGTCGGTGTTGTGGAGCAGCCCGAACTCCCGGTTGTTGACCAGCTCCCACTCCTGGCGTTCGCGGATCTCCTCGATGGTCAGGCGGAGTTGCTGCTGGGTCTGGTCCATCGGGTCGTTGTAGAGGTCGGCGACCCGGCTGTGGACCCGCAGCACGGTCTGGGTGAGCGACAACTCGTACTCGCGCGGGGCGAGTTCGTAGTCCACGTACCCGCCGGGCAGCACCGGCTCGCCCACGTGACCGGCCTGCACCGGTACGTCGGCCTCGCCCTTGCGGTTCATCGGCCTGTTCTGCCGCTCGGCGTAGGCCTCCAGGTGGGTCGCCAGGGACGGCGTGCGGCCGGTGAACTCGGTGAGCGCGTCCCAGGACAGTGCCAGCACCACCCCGGCGGTCTCCGCCCGCACCGAGGTCAGCCACAGCGGGTCGGCCCGGCCGACGGCCTCGTCGCCCAGGCCCTCGCCGTCGGTGACGACGCCGATGACCTCCTCCTCGCCGTACTTGCCCACGGCGAACCGGGTGAACCTGCCGTGCACGACCAGGTACGCCTCCGTGACGGGCTGGCCGGCCTCGACGAGGATCTGGCCGGCCCGCACCTCCTTCACCCGGAACCGGGAGGCGATCTCCCTCAGGGCCTCGGTGTCGGAGTAGCCGCGCAGGGCCGGCAGTTCGGTGAGCGTCTCGGGGATGACCTTGACGTCGTCGGCCCCGTTCTGGTCGAACTGCACCCGCCCTCGGCCGATCCGCAGCTGGAGGCGCCGGTTGACCCGGTAGGCGCCGCCCCGGACGTCCGTCCACGGCAGCATCTTCAGCAGCCATCGCGAGGTGATGGCCTGCATCTGCGGTTCGGACTTGGTGGTCGTGGCGAGCTGACGTGCCGCCCGCGTACTGAGACTGGTGAGCTGTCCGTCGCCGACGGGCGGCGCCATGGGCTCGGGGTCGTCGGTGGTGGGTCCGGGGGCGCTTTCGGGTGCGGACACATTCCCTCCCTGGGGGTGAACAGGGGCGAGTGGAGTGGTCGGTGCTGACAGCAGCCTGGTGGCGGCGGCTTCGTGGCGGATGTGCCGGGCGCGCCGCAGGAACAAGCCAAACAGCCGGGGTGGCGGCCGGTAACGGCGCGAACGGGGCGGCTTCGGTGACCGGGAGGTGCAAACCCCCGAACGAGGTAGAGGACGAACGAGCGTATGACCACACGCCGGTCGCACGGCCCGAGCCCCCGGCGCACAGGCCGCCCGACCGCCGCCCGAACCACTTCCCGCACTCCCTGCCCGACGATCCGGACGGCTGCGAGGGCCGCGGAGCGAGCTGTCGGTCGGCAGCCGGATCGTCTGCCGGCCGCTGCTCGTGCTCTCAGCCTCCCGATCCGAACCGCTCTGCGAGCGTCGGGGTCTTCTGTGCCCGTCGGCGGCCCGGTCCCGCCTGCCGGCCGCTCACCGGGCTCTCTGCTTGATGATCCGGACGGCTGCGAGGGCCGCGGAGCGCGCTGTCGGTCGGTGGGCCGGTTCGTCTGCCGGTCGTTGCTCGTGCTCTGAGCCTCATGATCCGGAGCGCTCTGCGAGCGTCGGGGTCTTCTGTGCCCGTCGGCGGCCCGGTCCGCCTGCCGGCCGCTCACCGGGCTCTCTGCTTGATGATCCGGACGGCTGCGAGGGCCGCGGAGCGCGCTGTCGGTCGGTGGGCCGGTTCGTCTGCCGGTCGTTGCTCGTGCTCTGAGCCTCATGATCCGGAGCGCTCTGCGAGCGTCGGGGTCTTCTGTGCCCGTCGGCGGCCCGGTCCCGCCTGCCGGCCGCTCACCGTGCTCTCCGCTTGATGATCCGGACGGCTGCGAGGGCCGCGGAGCGCGCAGTCGGTCGGTGGGCCGGTTCGTCTGCCGGTCGTTGCTCGTGCTCTGAGCCTCATGATCCGGAGCGCTCTGCGAGTCTCGGGGTCCTCTGGCCCGTCGGCGGCCCGGTCCGCCTGCCGGCCGCTCACCGTGCTCTTCGCTTGATGATCCGGACCGCTGCGAGGGCCGCGAGCACACTCCCCGCCGGCGAGCCGGACCGCCGTGCCCTGCAGCCCCGGCAGGCGGGCCGTCGTCGAGGCCGTCAGGCCCACCCGTGGGCGAAGACGGCGCGACACGGTCGTGTACTGCGCGTATCCGCCCCGCCCCGACGACCCCACCCGCATCGTTCCGTCCGCCGAACCGCTCCCCGTCCCGCCGCAGATCTCGTCACGTTCTGTCGAAAGCCGCCCTCTTCTGTCCACTCCGAAACGGACCCGACCGTTCGACGCGCGGTCCGGCGAGGCGATGGCTAGCGTGAGGAAGCGGACAGCCGGAAACGGACCATCCACCGACTCGGAGAGGGCCGCAGCCATGGCCGTACAACCTGAGGGAACCCCCTGTTGGGCCGACGCGATGTTCAGGGACGTGGAGGGAGCCAAGAGCTTCTACGGCGACGTTCTGGGCTGGACCTTCGGCGAGGCGTCGTCGGAGTACGGCAACTACACGCAGGCCTACGCGGACGGCAAGGCCGTCGCCGCCGTCGTACCGCCGATGTCCGGCCAGGAGGGGCACTCGCAGTGGTGCCTGTACTTCGCGTCGCCGGACGCCGCCGCCACCGCCGGCAAAATCCGTGACAACGGCGGCGAGGTGGTGATGGAGCCGATGCAGGTCGGCGACTTCGGCACCATGTGCCTGGGCCGCGACCCCAGCGGCGTCGTCTTCGGCGTGTGGCAGGCCGGCGTCCACGAGGGCTTCGAGGCGCCGCCCGAGCAGCCCGGCGCGTTCTGCTGGGCCGAGGTCTTCACCCGTGAGCCGGAGAAGTCGGACGCGTTCTTCCCGGCCGTCTTCCCGTACACGGCCAAGCAGATGCAGGACGACGCGGTCGACTTCCGCCTGTTCGACGCCGACGGCAACACGGTCCTGGGCCGTATGAAGATGACGGACGAGTTCCCGCCCGAGGTGCCGCCGTACATCAACGTCTACTTCACCGTCGACGACTGCGACGACGCCGTCGCCCGCGCGACCAAGCTCGGCGGCGTCCTCCGCTTCGGGCCGATGGACACCCCCTTCGGCCGCTTCGCCGCCCTCAGCGACCCGCAGGGCGCGAGCTTCTCGGTGATCGACGTCACGACGACCTCGGGAGACATGCCGCAGGTCACGGACGTCTCCTGAACGGAGTCCGAACGCTCCGCGCGGCCATGGCATGATCGGGCGCATGGGTGAACGTGTGGTGGCCGCGTGCGACGGGGCTTCGAAGGGAAACCCGGGACCGGCGGGCTGGGCCTGGGTGGTCGCGGACGAGTCGGAGACTCCCTCCCGCTGGGAGGCGGGGCCGCTCGGCAAGGCCACCAACAACGTCGCCGAACTGACCGCGCTGGAACGCCTGCTGGCGTCGACCGACCCGGACGTACCGCTCGAGATCCGGATGGACTCGCAGTACGCCATGAAGGCGGTCACCACCTGGCTGCCCGGCTGGAAGCGCAACGGCTGGAAGACCTCCGGCGGCAAGCCGGTCGCCAACCAGGATCTGGTCGTACGCATCGACGAACTGCTCGACGGCCGCTCGGTCGAGTTCCGCTACGTGCCCGCCCACCAGGTCGACGGCGACCGGCTCAACGACTTCGCCGACCGCGCCGCCAGCCAGGCGGCGATCGTGCAGGAGCCCGCGGGCAGCGGTCTCGGTTCGCCGGAGCCGCCGCCCGCACCGGACGCGCCCGTGGCCCGCGGCCCGCGCAAGCGGCCCGGTGGGGCCAAGGCGTCCGGCAAGAGCGGCGGCTCCGCACGGACCATCAAGGCGAAGTTCCCCGGCCGCTGCGTCTGCGGACGCCCGTACGCGGCCGGGGAACCCATCGCCAAGAACGATCAGGGCTGGGGCCATCCGGAGTGCCGTACGGCTGCCGCCGGATAGCCGGGGGCGGCGGTCACACGACGACGCCGCGCCATTCCCCGGTCTCCTGGCCGCGCTCCTCGATGAACTTCTTGAAGCGCTCGAGGTCACCCTTGGTCTGCCGCTTCACGAACCCGAGCTTGTCACCGACCTTCTCGGTGACCTTGTCCGGATGGAAGTCCATCTGCAGCATCACCTTGGTGTGCTGGTCGTCGAGCCGGTGGAAGGTCACCACGCCGGCCTGCTCGGCCTCGCCGGCGACCGTGGTCCAGGCGACCCGCTCGTCCGGGATCTGCTCCGTGATCTCCGCGTCGAACTCCCGGTGGACGCCGTTCACATTGGTCACCCAGTGGGTGAGCGTGTCCGTGCGCTGCTCGATGCGCTCCACCCCGCTCATGAACTCGGGGAAGGTCTCGAACTGCGTCCACTGGTTGTAGGCCGTGTGCACGGGGACGCCGACCTCGATGGATTCCTCGACCTGCGACACAGGTCATCGCCTCCTTCGTCTCGTCGGGTGGTCCGACGCGAGTACCCGTGACCTGCGGAGCCAACCCCGGACCGGCGGCCGTCAGTCGGTGTCGAAGGTGTAGTGGGCGGTGTGGTCCAGCAGGTCGGCGGGACGCGTGTCGTGCCAGGGCTTCATGGTCTCGTCGAGGTCGACCACGTCCGGCGTCCCGGCGGCTGGGGCGTATCCGGAGCCGGGATGCCGGCGCTGCCACTCGGTCCACAGTTTGTCGACGTACGCGTGGTGCAGCCAGAAGACCGGGTCGTTCGGGGAGACACCGGTGGCCATCTGCCCGCCGACCCAGACATGGACCCTGTTGTGCAGGTTGACGCCCCGCCAGCCCTCCAGATGGTTGCGGAAACCGTCCGAGGCGCTGTTCCACGGGGCCATGTCGTAGGTCGGTATGGAGAGCACGGACTCGACGTCGGCCCGGGTCGGCAACTCCCGTACGCCACTGCCCAGAGCCCGCCGCAGATACGTCCGCCCGTCGATGCGCACGCTGATCGGCCAGTTGCCGGTGTCGGCGGCGAACGGCCCGTCCGTCACCCGGCCGTCCCGGCTGCGTCCGGTGCCGCCGAGGAAGTCGGGCGCCCACAACGAGGACCGCGTCGAGCGGTCGCTGCTCCAGTCCCAGTACGGCAGCGCGACCGAGGCGTCCACGGATTGCAGTGCGCGCTCGAACTCCAAAAGAAATCTGCGGTGCCAGGGCAGGAAGGACGGCGAACGGTGGCCGGTGCGTTCGCCGTTGTCGGTGTCGCCGACGATGAAGGCGTTGTGCGTGCTGACGAAGCCGTCGTAGCGGCCACTGCGCTTGAGTTCCAGGAGCGCGGCGACGAAACGGCGCTTATCGTCGGCGGTCAGGGTCGCCTGGTTTTTGCGGACGGTCATGTGCGGGTCTCCCAACGAGCGGGCGGATCAGGTCAGTTGGTGGGGAAGGGGAGCAGCGCGGCGCCCTGCAGTTCGTCCACCGCGGCACGGGCGGCGGCACGGGGAGTGGCCACCGGGTCGTAGTGGCTGACGACGCTGATCCAGCTGCCGTCGGCGTTGCGCATCACGTGCAGCTCCACGCCGTCGACGAAGACGGCGTATCCGGTGCCGTGTCCGGTGCCGTGGTGGTGACCGCCCCCGGCGGCCGGCCGGCCCTGTATCCGGCGGCCCTTGTAGACCTCGTCGAAGGGCGCGGGGGAGTCGTCGCGGTGCTCGGCGGCGGACGCGCCCGGCGCGGTGACCGCCGGGGCACCGGCCGCCGCGGCGAGGGCGGCAGCGGCGGTGAGCGCGCGGCGACGGCTGAGTTCGGGCATGCGGGACCTCCTGGGGCGTGTTCGGTCGACGACCCCGCATGCCTATCGGCCCGGACGAGAGGGGGAGAAATCCCCGGCGGCGGGTTGGCTCCGATCCAGACAATTACCAAAATGTCGTGCAGAGTTGAACGAAGTTGATCTTGCCATGGAGAGGGCTCGCGGCACCCCGGAAGGGGGAATTCCTTCTCCTGGGGGCGGTGTTTCCGGTGATCCTTCGCGGACGGGTGCGCCCCCTGTGGGCTGTCTCACCTGCGGAAAGTGACGCGATCAGGAAGGTCTCAGGAGTACGCTCCCGAACTGCTACTCTGCGTTGCCAATTGACCGCGATGGGTAACTACTAGGGGTGTGCGTGAAGGTCGCCTGCGTCGGTGGCGGGCCCGCCGGCCTGTATCTCTCGATCCTGCTGAAACGACGGGACCCGTCCCACGACATCACCGTCCACGAACGCGACCCGGAGGGCTCGACCTACGGCCGGGGCGTGACGTACTGGCGCGGACTGCTGGACAGACTCCACGAGTACGACCCCGAGTCGGCCCGCGCCCTGGAGAAGCACTCGGTCCGCTGGGCCGAGGGCGTCGCCCACGTGGGGGAGGTGGCGACCCGGCAGCAAGGCGACGAGGCCTTCGGCATCGGCCGGCACCGCCTGCTGGAGATCCTCGCCGCACGGGCCCGCTCACTCGGCGTACGGCTGGAGTTCGAGCACGGGATCACGGACGCGAACGTCCCCGCAGCCGACCTGGTCGTGGCCGCCGACGGCGTGCACAGCACCCTCCGGACCCGCCACGCGGACCACTTCGGCACGGAGATCAGCACCGGCCGCAACCGCTACATCTGGCTCGGCACCACCAAGGTCTTCGACGCCTTCACCTTCGCGTTCGCACAGACCGACCACGGCTGGATCTGGTGCTACGGCTACGCCTTCGGCCCCGAGCGCAGCACCTGTGTCGTCGAGTGCGCACCGGAGACCTGGACCGGCCTCGGTCTGGACGAGGCGAACGAGCCCGACGGCCTGGCCCTCCTGGAGAAGCTCTTCGCCGACGTGCTGGACGGCCACCCCCTGATCGGGCGCACCTCGGCCCGGGCGGGCGCCCAGTGGCTGACCTTCCGCACCCTCACCAACCGCACCTGGCACCGCGACAACCTCGTCCTGCTCGGCGACGCGGCCCACACCACGCACTACTCCATCGGCGCCGGCACCACCCTCGCCCTGGAGGACGCCGCCGCCCTGGCCGACGCGCTCGGCGCGCACTCCGCCCTCCCGCAGGCCCTCGCCCGTTACGAGCGGGAACGCAAGGCGCAGCTCCTGTCGCTCCAGAGCGCGGCCCGCTACAGCGCCCAGTGGTACGAGAACCTGCCGCGCTACATCCACCTCCCCCCGGACCGGATGTTCGCCCTGCTCGGCCAGCGCCACTCACCCCTGCTGCCCCACGTCCCGCCCCAGCTGTACTACCGGATCGACCGCGCGGCCGGGCGGCTGGAGGCGCTGCGCAGGTTCAAGCGCTGGCTCGGACCGAAGGTGGCGCGGACCGTGCAGGCGCGGGCCCTGGCGTCCCGCGAGTAGCTCCGCCGGCGAGCCTCATCGGAACAACCGGTCGAGGAAGCCGTTCCCGAAGACGCGGTGCGGGTCGAGCCGGTCGAGTGTGCCGGCCGCCTGCCCCCACACGCTCTCGCCGAACGAGGCGGGCACCACCGTCCCCAGCACCTCCTCGTCGCTCCACACGGCCTCGTCCGTGTACGCCCACCCCTTGGACCACTCGACCCGGGTGAGCGCGTGTCCGCCGTCGTAGGTGTCCAGCAGGAACCGCTCGATCTCGCGCAGGAACATCTCCGCGTACGGCGTGCCGGGCAGTGTCAGCACATCCAGCCACACGGCGGTGTCCCACTCCGGGTGCTCCTCGCTCGGCCGCAGCGCCGACAGCAGCGGGGTGCGGGCTCCGCCCACTCCGACGTCGCCCGGCTCGTCGAGGCCGGTCACCCGGATCTCGACGGTGCCGTTGACCGGGAACCGGCCCCGGGCCGCGTACGCCGTGAGCCGCTCCCGGTAGCAGGACGTGAACTCGGCGACGACACGCTGCACTTGGTCCCGAGTGGTGAGCACCGCGTACCCGTTCGCGGTCACCCGGAGCGTGGTGGGCTTGAGGTACAGCAGCGTGTTCTTGGAGGGCCCCCAGATGTCGGCGGACAGCGTGGTCACGAGTCCGAGCGCCGCCGCGTCGTACTGCGCGTTGCCGAGCACCGGGGCCAGATACCAGGCCGCGTCCGACACCATCCGCCCGGCCAGGTCCGCCACCAGGGTCGGGACGTTGTCGGAGAACGGGTAGTTGTACGGCGACGTCACGCGGCGCGAGGTGAGCGGCCGGGTGGGGGAGACGCTCCACACCTTCAGCCAGGGGAACTCGGTGAAGGCGAACCAGATCGCCTCGACCCGGCCGGCCTGCTCCAGGAAGCTCGCGAAGGTCCGACCGTCCTCGCCGGGCGCCGCGAACAGCTCGCCCGCCGGGATGTCCACCCGGCTCACACACCGCAGGTTGGTGTTCGCGCCCACCCGCAGTACCACCTCGACGACCAGGGCCCGTCCGAGATGGGTGAGGAGCGCGGCACAGTCCGCCTCGTCGCGGCGGAACGTCCGCAGCGCGTAGGCGCCGCGGTCCTCGTCCCACATCACCGCCGTCAGCGACAGCACCAGATTGCTCAGCGAGCCGTACGTGTGCCCGGGCAGTCGTCGCTCGCCCTTTGCCGGTACGGCGGTGCCGTGCGCGTCGACGGCCAGGGCGCCGCCCAGGGTGAGGTCGCCGGGCGCGGGCGCGGCCGTGACGCCGAGGCCGTGCTCCTCGAGGTAGGTGAGCAGCGCCTCCAGCGTGACGCCCGTGCCGGAGCGGACGGAGGAGCCGGACTCCAGGGCCATACCGGTGAAGTGGGAGGCGGTGTCGACGAGCAGGACCGGCGCGTGAGACGCCGTCCCCTCCGTGACGGTCAGCGGCGACCAGCTGTGCGAGGAACCCCGGGCCCGCACCGTCCAGCCGTGCCGCCAGGCCCAGTTGACGACGGCGACCGCCTGCTCGCCGTCCTGAGGGGCACAGGCCCACAGCCCGTCGGCGGTGATCTCGCCGACCCAGTTCCGGTACGCCGAGCGGTACAGGGCGACGCCCGCCGGGAAGTCCGGCACCTCTTCGGCAGCGACCGCCGGATCGGCGGCCACCAGGACGGGTACGGCGGCCAGGGCGGCGGTGGAGCGGAGGACGCCCCGGCGGCTCCAGGACGAGTCTTCCGACGGGCGGTTGTTTACTGAACGATCAGTCACGGGCTCACGCTAGGGGCCCGTTGACACGTGCATGCCTTCCCTCTCGCCCAATCACTCGTGTGGGTGAAAGACGTCCAGGTGACCGGCCGGAGCAGCCGGTTCCGTGCGGGGTGACGGCGGGTGACAGACTGACGCCATGGACGAGCGCACATTCGGTAGGTCGCAGCAGCACGCATCCGTCGTCGGTCTCGGCACCTGGCAGCTGGGTGCCGACTGGGGAGACGTCGACGACAAGGAAGCCCTGACGGTGCTGGAGGCGGCGGCCGAGTCGGGGGTCACCTTCTTCGACACGGCCGACGTGTACGGCGACGGGCGCAGCGAGCAGACCATCGCCACCTTCCTCGGCAGCCGGCCCGACCTGCACGTGCTGGTCGCGACGAAGATGGGCCGCCGTGTCGACCAGATCCCAGAGAACTACGTCCTGGACAACTTCCGGGCATGGAACGACCGTTCCCGGCGCAACCTCGGTGTCGACCGCCTCGACCTGGTCCAGCTGCACTGCCCGCCCACGCCCGTGTACTCCACGGACGAGGTCTTCGACGCCCTCGACACCCTGGTCGAGGAGGAGCGCATCGCCGCCTACGGCGTCAGCGTGGAGACCTGCCAGGAGGCGCTGACCGCGATCGCCCGACCGGGCGTGGCGAGCGTCCAGATCATCCTGAACCCGTTCCGCATGAAGCCCCTGAACGAGGTGCTGCCGGCGGCCCGGGAGGCCGGCGTCGGCATCATCGCCCGCGTCCCGCTCGCCTCGGGCCTGCTGTCCGGCAAGTACACCAAGGACACCGTTTTCCCCGAGAACGACCACCGTACCTACAACCGGCACGGCGAGTCCTTCGACCAGGGCGAGACCTTCTCCGGCGTGGACTACACGACCGGCGTCGAGGCCGCCGCCGAGTTCGCCGCGCTCGCGCCCGAGGGCTGCACCCCGGCCCAGCTGGCGCTGCGCTGGATCGTCCAGCAGCCCGGGGTGACCACCGTGATCCCCGGCGCCCGCTCGCCCGAGCAGGCCCGCGCCAACGCGGCCGCCGCCAAGCTGCCGGAACTGTCCGAGGCCACGCTCACCGCGATCCGCGAGCTGTACGACCGGCGGATCAAGGACCAGGTGGAGACCCGCTGGTAGCTCAGGGCGTGAGCAGCAGCTGGCGTTCCTGCTCCTGGTCGCCGGACGCGGTTCCCTGGTCGTGCGCGGAAAAGGCGTGGGCCAGGGTCTCGCTCGCCTTGTCGACGGCCTCCGGTGTGCCCTGCACGGTGACCGTGACCGGCGCGGACAGGTGGCCAACGCTCCCCTGAGGATGCCCGGCCCCACCGACGGCGAACGTGGCCGTGTGAACGGTGGCGTTCTCGTCGGTCGGCAGCCGGTCGGGGGAGCCGAAGGCGGGCTCCAGGGCTCGTACGACCTGCTCCGCGTCGGTGGCGCTGCCGCCGGACAGTGTGACAGTGAGGTGGGTGCCGGGTGTGGTCAACGGGACTCCTCGGATACTGGATGTCTTCGGGCGGGGCGTGACGGCCGTGGCCGTCACGCCGTTCGCCTCGCGCTCCGTGTAACCGCCCGGTGATCGTCGAAACAGCCGCCCCTCAGATGCGCCCGCCGGTCAGCCGGGTGACCGGCCCGTACGTGTGGCGCTCGGCCCGGCGGCCCGCCGCGAAGGACGCGGCGCCCAGTGCGGTCAGGCCCGCCCCGACGCCGGCGGCGACGAGCTTGCGGTGGCTGAGCACCGTCCACGCCGTCTTCGCACCGGCCGCGACCTGGCCCGAGGCCGAGACGACCGCCTGCCGGCCCGCCTCGACGCTCTTGGCCGCCGTGTGCGCGGCCGCGCTCGTGGCGTCGGCCGCCCGCTGCGCACCTGCCTTGGCGGTTGACGCCGCCTCGTCGGTCTTCGTGGCTGCCGCCCGCGCCGTCTGTGAGGCCGGGGCCGTCGCCTTGTCCGCGCTCTGCCGCGCCTTGTCCGCGGCGACCGAGGCGGCTGCTGAGTTCTTGCTCGTGTCCTTGTCCGATTCCGTCATGGGATCCGGATTGCCGTTCGGCGAGTCCGCAAACACGTTCCGTCACGACCGTTTCCTCCGCTGCCACGACCGGTCAGAAATGCGGGAAACAGGGAACCCGGTGCACAGGAACGAAGCGGGGTTCGATCGGCCAGGGAGGAAGCTTGTCGGCCACCGGAAGCACAGCGGACACCACCAACACCGGGCGCAACGAGACCGAACTGGAGAGAGCCGACCGGAAGTGGGCGGAACTCATCCAGGAGGTCAGGGTCGCCCAGACAGGCGTGCAGATCCTGTTCGGATTCCTGCTCACCGTCGTGTTCACCCCCAGGTACGTGGACCTGTCGGACACGGACAAGACCATCTACATCGTCACGGTCGTCCTGGGCGCCGCCGCCACCGGTGCGCTGATCGGACCGGTCTCCCTGCACCGTCTGGTGGTCGGACGCAGGGTCAAACCGCAGACCGTCGAATGGGCCGCCCGGCTGACCTTCGTCGGCCTGATCCTGCTGCTCGCCACCCTGACCGCGGCCCTGCTGCTGATTTTGCGCGTCGCGACCCACGACGGGTACGTGCCCTGGCTGGTCGCGGGCGTGGTCGTCTGGTACGTGCTGTGCTGGTTCCTGGTACCGCTGCTGGTGCGGTTCCGTCATACGACGAAGTGACAGCGCCCGGTCCGCGCGCCCCGGTCAGCTCCCGGCGATGACCTCCTGCAGGAAGTCGTCGATCCGCACTTCCTCCCGCCCCGGCGCCACGACCTCGCGGGTCTCCCGCAGAAAGGTCGCGAGCGCCGGAGCCCACGCGTAGACCACGGCGCACTGGCGGCCTCCGTCGGGACGGGCGTCGCCGAGGAACTCCAGGCGCAGTTCCTCCCAGACCCCCGTCGAGACCGGCCGCATGCGCACGTCGCCCACGCCGACCGGGCGGCCCAGACCGTCCGTGAGCATCTCGCGGTCCAGCCGCCACCGCGCCAGCACACGGCCGTCATGGCTGAACACCGCGGTGACGGCGAACGGGTCCGCCGCGTCATAGCTCAGGTGGGCGAGCACCGGAAAGCGGTCCGAGGCGCCGGCCTGAAGCTGCACGACGAGGGTCTTGTGCACGAAGGAGTTCACGAGAGGGCCTCCGGAAGGAACAGTCTTAAAGCCCTCTAGTACCCCCGTCGCGCACAAGATGCTCAGCCCTACGGGTGAATCCCACGCGCTCCGCGCAGCTCCGTGATGCACAGGGCGATGGCGTTCTGGAGTTCCTCCAGGCGCTGGACCATGTCGTCCTCGTAGAACTCCTGGGCGTCGTCGAAGGTGAGCTCCTCGAACACCTTCGTGGCCTTCTGCAGGCTGCTGTAGAACTTCGTCCGCCGTTCCTGGACGCGCAGTTCGGGGTCGGCCTCCACGGCATCGGCGACGAGCGACTTCATGGTGTCGTACGCCTCGGTCGCCCACTCGCCGGTGTCCTCGTCCTCCTCCAGCTCGTCGAGGAGCGACAGGTGCCGCTCGGCCTCCTGGCGGAGGTCGACGGGCGCGTCGATCGTCTGCCCGGCAGGGGTCTTCACCTGACCGGACTCGGCGATCTGGCGCACGTATCCGATCCGGTCGGCCGCCCGGCTCTCGGTGGCGACGGCCTTCTTCAGGTCGTCGGTGCGGACGACGTCACGCGCCAACTCGGCCTGGAGCTCCGGGTCCTCCCTCAGCCGGTCCAGGAGCGCACTGCGGGCCGCGCGGGCGGTGGAGGGGTCCGCGAGGATCGCGGCACGAAGCGCGGTCGGGTTCTCGGCGACCTCCAGCGCCTTGGTCGGCCGGATGCCCTCGGCCTCCGCGGCCTCCGCGATGGCGGTGCCGCGCTCGGAGGTCGCGGAGGAACGGGAGACGTAGTAGCCGAGCCACACGTCGGCGTCCGGCAGTTCCACCTCCTGGCCGGGTGCGAGCGCCTCGAAGTGCGGGACGAGACCGTCGTCGGCGGCCCGGTCCCAGGCCTTGTAGTAGCGCATGACGCGCTCGGGCGAACAGCCGGCGAGTTCGGCGAACTCCTTCGCCGACACCTTCGGCGTCTCGTCCGCGCTCTGGCCGCCGGGCCGCACGCTGCGCGCCACCATCAGACCGAAGGCCCATCCGCCGGTTCGCGCGTAGACGCCGAACTCGCGCGCGTCCCGCGCCACGAGGTCGGACAGGGGCACGGGGGACGTCTCGGACGGGACGATCGCAAGGGTCACGGGTGATTCTCCTGGGCAGGCTGGTCGGACCGCACACGGTGCAGGTCAAAAGCCTATGGCACCCGCGGGTGCCGCCGGGGCGGCCCGGGCCCGCTCAGGCGAACGCGTCGCGCAGCTCCGGCAGCAGGGTCTTGCCCGCCCAGTCGAGATACTCGGGCTGCGACTCCCCGCCGATCTGCACCAGGGCGATCTCGGTGAAACCGGCCTCCGCGTACGGCCGTACCGCCTCGACGAAGTCCTCCGGGTCGTCGCCGCACGGGATCGAGGCGGCGACGTCGTCGGGGGTGACGAACTGCGTGGCCGACTCGAACGAATCCGGGTGCGGGAGCTCGGAGTTGACCTTCCAGCCGTTGCCGAACCAGCGGAACTGGGCGTGGGCGCGCTTGACCGCCGCGTCCCGGTCCGGGTCGTAGCAGACCGGCAGCTGGCCCACGCGCGGCTTGCCCGCGCCGCCGTGCCGGTCGAAGGCGTCGAGGAGCCCCGCCTTGGGCTCGGTGGCGATGACCAGGTCGGCCAGCCGGCCCGCGAGGTCGCAGGACTGCTCGCCGGAGACGGCGATGCCGATCGGCGGCGGCTGGTCGGGAAGGTCCCACAGCCGGGCCGACTCGACGTCGAAGTGCGTCCCGCGGTGGTTCACATGGCCGCCCTTGAAGAGCGTGCGGATGATCTCCACCGCCTCTTCGAGCATCTCGTGCCGCGTGTCGACGGACGGCCAGCCGCCGCCCACCACATGCTCGTTGAGGTTCTCGCCCGAGCCGAGCCCCAGCCGGAACCGGCCCTCGGACAGCAACTGCATCGTCGCCGCCTTCTGCGCCACCACCGCCGGGTGGTAGCGGACGGTGGGACACGTGACGTACGTCATCAGCGGAATGCGCGAGGTCGCCTGGGCGGCGGCGCCCAGCACACTCCACGCGTACGGCGAGTGCCCCTGGGTGCGCAACCACGGAAAGTAGTGGTCCGAGGTCACCGAGAAGTCGTAGCCCGCCTCCTCGGCCCGCACCACATGGTCGACGAGCTCACGGGGGCCGGCCTGTTCGGTCATCATCGTGTATCCGATTTGCACCATAAGGCCTGAGTCCCCGGTGAGCGGCGGGGAAAACAGGCCGACCGCCGCCTCTCGATCACGGCGGGGGCTCGGGAGAGAATGCCCTTATGAGTACTGGCCGTGAGTCCCTTCGCCCGCTGCCCACGAGTACCCCCGCCGCCCAGGGCGTCGACGCGTCGGGTGTCCACGCCTTCCTCGACGCCCTCGAAGCCGCCCCGGGCATCGAGCCGCACGGCCTGATGATCCTGCGGCACGATCACGTGGTGGCGTCCGGCTGGTGGGCGCCGTACACCCCGGACCGCCTCCATCTCCTGTACTCCCTCAGCAAGAGCTTCACGGCGACGGCCGTGGGCCTCGCGGTCGGGGAGGGGCTCATAGGTCTGGACGATCCGGTCATCTCGTACTTCCCGGAGTTCGACGCCGACATCACCGATCCGCGCAGCCGCGCGATGCTCGTACGGCATGTGGCGTCCATGTCCAGCGGGCACCTCGACGAGACCTACGACCGGGCGCGCGCACTGGACCGGGACGAGCCCGTCCGGGGTTTCCTGCTGCTGCCGCCGGAGCGGGATCCAGGGACCGTGTTCGCCTACAACCAGCCCACCACCTACACGCTGTCCGCGATCATCGAACGGGTGACCGGTCAGTCGCTGACCGAGTACCTGCGGCCGCGGCTGCTGGATCCGCTGGGCATCGGCGAGGTGGCCTGGACGCGCGGCCGGGCGGGCCGTGAGCTGGGCTTCAGCGGGCTGCACGCCACCACCGACGCGATCGCCCGGCTCGGCCAGCTGTACCTGCGGGACGGCGTGTGGGAGGGCGAGCGGCTGCTGCCCGAGGGGTGGGTGGCCGAGGCCACCCGCGTGCACATCGCGAACGCCGACGGTACGCCCGAGGGCGCACGGTCCGACTGGCAGCAGGGCTACGGCTTCCAGTTCTGGCGGTCCCGGCACGGCTACCGGGGCGACGGGGCGTACGGGCAGTACTGCCTGGTGCTGCCCGAGTACGACGTGGTGGTCGCGATGACCTCGGCGAGCGAGGACATGCCGCAGATCCTGAACCTGGCCTGGGAGCATCTGCTGCCCGCCTTCGGGACCGAACCGCTGTCCGGCCGGCAGGAGACGGACGCGGCCCTGGCCGAGCGGACGGCCCACCTGGCGCTGCCGACCGTACCCGGCAAGCCGGCGCCGCCGGACCGGGCGGAGGCCTGGTCCGGCGCCGAGTTCGCCCCGGACGACGTGGTGCGCGAGAGCCTGCGTGCGCTGACCGGGGCTCAGGTCTCGGCGGACGGGGACGGCTGGCGTCTGACGCTCGTCGAGGACGGCCACCGGCTGGAACTGCCGCTGGGACAAGGTGGTTGGACTGTCACCGAGGAGCCGCTTCCCGTCGCGGCGGGCGGGGGATGGACCGACGCGGACACCCTCGTCGTCGACCTGGCCTTCCTGGAGACACCGCACCATCTGGTGGTGACGTGCTCGCTCTCGGACCGTACCTTCACGGCACGATGGCGCCCGGAGCCGCTGAGCGGCGGGCGTCTGCGCCATATGAAGGCTCCCCGACGGTCGTCAGTCTGACGGCTGTCGGAACGTCTTGAGGAAGGTGTCCAGCGCCTCCCGGTTCGCGCTGTCGTTCCAGTCCGCGGCCGGGGTCGTCCAGCGCAGCGAGTAGCCGCGGCCTTCTCCGATGAGGAAGCCGCGGCCGAACGTGCGCACGCGGGTGCCGTCGACGTCGGCCAGCCACTCCATGTCCGCGGCCTCGCGCCCCTGGTACGTCGTCGCGCTGATCTCGCCGATCCGTCGGTAGTCGCCCGACGTCTTGAGGTCCGGCTCGACGTCGTCCCGCCAGACGGCGACGGCGTCCTCGCCCACGCGTTCGCTGTAGGTGACGGCGAGCGTGCGCGGGTCGTCCTTCGCGCCGAAGGTCACGCGGTACGCCAGGTCGGCCATGCGCGTGGTGTCCAACGGCTTCCAGCCTTCTGGGAGGGCCACGGAGAAGCCCTCGGGGGAGCTGTAGACGCTGTATCCGGAAGGCAGCGCGTTGCCCGAGGGGGTTGCCGTCGGTGTCGGCTCGGGTGTCGGTGTCGGTGTCGGTGTGGGGGTGGGCGTCTGTGGTGTGGGTGTCGGCGTCGTCGGTGGTCGGGAGGCCTGTCCGTCGGTGCCGCCGCCGGGCGCGACGGCCGAGGCGGAGGGGGCCGGACTCGGCGGCGTGTCGCTCGCGGCGGTGCTGGTGCCCGGCAGTTGGCGCGTCACGGCCAGGACGGTGACGGCGACCGTGACGACGGCCAGGGCGGTTCCGGCGACCATGGTGCGCCTGCTCCACCCCGGGCCCGCCGTGTACATCCCGCGCAGCCGGGTTCGGGGCATCGGACTCACGGCCATGTCCGGGTCCTCGTTCAGAACCCGGGTGAGCGCCTCGCGGACCACCGGGCGGGTCAGCCGCTCCTGGCAGTTCTTGCGCAGCAGCCCCTGCACGGTCCGAGTGAGCGGCCCCGCCCGCAACGGCGCCCGCAGCGGCAGCCGGTCCACGCCCTTCAGGGTGCTCTCGGGCCGGTCCCGGTCCCGGAAGGGCGGACGGCCCTCGACCATCGTGTAGAGGATCGCGCCCAGCGCCCACAGGTCCGCGGCCGGCCCGATGCGCTCGTCACGGGCCTGCTCGGGGGAGGCGTACGACGGCACGGTGACCCGGGGCGCGAGGGTCGCGCCGGCCAGGCCGAAGCCGGTGACGACGACCGTGCCCCCCTCCCGTACGAACACCTGGCCGGGGCTGAGTTCGCCGTGCGTGATGCCCTCGCCGTGCGCCGCCTCCAGCACGTCGAGCAACTCGAGACCGATGCGTGCCGCCCGTACGTAGTTGATCGAGCCCCGCCGGCCGATCACTTCGCCCAACGGGATGCCGTCGATGCACTCGGTGACGATCCACAGCGTGTCGGACTCCACCATGGCGTCGACGACCGGGGCGACCCGGCCGGGGCACAGCAGGGCCATGGTCTCCGACATACGGATGACCCGCGCGGTGGCCCGGCGCGCGCTCTCCCCGTCCGGGTCGGCCGGCAGCCCGATCTGGGTGAGCAGACAGGGGCGCTCGACCTGGATGTCCTCGCCGTACCAGCAGATACGGTTGGTTTCGCGGTGGAGGACCTCCAGGAGCCGGTACCTTCCGGCGACCAACTCGTGTGTGGAGACGTGCGCCTTGACCATGTCATCCCTCGCTGAACCCCTGGCTCTCACCTTTCACAGAGGTACGGCGCCCGCGGCGGGATGTGTTCAATGAATTCTCAACTGAACGGCGTCTCTTTTCTTTTGTTCACCCGCTGTACGACAGTTCAGTAAGAACTGTCCGTCCGGCGATCGCAGTTGACCCGACTCAGCGCAGCCCGAACCGCTCGGACCAGTCCAGCACGTCGCCGGTCGTCGCGTTGCCCCCGCACACCACGAGCCCCAGCCGGGCGCCCTCACCGACCCGCTCCAGGACCCGCCGGGCCGCGGGAAGCAGGCACCCGGCAGCCGGTTCGGCCCACACCTTGGCGTGGTCGGCGAGTTCGAGCGAGCCTCGCACGGCCTCCCGGTCGGGGACCACGAGCACCTCGGTGACCAGGGCGGACACATGGTCGTACGTCAGCTGCGACACCGAGGGCGCGCTCAGCGTGGACACGATCGACGACAGCGGGACCGGCACCGGACCGCCCGCCGCCAGCGCCCGGGACATGGCTTCGGCGCCCTCGGTCTCCACGCCCCAGATCCGCAGGCCCGGACGGCGGGCCCGCAACGCGGCCGCGACACCGGCGATCAGCCCGCCGCCCCCGACACTCACCAGCACGTCGGTGAGGTCGTCGGCGTCCTCGGCGAACTCCAGCCCGACGGTGCCCTGACCGGCGATCACCACGGGGTCGTCGAACGGGTGCACCAGCGTCAGCCCCTCGTCGCGCAGCCGTGTCACGAGCGAGAAGGCCCCGTCCATGTCGTCGGTCAGCCGCAGCGACGCGCCCGTCTCCCGCACGATCTCGACGGAGCGGGCGGGCGCCGAACGCGGCATGACGACCGTCGCCTTGACGTCGAGGGCCGCCGCCATGACGGCGAGGGCGATCCCGTGGTTGCCGCCGCTGACCGCCACCACCCCGGCGGCCCGCTCGGCCCCGTTCAGCGCGAGCAGCCTGGCCGTCGCCCCGCGCGCCTTGAACGAGCCGGTGCGCTGGAGCATTTCGAGCTTCGCGGTGACGGGGGCACCGAGCAGCGCGGACAGGCCGGGGCTCGGGACCGTCGGGGTGCGTACGACGTGTCCGGCGATCCGCTCGGCCGCGTTCTCGATGTCCGTGATCCCGATCAAGGCACTCATCCTTCCGGCGCGGGGCGATGATCCACGCCGACTCGCACCCTGACGTGCGGGGCGGGCGCGGTCAACCCGGTCTCAGAGGTCGCGCCGTACCAGGAAGCCCAGCAGCGACCGCAGGTCGTCGGCCGCTCCCGTCGCGATCGGCACCTCGGCGAGGGCCGACTCCACGGCGGCGACCTGCCGGCGCGCCTCGGCCGGCGCCGCCGCCCGGCCGCCCGCCTCCTCGATCAGCGCGGCCGCCTCCGCGGGCTCCCCGGCGGATTCCAGGAGAGCGGCGAGCCGTCCCGCCGCGGGGCCCGCCGCATCGAGCGCCGCCAGCACCGGGAAGGTCTTCTTGCCCTCCCGCAGATCGCCGTGGACGGGCTTGCCGGTGACGGCCGGATCACCCCAGATCCCCAGGGCGTCGTCGACGACCTGGAACGCGATCCCGAGATGCCGGCCGGCCCGGTCCAGGGCGGCGACCGTGGCGGGCGGCGCTCCGCCGAGCAGGGCGCCCAGCGCGGCCGCACAGCCCAGCAGCGCGCCGGTCTTGTGCTCGGCCATCGTGCGGTACTCGCCCGGTCGCACCCGGCGCGGCCCCGTCCAGGGACGCGTGGCGAACAGCAGGTCGTCGGCCTGCCCGCGCACCAGGTCGCCCAGCGCCGTGGACAGCAGGCGCAGGGCCGCGGGTCCGGCCGGCGTCGCGGCGAGCGTCTCGACGGCCAGGGCGAACAGCGCGTCCCCCGTGAGGACCGCCGGACCCGTCCCGTACGCCTTCCACACGGTCGGGCGGCGGCGCCGGGCCGCGTCGCCGTCCATGATGTCGTCGTGCAGCAGGGAGAAGGCGTGCACCAGTTCCACCGCAACCGCCGCCGGCACCCCGGCCCGCCCGGGCGCACCGGCCGCCTCGGCCCCGAGCACGGCGAGCGCCGGCCGCAGCCCTTTGCCGCCGGACACGACGGCGGGCCGGCCACCGACCTCGCACCAGCCGAACGAGTACGCGGCCATCTCCCCGACCCACGGATGCATACGCCCCACCGCCTCCCGCAGCGCGGGCCGCACCAACGCGCGGCAGCGGTCGAGGACTTCGGGTGCGGTGACTGCGAACGTCAGCGCAGTCACCGTACGACCTCCGCCCGCGGTCGGGACCCGTCCTGCGCCCCTAGCGGGGACTCGTCCCGCACCCGCAGACCGAACTCCGCCTGGGCCCGCGCCACCATCTCCCGTGCGTGTCGCAGTCCGATGCGTTCCAATGTGCCTGCCAGGTCGGCCAGTTCGGCCGCGGTCTCGGCCCTGTCGCGGCCCAGCCGGGCCAGGGACTTGGCCAGCCCGAGGCGGGCCAGCGCCTGACCGCGTGGCTCGCTCATGGCCCGGAACTCCGTCAGCGCCTGCTGGTAGAGGTCGCGGGCCTCGATGTAACGCCCGGCGCGGTAGAGGACGTTGCCGCGCATCTTGTGGTTGTAGGCCAGCGCGCTGGACAGCTTCATCGTTCGGCACGTCACCTCCGCCTCGGACAGCAGGGCGAGCGCACGCTCGGTGTCGCCGTCGCGCACGGAGACGACGTCGGCGAGCCCGCGCAGCGCCCAGGCGCGCCCCCGCCGGTCGTCGGCGTGTGCGGCGATCCCGGCCGCCTCCTCGAACATCGCGTACGCCGTGTCGTACGCACCGGTGTTGCGGTGCATCTGCGCGATGCCCTCCAGCGCCCACACCGTGTGCCGCGCCTCGCCGCGTCGGCGGGCCTCGGCGAGCAGCTGCTCGTGCAGCCTGCCGACGGCCTCGTAGTCGCCCTGGATGCGGCCGGTCTCGGCCAGTCCCGCCAGCGAGTAGCCGCGGGCGAGGATGTCGCCGCCGCGCTCAGCCAGTTCGGCCGCGAGCCGAAGCAGCCGCCGGGCCAGCGCCAGGGAGCCGCGCTGCCGGGCCAGCGTGCCGCCGCTCCACAGCGCCCAGGCCATCGCCGCGAGGTCCCCGGCGGCCCGGGCCGCACGGTAGCTCGCCTTCCATGCCCGGTCCGCCTCCCCGATGCGGCCCAGCCTGCGGTGCGCCTCGGCGACCGCCAGCCCGGAGCGCGCCGCCTCCCCGTGCCGGCCGGCTTGCTCGGCTGCCCTCAACTGCTCGGTGCCGGCGGCCAGTACGTCGGTCAGCGAGGAGTTCACGGACAGGGTGGTGAGGGCGCCCTGGTACTCCGGGGCGAATGCCTTGCCGTACATGCATGCCTTTCGGTTCCGTATGCACACCGTCCATGCAGCGCAGCTATACGTTGCGTGTATACATGGTGTGTATAGTGCCTCGAAAATCAGCCCCGGCCCGAAGGCCAGGGCTTGGTCTGTTGCCGGTCAAGACGCGGACGGAGCCGAACGGGTTGCCCGTGAGGCGCAGATCACCGCATGAGGTCTCAGTGCTGCTGGGGTTTCTGGGGCGTGGCCTCGCTGGGCCGGACCACGACATATCCCTGGCCCTCGAGCATCAGCTGCACGGCCTCGCCGGAACCGCCGCGCAGCATCGACCCGATGGACTGCGAGCGGTGCAGCGAGGTGTTGAGGCCCGCCGTCCAGCCGACGACCGCGTCCGTGTCGACGTACACCGGGTACTGCGGCGAGACCGGAATGACCAGCGGAGTGCCGTCGCACACCAGGCCGAGCTTGCCGTGCCCGGTGAACACGCTGTTGAACAAACCACCGCCGGTCATGCCGGCGCCCTTCACGGTGGCGATGCGGTACGACAACGAGGCGTCGAAACACAGGACGTTGCGGCCGTTGACGGTGAACTCGTCGCCGGGGTCGATCTCGACGACGAAGCAGCTCTGCGCCTCGTGTGCGAACCACGCCTCGCCCTGCCCGCGCACCGCCATGAGGGGGAGCCCCTCACCGGTGACCGCGCGCTTGAGCATGCCGCCCACGCCCTGGCCCTTGCGCTCGAACTGGAGATTGCCGCGGTAGGCGACCATCGCCCCCTGGCGGGCGAGCATCTCGCCGTGCACCGCGTACTTGATGCACTTGGAGTTCTCGACCGTCATGCCCGGCGCTGTGGCCGGCTGCACCATGTGCTCGCTGGAAAACAGGTCACCCTTCATGCAGGCATCCTGGCCCGGAGGGACGCCTTCCGCCAAGATCGCGGACGGGGCGTTTCTTCGGGGACGCCTGGGGACGGCTGGGGGCGGCTGCCTCAGGCGCCGAACAGCTGCGTCCAGTACGTGCCCGCGGGGCCGCCGCCCGCGAATCCGACCCCTATGTGGGTGAAGCCGGGCTTGAGGATGTTGGCACGGTGACCGGGGCTGTTCATCCAGCCCTCCACGACGTCGACGGGGGAACGCTGGCCGCAGGCGATGTTCTCGCCGATCGAGCGCCGGGTGGAACCCGCGGCGGCGGCCCGGTCCCAGGGCTGGGTGCCTTCGGGCGAGGTGTGGGAGTAGAACGCGCGGGCCGCCATGTCCGTGCTGTAGGCCTGCGCGGCGGCGGTCAGCGGCGGGTCCGGCGCGAGGGGCGGCAGCCCGGCCCGGGCGCGCTCCCGGTTGGTGAGCTCGACGACATCGGCCTGCGCGCGCGCCAGTTCGGCCGGAGTGAGGGGCCTGGCCCACAGCGCGGTCCAGAACGTGTCGCCGGAGCGGCTGTCGGTGACGTACGCCAGACCGGCGTGGGTGAACGCCCGGTTGTGCAGGGTGCGCCGCGGCTGTTCGGTGCGCAGGCAGTACGCGACGAACTCGGCCGGCGTGCGCGGGCCGGAGACCAGGTGCTCGCCGACGGTGACATACGCGTATCCGGCGGCGGTGACGCGCTGGTGGACGGAGACCCCGTCCGCGCCCTCGACGCCGAGCCGCCCCGCCGAGGCCATGGCGGACGCGTGGGCGCGTGCCGCGGCGGCCAGGCGGGCATCGAGGGCGACCGGCGGTGCACCGACCGCGGCCCGGGCGGAGTTGACGAGGCCGAGGAAGCCGTCGGGGTCGGGTGCCGACACGATCTGGCGTGCCGTCCGTGCCGTCCGTGCCGTCCGTGCCGTCCGTGCCGTCCGTGGCGGCAGCGACGGCACGGACGGCAGTGGCGGCCGGGCTGTCGGCAAGGAGGCGGACGGCGTCGGGCGGGTCGTCGGCGCCGGTGGGGCGTCGGCGACGTCCACTCCGAAGTCGCGGGCCAGGCCCGCCAGGCCGTCGGTGTACCCCTGCCCCAGCGCCCGCAGCTTCCAGCCGTCGCCGCGTCGGTAGATCTCCGCGAGCAGCAGGACGGTCTCCTGGCTCGGGCGTGACGGGACGAACCGGGCGAGGGGACGGCCGCTCGCGTTGGTGACGTGGAGGGTGGGGGCGGGCAGCCGGCCCAGGGGAGTGGCGGGATCGGCCGGGCTGACGACCACCGTGAGCCGGGTGGCCCCGGCGCGCAGCCGCGACGGGTCGACGATCAGGGTGTCGCCGTGCAGGCGGGCGCCCTGAGTGGCCGGCTGGTTGTAGAAGACGAAGTCGTCGTCGCCCCCGACCTTGCCGTCGTCGTCCGTGATGAGCGCGGACACGTCGAACGGGCCGGGGACCCGGACGGTGACGGCACCGCCCGGGAGGGGCAGATTGCCCCCGGGGACCAACTCGCTCATCGTGCCGCCCTGCTGTCGTCGCTGGGGACCCCTGGGGGGTCGTCCGGACAACGTGCGCAGGCGCGTGAGCGTTCCCCGCCCGCCTGTCCCGCGGTCAGCCCAGCGTGATCCCCGGAGCGATGTCCTCGTGCCGCTCGACCGGCGTGGCGGAACCACGCGCCGCCTTCGACCGCTTGCCGCAGAACGCCGACTCCAGCGTGCCCAGCATCGTGTTGAGGACCGTCCCGTTGTTGGAGGTGTTGGCGAGCGCGCTGAGGCTGCGCCCGCCGTGCTTCGTGGTGAAGGCGTACGTGTAGTAGCCCTGGACGGCGCCCGTGTGGCCGTACACGGACACACCGCACGACAGGGTGCGGCGGCGCAGCCCGAGCCCGTACGCCTGCGACCCGCCCGCCGGCACCCACCGCTGCATCTGCGCCAGTTGCGCGGCCGAGGTCAGCCGGCCGCCGAGCAGTGCTGTGAGGAAGGTGTTGAGGTCCCGGGTGCTGGAGATGAGCGCGCCGGCGCTCTGGGCCCAGGACGCCGTCTGCTTGGTGGCGTCGACCAGGGCGGCGCCCGCCTGGTCCGGGGTGAGGTAGCCGCGGGCGTGGCGGCCGGGGATCTCTGTGGCCGGATGCGCGTAGAAGGTGTCGCGCAGTTTCAGCGGCTCGATGATCCGGTTCTGGTACTCGGTCCGCAGGGAGTGGCCGGTCAGCTTCCTGGCGAGCATCCCCGCGATGACGAAGTTGGTGTTGGAGTACGAGTAGCCGGCGCCCGGCGCGCCGGTCCGCGGCCGGCGCAGCGACCGCTCCACCAGCTGACGGAGGGTGAAGGCCTTGGTGCGGACCGCCTCGAATCCGGGGACGGTCCTCGCGAACATCTCGTTCGTGTAGTCGTACAGCCCGCTGCGATGGCTCAGCACGTGCCGCACCGTGATCCGGCCGTCGGGCAGCAGGCCGGGCAGATAGCGGTTGACCGACGAGTCGAGCTTCAGCTTCTTCTCGTCGACCAGTTGCAGCAGCACCGTCGCGGTGAAGACCTTGGTGACGCTGCCGATGCGGAAGCGGTCGGCGTCGCCGATGGTCCGCCGGGTCTTCCGGTCGGCGACGCCCTCGGCGGCCAGGCGGACCGTGCCGTCGGCGTGGTCGATCCGGGCCAGCGCGCCGGGTGCGCCCTGCTTCAGCGCCGTGCGCAGGACTCCGCGCAGACCGGTGAGGTCGGGTTTCGGGAGCGCGCCCGGCGCGGTGGTACCGGTCTCGGAGGCCGTCGATTCCCGGGGTGCGGCCTGTGCGGGAACCGCCAGCAGAGACAGCAGGACCGCCCCCACCACCGTGCCCCTGCGCACCGTTGCTGATGCCATGCGACTGCTCTCTCTTCCTGTCGACGAGTCACATCGGCACAGCGGGCAGACGGTTGGAGATTCGCTGATCACTGCGCGATGCGGATTCGCGCAGTATTGCCGGTGAATGGGATGAAATCGACCATTTCGCCCCTCGATCCCCTGCTGTTCCACAGGGACCGACCATCCGGCGGGCCGTCAATTCTGCTTCTTTTATTGACGACGGAAAAGAACCCCTCTAGGTTCCCGGCCATGCGCTTCACCCACCGCGCCGAGACCTTCCCCGTCAACACCCCGGCCGCCGCACAGATCTTCACGGTCGTCCTGTCCCAAGGCCCCCTCACCCGCCTGGAGCTGGCCCGGCGCGCCGGACTGTCCCCGGCCGCCGTCACCAAGGCGGTCCGGCCCCTGATCGAGGCCGGATACCTGGTGGAGGACGCCGACGAGGAGGCGCGTCCCGCGCTCGGGCGTCCGGCGAACCTGGTGCGGGTCGACGGCGGCCGGGCGCTGTTCCTCGGGATCAAGGTGACCGGCGACGAGATCATCGGCGTGCTCACCGACCTGTGCTGCCGGATCCGCGCCGCCCGCCACGTACCGCTGACGGACCGTGATCTCAAGGTGGTGCTGGCCGCGACCGCGGACGTGGTCCAGGAACTCCTGGTCGAGGCGGACGGCCTCGGCGTGGGAGCCCTGGGGCTCGGCATCGCCGTCTCCGGCGACGTCGACCGCGGCGCGGGAGTCGTCCGCTACTCGCCCTTCCTGGAGTGGCGCGACGTCCCGCTCGCCGAACTCGCCGCCACCACCACGGGGTTGCCGGTCACCGTCGACAACGACGTGCGCGCGCTGACCGTCGCCGAGCAGTGGTTCGGCGCGGGCGCCGGCCTGTCCGACTTCGCCGTGGTGACGGTCGGCGCCGGCATCGGCTGCGGTCTCGTGGTGCACGGCAAGGTGGTCGCCGGCGCGCATGGCGTGGCGGGCGAGATCGGCCATGTGACCGTCGACCCGGCCGGACCCCTGTGCCACTGCGGCAACCGCGGCTGCGTGGAGGCGATCGCGGGGGACGCCGCGATCCTGCGGCGGATCCGCGAGACCACGGGCGTCGACGTCACCGACACCGCGTCGGCCGTACGGCTCGCCCGCCGTGGGGTTCCCGGAGCCCGCGAGGCGTACGCGCGCGCGGGGGAGGCGATCGGCCGCGGCATTGCCACCGTGGCCAACCTGCTCGGCCCCGAGCGTGTGATCATCTCCGGCGAGGGCCTGGCCGCCCACGACCTGTTCGCCGAGCAGATCCGCGACGCCTTCGCCGCGGCCGCCTTCGGTTCCGCCGCGCAGTGCGATGTACAGACCCGCCCGCTGCCCTTCGAGGAGTGGGCGCGCGGGGCCGCGGCCACCGCGATCCAGTCCTTCATCCGAGCCGACACCCAGGGCGCGCCGTAACGCGCCCCCGATCACCCACCCGCAGAGCCGACACCCAGGAGGTACGACCCATGGGGTCATCCTCGTACTCCGTCCTGCCCGCACGCGCCCTCAGAGCCGTGGTGGTCCTGGCCCTCGCGGCCGGAGCCGTCACCGCCGCTCCGGTGGCCGAGGCCGGCACGGCCGCCCCGGAACTCGCCGCCAAGCCCTACATGGGCTGGTCGAGCTGGAGCATGCAGTCGTCCAAGTACCCCGGCCTCAACCCGGACGGCGACTACAGCTACCTGACCGAGACGAACGTCCTCAAGCAGACCGACGCCATGGCCGCCAAGCTCAAGAAGTACGGCTACGAGTACGTCAACATCGACGCCGGCTGGTGGCGCGACAGCACCTGGAAGCCCGGATTCGACGCGTACGGGCGGCAGCAGGCCGACCCGGTCCGCTTCCCCAGCGGTATGAAGTCCGTCGCCGACCGCATCCACGCCAAGGGCCTCAAGGCCGGCATCTACCTGCCCGCCGGCCTGGAGAAGGAGGCGTACGGCGCCGGGCAGGTGCCGGTCCTGAACGCCGACGGCTGCACGACCGCCGACATCGTCTACGACGACCTGCGCACCACCAACGGCTGGGACAGCTCGTACAAACTCGACTTCTCCCGCCCCTGCACGCAGAAGTACATAGATTCCCAGGCGCAGTTGATCGCCGACTGGGGCTACGACTTCCTCAAGCTCGACGGCGTCGGCCCCGGCTCCGGCAAGAGCGGCGACCAGTACGACAACGTTGCCGACGTGGCCGCCTGGAACAAGGCGATCGCCGCCACCGGCCGCCCGATCCACCTCCAACTGTCCTGGTCCCTCGACATCGGCCACGCCGCCGACTGGAAGAAGTACTCCAACGGCTGGCGCATCGACACCGACGTCGAGTGCTACTGCAACACCCTCGTCAGCTGGGAGAACTCCGTCGACGACCGCTGGGACGACGCCCCGGCCTGGACCCGGCACGCCGGCCCCGGCGGCTGGAACGACCTCGACTCCCTCGACGTCGGAAACGGCGAGATGGACGGCCTCACCAAGGCCGAGCGGCAGAGCTACGCCACCCTGTGGGCCATCGCCAAGTCCCCCCTCTACACCGGCGACGACCTCACCCGCCTCGACTCCTACGGCCTGTCCCTGCTGACCAACCGCGAGGTCATCGCCGTCAACCAGGGCGCCACCCCGCCCGCGCGCCCCGTCACGCCCTCCGACCCCCAGCAGGTGTGGGCCGCGAAGAACCCCGACGGCACCTACACCGTCGCCCTCTTCAACCTCGCCGACGCGCCCGCCGCCGTCACCGCCGACTGGTCCACCCTCGGCTTCACCGGCAAGGCAGCCGTCCGGGACCTCTGGAACCACGAGAACCTCGGCACCTACAAGAACAAGATCACCCAGGCCCTCCCCGCCCACGGCTCCCGCCTGTTCACCGTCACCCCGCAGGGCAGCGCGCTGACCACGACCGCCTACGAGGCCGAGTCCCCGGCGAACACTCTCAGCGGCAACGCCTCCCTCGCCGACTGTTCCGCCTGCTCCGGCGGCAAGAAGGTCGGCAACCTGTACCTCGGCGGCAAGCTCCGCTTCAACGATGTCGTCGTCGGCAAGGCGGGCACCTACTGGGTCAAGGTCGCCTACGTCAGCGGTGACGCCCGCTCGGTCGACGTCTCCACCAACACCGGCGGCGCCACCCGCCACAAGCTCCCCTCCACCGGCGACTGGGGAACCGCCGAGACGGTCAGCGTGCCGGTCACGCTGAAGGCGGGCAGCAACACGGTCACCTTCGACAGCGCAGCGGGCTACGCCCCCGACATCGACCGCATCGACGTCCCGAAGTCGTCCTGACCCACCTCCCCGGAGCGGAGCACCCCATGGACACCGACCGCCCTTCGGACCAGCTGCCCAGACGCAAGCTCCTCGCCCTCGCCGCGATGACCGGCACACTCGCCGGCCTGCCGACGTTCACCGCCACCGCCGCGCCGCAGCGGCCCGCCGACTCGTCCCTGCCCGGCGGCGACGCACGCCACGAGCTGTGGTGGCAGGCCCCCGCCGACGACCGCTCGATGATCGAACAGGGGCTGCCCGTCGGCAACGGCCGCCTCGGCGCCCTCGCGAGCAACGACCCCGGCCGTGAAGTCCTCCTGATCACCGACGCCACGATGTGGACCGGCGGCCTCAACGACTTCCTCGACGCCGACGGCCAGTTCCCCTACGACCGCGAGAACTTCGGCTCCTTCACCCTGCTCGCCCGCCTCACCGTCGACCTCCCCGACCACGACCTGTCCGCCGTCTCCGGCTACCGCCGCGCCCTCGCCCTCGACCAGGGCGTGGTGACGACCTCGTACGTCCGCTCCGGCGTGACCTACCGACGGCGGATCTTCGCCAGCCGCCCCGACGACGTGATCGTGCTGCACTTCACGCAGAGCGGCGGCGGCCACTACACCGGCACCCTCACGCTGGAGGGCACGCACGGCGAAGGCACCGCGAACTCGTTCGGCGCCGCTTTCCCCAACGGGCTGCGCTACGGTGCCGCGGTCACGGCGTACGGCAGCGGCGGCCGCGTCGCCGTCGACGGGCCGCGTGTCTCCTTCTCCGGGTGCCGGGAGCTCACCGTGGTGGTGAGCGGCGGCACCAACTACGCGCCCGACGCCGATGCCGGCTACCGGGACCCCTCCCTCGACCCCGAGCGACTGGCCCGTACCAAGGTCCGCGCGGCCGCAGCGCACTCGGCCGACTCGCTCCTGCGCACCCATGCCGCCGACCACCGAGCACTGTTCGGACAGCTGGACGTCAGCCTCGGCACGTCGTCCGCCGAGCAGCGCTCCCTGAACACCTGGGAGCGGCTGAAGGCGCGGGCCCGGGACGGGGTGCCCGACCCCGAACTGGAGGCCGCCTACCTGCAGTTCGGCAGGTACCTGATGATCTCGGGATCCCGTGGCAGCCTGCCGCTCAACCTCCAGGGACTCTGGCTCGACGGCAACGACCCCGACTGGATGGGCGACTACCACACCGACATCAACATCCAGATGAACTACTGGATGGCCGACCGCGCGGGCCTGTCCGCCTGCTTCGACGCGCTCACCGACTACTGCCTCGCCCAGCTCCCGTCCTGGACGCACTTGACCCGAAGACACTTCAACGACCCGCGCAACCGCTACCGCAACTCCTCCGGCAAGAACGCCGGTTGGACCGTCGCCATCTCCACCAACCCCCATGGCGGAAACGGCTGGTGGTGGCACCCCGCGGGCAACGCCTGGCTGTGCACCACGCTGTGGGAGCACTACGAGTTCACCCGGTCGTCATCCCATCTGGAGAGGATCTACCCGCTGCTGAAGGGTGCGTGCGAGTTCTGGGAGGCGCGATTGCTCACCACGACCCTGCCGGGCACCTCGCGGGAGGTCCTCGTCGCCGACAGCGACTGGTCGCCGGAACACGGACCGCTCGACGCCAAGGGCATCACCTACGCCCAGGAACTGGTGTGGGCGCTGTTCGGCATCTACTGCACCGCCTCGGCGGAGTTGAAGAAGGACACCGGGTACGCGGACACCATCGCCTCGTTGCGGCGGAAGCTGTACCTGCCCCAGGTGAGCCCGAAGACCGGTTGGCTGGAGGAGTGGATGTCTCCCGACAACCTCGGCGAGACCACCCACCGCCACCTGTCCCCGCTGGTCGGCCTGTTCCCCGGCGACCGCATCCGCCCCGACGGCCCCACCCCCGCCGACCTCGTCGACGGCGCCACCGCCCTGCTCACCGCCCGCGGCATGGAGAGCTTCGGCTGGGCGAACGCCTGGCGCAGCCTGTGCTGGGCCCGCCTGAAGAACGCCGAGAACGCCTACCAGCTGGTCGTCAACAACCTTCGCCCGTCGACCGGCGGCGGCAACGGCACCGCCCCCAACCTCTTCGACATCTACGAAGTGTCACAGGGCCGGGGCATCTTCCAGATCGACGCCAACTTCGGCACCCCGGCGGCGATGATCGAGATGCTCCTCTACTCCCGCCCCGGCCACATCGAACTCCTCCCGGCCCTCCCGGACGCCTGGGCGGAGTCCGGCTCCCTCACCGGGGCCGGCGCACGCGGCGGCTTCGTCGTCGACCTGGACTGGCGGGACGGCAGGCCGACCCGGGCGCGGCTCCGCAGCGTGGGCGGCCGGACCACGACGGTGGCGTACGGCGATAAAATCCGGACCGTGAGTCTGCAGCCCGGGGGGTCCGTGACGCTGAAGGACTTCGCTCGGTGAAGGCCCGTCTCGCGCGTGCGGGCCGCGCCGTCGCCGTACTGCTGCTGGCCTCCGCCTGCCAGTCCACGGCCACCCCGGCCGGGGCGCCCGACGTCCCGGCCGGCGTCGTCACCTGGGCAGCGAGCGCCGACCGCTTCGGCGAGGCCGCCGCCGACCGCGGCTACCGGCTCGTCGTACACACCAGCGTCGGGGGCCACGATGCGCGGGTCCGGCTCTCCAACGCCTTCGGGGACCGGCCGGTGACCTTCGACAGCGTGTACGCCGGCCTCCAGAAGCAGGGCGCCGAACTGGTCCGCGGCAGCAACCGGAGGCTCTCGTTCGGCGGCGCGCGCTCCGTCACCGTCCCCGCCGGTCAGACCGTACTGAGCGACCCGCTGCCGGGCAGGCTGCCCGCCGCGGTCAATCTGGTGATCAGCATCCACACACCCGACGCGGCCGGCCCGGCGACCGGCCACTGGATGGCCATGCAGACGTCCTACGGCACCCGGGGCGACCACACCGCCGAGGAGAGCGCGGCGAACTGGACTCAGACCACCGGCTCCTGGTTCTACCTCGACGCGGTCTCCGTCCGGGCGGGTGCGGACATCGGAGCCGTCGTCGCCCTCGGCGACTCCGTCACCGACGGCTGGCAGTCCACCAGCGACCAGAACCGCCGCTGGCCCGACTACCTCGCCCGCCGCCTCCACCGGGCGGACACCACCGTGAAAGGCGTCGCCAACGAGGGCATCTCCGGCAACAAGGTCCTCGCCGACGGCGCCGGACAGAGCGCCCTGAACCGACTGGACAGGGACGTGCTCTCCCAGCCCGGCCTGCGCACCGTCTTCCTCTTCGAGGGCGTCAACGACATCAAGGCCCACACCGGCGTCACCGCGGACGATCTGATCGACGGCTACCGCGAGATCGTCGACCGGGCGCACACGGCCGGCAAGTGTGTCGCGGCGGCCACCGTCGGCCCCTTCAAGGGCTGGTCCGAATGGGACCCGGAGGCCGAAGCCGTACGCCGGGAAGTCAACGAATTCATCAGAACCAGCGGCGAGTTCGACTCCGTCACCGATTTCGACCGCATCCTCCGCAGCCCCTACGACCACGAACGCATCCATCCCACCTTCGACGGCGGCGACCACCTGCACCCCAACGACAAGGGAATGCAGGCGATGGCCGACGCCGTCGACCTCAAGAGCCTCGACTGCGGCGACCCGCTGCCGTAGGTCAGGACGCCACCCCACGGCCCGATCCGCTCGGCTCCGGAGCGATCAGGCCCTGCCGGTAGGCGACGGCCACCGCCTCCGTACGGCTCGCCGCACCCAGCTTGGCGAGGATGTTGGAGACATGGACGCTCGCCGTCTTGCCGCTGATGAACAGCTCCTCGCCGATCTGCCGGTTGCTGCGGCCGAGGGCGAGGAGCCGCAGCACGTCCTGTTCGCGGGCGGTGAGGATCGCGGCGCGGTCGGCGGTGGAGGCGGTGTCCGACAGGCGGCCGCGGCGGATCAGGGAGTCCAGCCGGCCGAGGAGCGGAGCCGCTCCGAAGCGGACGGCCGTCTCCCGGGCCGCGCGGGCCTGTACGGCGGCCTCCTCACGTCGCTCGTCCGCCAACAGTGCCTCGGCGAACCGTAGTTGGCAGCGCGCCCGCTCGTACATGTCCCCGAAGTCGAACGCTTCGACCGCCCTCGCCCAGGCCGCCGCGTCCGGCCCGGCCACCGCCCACGCCCACTCCGCCTCCGCGCGGGCGAGCCACGCCTGCCCCTCCGGACCCTGCGGTGTGCCCTCGTCACCGCGCACGGCCGTGACCCGGGCCAGGTCACGGAGTTCGGTCGCCGTGGCCGCCCAGCCGCGCGCCCCGCTCTCGTCGCCGGCGCGGCGCAGTGCTGCGGCCCGGTCGGCCACCGCCGAGAGGGCGAGGGCGGCCAGCCGGACCGTGACGTCCGGCGGGGTGCCCGCGTCGTCGGTGAGAGCCGCGACGGTGGACCGCATCCGCTCCACGGCCGCCTCCGGCTCCCCCCGCTGCGCCGCCGCGTCGGTCAGCACGATGCCCGCGATGAGCGTGCCCATCCAGTCGAACGGGCCCTCCAGCAGGGCGCGGGCACGGTCGGCTGCCGTGAGGTCGCCGCGCGCCAGCGCCACGTACAACGCGGGCCCGACCGTGTACCCGCCGGCTGCCGGAAGCACCGCGGCGTCCGCGGTCGCCGCGTCGACGCACTCGTCCCAGCGGCCCAGCGTGTACAGCACCAGCAGCCGGAGGTAGCGCATCTCCAGCGGATACGGCGAGGACCGCAGCCCCGCACGCCGGGCCCGGTCCAGCCCCTCGGTCAGCCACGGCAGACACGCGTCGAGCTCACCCGACTCGAAGCAGCCGATGGCCAGATTGAACAGGGCGCGCAGCTCCACCAGCGCGTTGCCCGCACTGCGCGCCAGCTCCCGGGCCTCCCGCAACCGCTCCCGGCCCTCCGGCGTACGGCGGCCGCCGCCTTCGAGCACGGCCAGGGACACGAGCAGATCGGCCTGGGCATCCTTCGCGTCCAGTTGTTCGGCGACGCCCAGGGCCTGCCGGGCGACCCGCAGAGCGGTCTCGTACTCACCGACCTGACGCGCCGTCATCACATGGATGGCGGCCGCCCACACCCAGGTGCGCGACGGCGGCTCGGCGGGGATCAGTGCCAGGGCCTCGCTGCTGTAGGCGAAGGCGGCCGTCAGACTGTCGACGGTCATCAAATTCCCGGCGAGCGTGTACCGCACCCGGGCGGCCAGCTCCAGGTCCGCGTCCTGGCCGACGCCCGCGAGCGCCGCCCGGGTGAGGGAGACCGCCCGGTGCGCCTCCCCGGCGTGCGCGGCCGCCGCCGAGGCGCGCAGCGTGAGCGCCACCCGGTCCACGCCCTCGCCCGTGGGCCGCGCGGGTGCTTCCACCGCCGACCACAGGTCGAGGGCGGCTTCGAGGTGCCGTAGCTCCTCGGCGGGCGCGCCGACCCGCTGGGCGTGGTCCGCTGCCTCCAGCGAGGCGGCGAGCGCCTCGGGCAGGTCGTGGCTCTCCCGGTAGTGGTGGGCCCGCTCGGCGGCGCTCTCGGTCCTGCGGTCCCGCCCGGCGAGCAGCCGGGCGAACGCGCCGTGCAGCCGGCCCCGTTCCCCCGGGAGCAGGTCCGCGTACACCGCCTCGCGGGCCAGGGCGTGCCGGAAGGCGTACGTGTCGCCGTCCCCGAGTGTCAGCAGCTGTCGGCCCACCGCCTCGCGCAGCGCCGCCTCCAACTCGTCCTCCGGGAGCCCCACGGCCTCCCGCAGCAGGTCGTGCTCGACGCGGCGCCCGGCGACCGCGGCCGTGCGCAGCACCTGCTGGGCGGTCTCGGACAGCTGCTCGAAGCGGATGAGGAGGACGTCCGCCAGACCGCTGGGCACCCCGCCGACGTCCGTCTCCGTGGCCGCGACCAGCTCCTCCGCGTAGAAGGCGTTGCCCTCGGCGCGCTCGACGATCCGCCGGACCGTGGCATCCGGCAGCGGACGGTCCTCCAGCGCGCGCACCAGCCGCGCCACCTCGACGTCGGCCATCGGACGCAGTTCCAGCCGCTCCACGGCGGGCAGCCGCACCAGCTCGGCCAGCAGCGGGCGCAGGGGATGGCGGCGGTGCAGGTCGTCCGCGCGGTAGGAGGCGAACACCGCCAGCCGGTGCGTTGGCGCTCCACCGGCCGACCGCTGGAGGATGCCCCGGCTGAGCAGGAACCGCAGGAGGTCCCGGGAGGACTGGTCGGCCCAGTGCAGGTCCTCCAGGACCAGGAGCAGGGGAGCGATGTCCGCCACATCGGCCAGCAGCCCCGCGATGCCCTCGAACAAGCGCAGGCGTCCGCCCATGTCCCGCACGGCGTCGGTGCCGCCGCCCAGCAGACGGTCGACCACCGGATGCCCGGCGAGGACGTCCGCGAACCGCTCGTCGGCCGCGAGCACGCCCAGGACCTCGGTGAACGGCAGATACGGCAGGCCGACATCACCGAGGTCCACGCAATGCCCGGTGAGGACCGTCATCCCGGCCGCGGCGGCCTGCCCGGCCACCTCGTCCAGCATCCGCGTCTTGCCGACCCCGGCGTCCCCGGCGACCAGCACCGCCCGGGCCTCACCGCCCCGGGCGCGCTCCAGCAACCCGGAGAGTCGGGCAAGTTCTTCGTCCCGGCCGATGAGCGGTGTGGTGAGCGAGGTGTGCGACACACATCCATCCTGGCACGTGACACTGACAGCGCCCCATGTCCAAGGGGACTGGATCGACCTGCAGGGGCGCGGGGAACCGCGCGACGAGCCACACACATCCCGCAGCCGCAGTCGGACGGATCGCCCCGAGCTCTTAGGCGCTCATTGCCGCAACACCCGAGCCCAATCATCCGGCACCCGCCCCGCAGGACCGGGCGCCGGCTGGTCCGCGGGATGACTCACCGGAGGTGCCAGCTCCGGCCCGGCCTCGTACAGCTCGTTCGTCGCGAAGTTCCAGTACCAGCCCTCACCCGGCTCGTAGCTCTGCACCAGCGGATGCCCGGTCTCCCGGAAGTGCCCGGTGGCGTGCTGCGCGGGGGAGGAGTCGCAGCAGCCGACATGCCCGCACTGCGCGCACCGCCGCAGATGGAACCACCATCCGCCGGCCGCGTCGCACTCCACGCACCCGGCACCGCTCGGCGGAACGCCGGTGTCGACTCCCTCGATCGCCCTGTCGGTCATGCCGTCTCCTCTGGTGCTGTGTCGGTCTCCGCGGCCGTGAGGGGGAGAAGGACCTGGAAGCGGGTGTCGCCCGGCTCGGACTCGACCTGGAGCGTGCCGTGGTGCTTGTTGACGACGATCCGCCAGGAGATGTCCAGGCCGAGGCCGGTGCCCTGGCCCACCGGCTTGGTGGTGAAGAACGGGTCGAAGATACGGCCCCGGATCTCCTTCGGCACCCCGGGCCCGGTGTCGCGGAACTCCACGAGCAGCCGGTCGTGGTCGAGCGCCGTCCGCACGGTCAAGGTGCCGTCCCCCCCGGTGCTGTTGATGGCCTGGACCGCGTTGTCGATCAGGTTGGTCCACACCTGGTTGAGTTCCGCCGGGTAAGCCGGGATCCTCGGGACCGCACGGTCGTACTCCTTGACGACCTTGATCCGCGGGCCGATCTTGCCCGACAGCATCAGCAGGGTGCTGTCGAGGAGTTCGTGGACGTCGGCGACCTGGTACGGGGCCCGGTCCAGCTGGGAGTACTGCTTGGCGGCGTCGACCAGATGGGAGATCCGGGTGGTGGAGTCCGCGATCTCGTCCATCAACAGCTCGGTCTCGACCGTGTAGTTGAGCCACCCGATCGCGCTGGGCAGGAGCTCCCCGTCCACGGCCGCGGCGACCTGGTCCAGCCAGTCGATGTCGAGCCCGGCCTGTACGAAGGTGGGGGCGAGCCGCCAGCCCTCGGCGATGTCGTGGTCGTCGAGCCAGTCGGTGAGCACGTCCTCGCGGTCCGAGGCTTCCAGGGGGCTCAACGCGGGTGCCTTGGCGACGAGTTCGGCGGTGCGTTCCTGGATGTCGATGAGGTTCGCCAGGGTCTCCGGCGAGAACGAGCCCGAAGAGATCACCCGCAGCTTGTGCCGCATCTTGCCCACGCGCTCCCGCAGGGTCGCGGTGGCCCGTACGGCCGCCGCGGCGGGGTTGTTGAGCTCATGGGTGAGTCCCGCGGACAACGACCCCAGGGCCAGCAGGCGTTCGCGCTGCCCGATGGCCCGCTGCATGCTCTTCGCACCGAAGAACAGTCCCTCCAGCAGATGCACCGCCATGGGGAACCATTCCCTCATGATGCTCGCGAACGTGTCCGCGGGCAGCACGAAGAACCGCGTCGGCTCGGTGACGCGCATGGAGTTGTTGTACATCTGCGGCACCCGGTCACCCAGATACGCCTGCATGGACCCCGCGTACACCCCGCGCTGCGAGGTCCGGTTGACCTCCACGTCGTCGCCGCCGACCCGGCGGGAGAGTACGACCGTGCCCTCGATCAGGACGTAGAAGCAGGTGGCGTGCTCGCCCTCGGTGTAGACGGGACCGGGCTCGAACTTCTCGATCCGCCCCTCGCTGCACAGGCGCCCCACCTGCTCGGGAGACAGCTTCTCGAACAGGAACAGCGCCCCGATCTCCTGCGGGCTGCACGGCATGAGCTGCCCGCTCACGACTGCTCCAGATACCGGTGGACGAGCATCACGGCCATGGCTCCCTCTCCGACGGCGGACGCGACCCGCTTCGCCGACTCGGCACGGGCGTCACCCGCGACGAACACGCCGGGAATGCTGGTCTCCAGATGGTACGGCGGCCGGTCCAGCTCCCAGTCCGCCGGCGGCCGCCCGTCGGGGGTGAGGTCGGGCCCGGCCAGGATGAACCCGCTCCTGTCCCGCAGCACCGTGCCGTCCAGCCAGTCGGTCAGCGGGGCCGCGCCGATGAACACGAACAGCCACTGCGCGTCGACGAGTTCGGTCGCCCCGGTCCCGACGTCGCGCAGCGTGAGCTGCTCCAGACGGTCGGAGCCGTGCGCGGCCTCGACGACCGTTCCGAAGCGCACCGAGATGTTCGGCGACTCCTCGATCTGCTGGATCAGGTAGTAGGACATCGACGCCGTCAACGACTCCCCGCGCACCAGCAGGGTCACCGACTTGGCGCCCCTGGCCAGGTACATCGCCGCCTGCCCCGCGGAGTTGGCGCCGCCGACGATGTACACGTCGTGACCCTGGCAGGAGGCCGCCTCGGTCAGCGCCGAGCCGTAGAAGACCCCGCAGCCCGTCAGGTCGCTCACGCCGGGCGCCTGGAGCTGCCGGTACGACACGCCGGTCGCCAGGATCACGCTGTGCGCGGCGATGGCCGAGCCGTCCGAGAACCGTACGACCCGCGCGGAGCCGTTGATCTCCAGTCCCGTCACCTCACGCGCGGTGAGGATCTCGGCGCCGAACTTCGCCGCCTGCCGCCGCGCCCGGTCGGTGAGCTGCCCGCCCGAGACGCCGTCCGGGAAGCCCAGATAGTTCTCGATACGGGAGCTCTGTCCGGCCTGCCCGCCGGTCGCCGACCGTTCCACGAGTACGGTCCGCAGCCCCTCGGAGGCTCCGTACACGGCCGAGCCGAGCCCGGCCGGGCCGCCGCCGATGACGACGAGGTCGTAGAAGTCCGCCGCGGGCGTCGTGGCCAGCCCCACGTGCGCGGCCAGCTCGGGCGCCTCCGGCTCGACCAGGGGCATGCCGTCCGGGGTGATCACCAGCGGCAGCCGCTGTCCGTCCTGCCCGGCCGCCGCCAGCAGGCGCTGCCCCTCGGGCTCGTCCGCCGAGTACCAGCGGTACGGCACCTGGTTGCGGGCCAGGAACTCGCGTACGTCCGACGACCGCGCCGACCAGCGGTGTCCGACCACCTTGGTGGCGGGAACCGGCCGGTAGTCGCTGGACCGCCACGCCTCCAGGAGGTCGTCCAGGACGGGGTACAGCTTCTCCTCGGGCGGGTCCCACGGCTTGAGGAGGTAGTGGTCGAGGTCGACGACGTTGATCGCGTCGATCGCCGCGTCGGTGTCCGCGTACGCGGTCAGCAGCACCCGCCGCGCGCCCGGATACACGTCCAGGGCCTGTTCGAGGAACTCGATGCCGTTCATCTGCGGCATCCGGTAGTCGGCCAGGATCACGGCCACCAGGTCACCGCGCAGCTTCAGCTCGCGCAGGGCCTCCAGCGCGGACTCGCCGGACTCCGCGCGCACGATCCGGTACGACTCGCCGTAGCGGCGCCGCAGGTCCCGGGCGACGGCCCGGGAGACTCCCGGGTCGTCGTCCACGGTCAAGATGACGGTCCGCGTCGCGTCCGCGGCCTGTGCCATACGTCTCCCACCCCGAAGTTCCGGACTCACGGCACGGCAAAGCCGTGATCGTGCAGCCACCGGCCGGTTCCCGCCCATCGTATGTTCGATCGCCCTGCTTCGCTCACCTGTGCCAGAGCCTGCCGGGAGGTCAGCCCCTGCGCGGCCCGAGCACGCAGAACTCGTTGCCCTCGGGATCCTTGAGGGTCACCCACGGCTGCTCGCCCTGGCCGACGTCCGCGTGCCGCGCGCCGAGGGCGAGGAGACGAGCCACCTCGGCCTCCTGGTCGTCCGGCCGGAAGTCGAGATGGAGGCGGTTCTTGACCGTCTTGCCCTCCGGCACCGGCGCGAAGAGCAGCCCGGGAAGGCGGTCCTTCTCCGGCCGGATCTCGAACTCGTCGGGAAAGTCGCCCACGACCACCCACCCGAGCGCCTCGGCCCACCAGCGGCCCAGCGCGACCGGGTCGGCCGAGTCCACGACCACCTGTTCCCACTCCAAGGTCATGTCGTGAGCGTAGTAGTGAAGACTGGGTACCGGTCACGAATCACGACGCAGGGAGGCCGGCAGCATGACGCGCCCGATCACGGCAGGTGTCGACGGAACCGAGGAGAGCCTGGCCGCGCTGGCCTGGGCGGCCCGGGAGGCGGTCCGCCGGAAGCTGGCGTTGCGAGTGGTGCACGCCTGGCGGTACCAGCGGCACGAGGCGATCGAGGCGGCGGACCCCGACGTCCAGGTCGGCTGGGCCCGGGAGGCGGTCGGCGAGGCCGCCCGCACTGTCACCGAGCGGCACCCGGACCTCGAGGTGTCCACGGACGTGGTGGAGGGCGCCGACGTGGAGGCGCTGGTCGCCGCGGCGGCCGAGGCCGAGATGCTGGTCCTCGGATCGCGCGGCCACGGCCGGGTCGTCGGCTTCCTGCTCGGCTCGGTCGGCCAGCAGGTGATCGTCGAGGCGCCGCGGCCGGTCGTCCTGGTGCGCGCGGGCGACGACCCCGCCGGCGAGGCCGCGGGGCGCGAGATCGTCGTGGGCCAGCAGGGCGACCCGCTGGACAGCGCCGAGGCGCTGCGGTTCGCGTTCGAGACGGCCGCGGCGCGCGGAGCGAGCGTGCGCGCGGTACGGGCCTGGACCCTGCCGCCGGTCTTCGCCTACAGCCCCGGTTCCCTCAAGCTGCTCGACGAGGCCGGGGGCTTGGAGCCGTACGAGAAGAAGGCGCTCGCGGCGGCGCTGGAACCCTGGCGGGGCCGCTTCCCCGAGGTGCCGGTCGTCGAGCACGTGGAGATGGGCAGCGCCGGGCAGGTGCTGCTGTCGGTGGCCCGAGGGGCTCAGCTGATGGTCGTCGGGCGCCGCGCCCACCGTACGGCCGTCGGCGCCCGCATCGGCTCGGTCGCCCATGGCGTCCTGCACCACGCGGGCTGCCCGGTGGCCGTGGTGCCGCCCGCCTGAGTCGGTCGGTGGACGTCAGTCGGCCGAGGGCGTGGGCTGGAGCGTCTCGCGCGCCTTGGGGAGGATGTTGTTGATGTAGTCCTCGACGGCCGTGTCCAGTCCTATGTCGTGCTGGGCCCGCTCGGACAGGTACCAGCGGTGTTCCAGCAGCTCGTGGTAGATCTCGGCCGCGTCCATGGAGCCGCGCATCTCGAGGGGCACGGCCCGCACGGTGGGGCGGAAGACGTCCCGCACCCAGCGGTGGGCGAGGACTTCGGGGCGGGCCGCGAGGGGGTCGCCCGGGGCGTAGTCGTCCTGGGTGGCCATCCAGGACTCCAGGTCGCCCAGCAGCCGGCGGGCCTGGTTCTCCTCGGTGTCCAGACCGGTCAGGCGCAGCAGCTGGCGCTGGTGGTGACCCGCGTCCACGACCTTCGGCACGAAGGTGACCGTGTCGCCGTTGGAGGAGTGCTGGATCTGCATCTCGGCCACGTCGAAGCCGAGCTCGTTCAGACGGCGGATGCGGCGCTCGATGTAGTGGTACTTGCCCGCCGGATAGACGGACGTCCGGGTCAGCTCCTCCCACAGGCGCCCGTAGCGCGCGCAGATCTCCATGCCGAACTCGATCGGGTCCACGGAGGGGTGCAGCGCCCCGGACGCCTCCAGGTCGAGCAGCTCGCCGCTGATGTTCACCCGGGCCAGATCGAGGTCGTAGTCGCGCTGCCCGGTGCTGAGCTGCGCGTGCAGGTCGCCGGTCTCGGCGTCCACCAGGTACGCGGCGTAGGCGCCCGCGTCGCGGCGGAAGAGCGTGTTGGACAGGGAGCAGTCGCCCCAGGCGAACCCGGACAGGTGCAGCCGCACCAGCAGCACCGCCAGCGCGTCCATCAGCCGGTGCATGGTCGCGGGCCGCATCGTCGTCTCGAACATCGACCGGTACGGCATCGAGCCGCCCAGGTGCCGGGTGATCAGCACCGGCTCCAGCGGCGCGTCGCCGGCGTCGGTGCGTCCGGTGACCACGGCCAGCGGGTCGACCGCGGGGATGCCGAGCCGGTCCAGGTCGCGCAGTAGCTCGTACTCGCGCAGCGCCGGGCGCTCGGCGAGCTCCTTGACGGCGATCACCTCGTCGCCGGCGCGGGCGTAGCGCACGACGTGGCGGGAGATGCCGCGCGGCAGCGGCACCAGGTACTTCTCGGGCCACTCCTCCAGGGGGAGGTGCCACGGCAGTTCGAGCAGGAGCGCGGGATGCTCCGGGTTGGTCGCGCTGATCTGCAGTGCCATGGGTCGCGTGTCCTTGCTTCGCTGGTAATCGTCACCTCACCCTAAAGCGCGCGCTCCCTGGCCTGAAGTGCCGCTTCAAGGATCGGACCGCGATGCACGGGCCCGTGGCCGGGCAGCAGCAGGTCGCCCTTCAGCTCTTCGAACGCCTCCAGCGAGGCCACGGCACGCGCCCGCTCGTGGTGGAACATGTCGGGCAGCAGCTGCGGCCCCTTGACCCGCGAGGTCGGGTGCCCGCTCACCAGGGCGTCGCCCGAGATCACCACGCCGACGTCCGGGAGGTGGTAGGCGGTGTGCCCGTCGGTGTGGCCGGGCGTGTGCACCGGGACGGGCCGGCCGGGCAGGTTGAGCGGACCGGCCGTCGGGAACGGCTGGGGCGAGGCGACCGGGACGTGCGCGGTGCCGCCCGAGCGGATCGCGTGCACGGCCCAGGGCAGGACACCGGGCCGCCAGCCGTTCCTCAGGACCGTCCCGACGTTCACCTGGTGCAGGAACTCCCGCCGGGCGTGCGGTACTTCGGCCTCGTGCAGGTACACGGGCATGCCGTACGCGGCACGCAGGTACTCGGCGGAGCCCAGGTGGTCGTTGTGGGCGTGTGTGATCAGCACGGCCGTGACCGCCTCCGGCGAACCGCCCACCTCCGTGAGGGAGGTGAGGAGCTGCTCCCGGTCGCCGGGGTAGCCGGTGTCGACCAGCGTGACGGCGTCACCGTCCGTGAGGATCACCCAGTTCGTGTTGCTGCCGTGCACCAGATAGGTGCCGTCGGCGACTTGCCGCACATCCGAGCGCATGATCGTCCCCGTGTGGTGAGGTCCCTGACCGACGGACCCAGCAAAGCAGATCAGGAGGCAGGCGGAGTCGGCGGGTCCGTTCGCAGGCCGAACAGGAAACGGGTGACGCGGGTACGGCGTACGAGGCACTCGTACACGATGAGGATCACCGTCAGGGAAGAGGCCACGATCACCGCGTACTTCACCACGATCGGCGCGGACCAGCCCACGACTCCGTACGCGAACGCGACCACCACGGGTTGGTGCAGCACGTACAACGGCAGGGCGGCGACGGCGAGATACGGCAGCACCCGCGAAGGCGGCCCGGCCTCGCGCGGCTTGCGCCGGCGCGGCCGGTCCAGCAGCCCCAGGATCGCCACCACCCAGCACCAGCCCGCCGCCCCGAACAGCGCCCGGGTGGACAGCGCGACCGTGTTCCGCGCGGTGAACGGATCGTCCTCGGAGAGGAATCCGGGCGCGGCCCCCAGGAACAGGACGATCCCGAGGACCCCGACCGGAACGGCGAGCCGGCGCATGGCCGCGCGGATCCGCTCGTCGTCGGCCAGGGCGTACCCGAAGAGGAAGAACAGCAGGTAGGCCCAGCGGTTCCAGCCCGCGAAGCCCTCCTCCATGTCGAGCAGCGAGTTGATCAGGGCGAGCGGCAGCGCGGCCAGCAGGAGCAGCACCGGCCGTCGCTCCACCGCGTCCCCTGAGCGCCGGGCGGCGGCCTCCAGGGGCCCCGCGACGGGTGCGAGGAGGAGGCTGAAGGCCAGCAGGAGGACGACGAACCACAGGTGGCCGGTCTCGAAGTGGTCGCCTTCGAGGACGAACGGGAAGTCGCCGGGGTCCGGGTGGACGGTGAGGAAGCGCGGCCAGAACTCCCAGTAGGACTCGTGGTAGCGGGGGTCGGCGGCGCGCAGCCGCAGCCACTGGGGCAGGGGGCACAGGACGAGCGTGGCGAAGACCAGGGGAACACCGAGGCGCAGCAGTCGTTCGCGGGCGAAGCCGCCCGGTCCGCGCCGGCGCAGCGAGTGGCGGGCGCCGAGACCGGCGACGAGGAACAGCAGGGGCATCGCCCACACCACCGCGAGCCCGGCGGCGACGGTGACGACGTCGGTCGTCTCCCGGTTCTTGACGTAGAAGTCGTCGTCCGGGGAGAAGACCAGCGCGGCGTGGAAGAAGACCAGGCCGAGGACGACGAGCGCACGGAGCAGGTCGAGTTCGACGCGCCGACGGGCGGCCGGCGACTGCCCGGTGCCCGCACTCATCCCGGCCTCCCTCCCCAGATGTGCGCCAGTGTGGGGGAGAGGGGGCGGGGACGACAGCGTTCCGCCGGAACGGGACTGCCTCCGGCACCGTCCGCCGGAGGCAGCCCCCGCGTGCTGCCGAAGCGGCCGCCTCTCCGCCTCGGTGCACGCCGTCCCCAGGCCCTACTGCACGCCCTGCGGCCGGAACTGGATGCTGATGCGCGGCCCCGAGGCGCGCGTGGTCTTCGGTATGGAGTGCTCCCAGGTCCGCTGGCAGGATCCGCCCATCACGATCAGGTCGCCGTGCCCCAGCGGCCGTCGGACCGTGTCCCCGCCGCGCGTCGGCCGCAGCAGCAGGTCCCGGGGCGCGCCCACCGAGAGGATCGCGACCATGGTGTCCTCGCGGGCCCCGCGCCCGATCCGGTCGCCGTGCCAGGCCACGCTGTCCCGGCCGTCGCGGTAGTAGCACAGTCCGGCCGTGGTGAAGGGCTCGCCCAGCTCCTCGGCGTAGTGCGCGGACAGCGCCTCGCGCGCCTGCGCGAGCAGCGGGTGCGGCAGCGCGTCGTCCGCCCCGTAGAACGCCAGCAGTCGGGGTACGTCGACGACCTGGTCGTACATCTTCCGGCGCTCCGCACACCAGGGCACCTCGGCGGCCAGCTGCTCGAACAGGTCGTCCGAGCCGCTCAGCCAACCGGGCAGCACGTCGATCCAGGCGCCGAGACCGAGCCCGGTGCGGCGGATCCCGTCGAGGGAGCCGAGGCGGAGCTCGTCGGTCTGGTCGAAGAGGGAGCCCTGGAGGTGCCTGGTCATGGATCCAGCGTACTCCTTAATCGAAAATCTGTTCCCATGTAATTTCGGGCATCCGCGGGATGTCTGTCCGGCCTTTCGATACATCGCTGTATCGGATACATTCCCGTATCGAATGGAGGTCCGGACATGGCGGTGGAGCAGACGACCCGGCGCGTCACCAAGCGCCGTGTCCGCACCCGGGCCAAGCTGCTGGACGCCGCCTTCGCGGTGTTCGCCGCCAAGGGCTTCGGGCGGGTCTCCATCGAGGAGGTCTGCGAGGCCGCCGGCTACAGCCGGGGTGCCTTCTACTCGAACTTCGACAGCCTGGACGAGCTGTTCTTCGCCCTGTACCGGCAGCGGGCCGACCTGATCGCCGAGCAGGTGGCCGAGGCCCTGTCTCTCGACGGCCCCGAACTCGACGTACCGGCGTCCGTGGAGCGGGTCACCGAGGTGCTCCTGCTCGACGTGGACTGGCTGCTGGTGAAGACGGACTTCCTGGTGCACGCGGCCCGGGACCCGGCCGTCGCGCACACCCTGCTGGAGCACCGCCGACGGCTGCGGCGGGCCGTCGAGGACCGGCTCCGCCGGGCCACGGGACGCACCGCACTGCCCGCCGTGCTCGGCGGCGTCGACGGCGCCGCCCGCGCGGTCGTCGCCGCGTACGACGGAGTCACCACCCAACTGCTGCTGGACAAGGACGTCGAGCACGCCCGCGTCTGGCTGGGACAGTTGCTCACCGCCCTGCTGACCGACGGCAGCGGCACACCCGAATGAAACCCAGTGAGACCCCAGTGAGACCCCAATGAGACCCCAATGAGAAGGGCAACGGTCGCCATGGATGCGGACGTCATCGTCGTCGGAGCCGGACTCGCGGGCCTGGTCGCGGCACACGAACTCACCAGCCGGGGCCGCAGGGTCGCGCTGGTCGACCAGGAGAACGCCGCCAACCTCGGCGGACAGGCGTTCTGGTCCTTCGGCGGGCTGTTCATCGTCGACTCCCCGGAACAGCGGCGCCTCGGCATCAAGGACTCCTTCGACCTCGCCTGGAACGACTGGCAGGGCAGCGCCCAGTTCGACCGGGTCGACGACGAGGACTCCTGGGCGGTGCGCTGGGCGCGCGCCTACGTCGAGTTCGCGGCGGGCGAGAAGCGGTCCTGGCTGGAGGGGCACGGCATCAAGTTCCTGCCGACCGTCGGCTGGGCCGAGCGCGGCGATCTGACGGCCCACGGGCACGGCAACTCCGTACCCCGCTTCCACATCGCGTGGGGCACCGGCACCGGGGTCGTGGAGCCGTTCGTCGAGTACGCCAAGCAGGCGGCGCGCGACGGGCTGCTCACCTTCTACCACCGCCACCAGGTCGACGAACTGGTCGTCGAGGAGGGCACCGCGCGCGGAGTGCGCGGCACCGTGCTGGCCGAGGACCGCTCGCCCCGCGGTGTCGCCTCCAACCGGGACCGCGTCGGCGACTTCGAACTCACCGCCCGGGCCGTCGTCGTCACCACCGGCGGCATCGGCGCCAACCACGACATCGTGCGCCGCTACTGGCCCGAGCGGCTCGGCACCCCGCCCGCCGAGATGGTCACCGGAGTACCGGCGTACGTCGACGGGCGGATGCTCGAGATCAGCGCCGAGGCCGGGGTGCGCCTGGTCAACCGCGACCGTATGTGGCACTACACCGAGGGCCTGCAGAACTGGGACCCGATCTGGCCCGGCCACGGCATCCGCATCCTGCCGGGCCCGTCATCGATGTGGTTCGACGCCCTCGGCCGTCGGCTGCCCGAGCCGTGCCTGCCGGGCTACGACACCCTCAGCACCCTCAAGTACCTGCGCACCACCGAGGACATCGCGGGCCACGACCACTCCTGGTTCATCCTCACCCAGAAGATCATCGAGAAGGAGTTCGCGCTGTCGGGCTCCGAGCAGAACCCCGACATCACCGCCAAGGACCGGGCCGGCTTCCTCAAGGAGCGGGTGCTCGGCAAGGGGGCGCCCGGCCCCGTGGACGCGTTCCTGCGCAAGGGCGCGGACTTCGTGACCGCGCCGAACCTGGAGCAGCTCGTCGAGAAGATGAACGGACTGACCGGCAAGGCGCTGCTGGACGCGGCCGAGATCCGCCGTCAGATCGAGGCCCGCGACCTGCAGATCGCCAACTCCTACAGCAAGGACGCCCAGGTGCAGGGCATCCGCAACGCCCGCCGTTACATCGGCGACCGGCTCGGCCGCGTCGCCACCCCGCACCGCATTCTCGACCCGGCCGCCGGACCCCTCATCGGCGTCAAGCTGCACACCCTCACCCGCAAGACCCTCGGCGGCATCCAGACCGACCTCGACTCCCGCGCCCTCGGCACCGACGGCAAGCCCCTCGACGGCCTGTACGCGGCCGGCGAGGTGGCCGGCTTCGGAGGCGGCGGCGTGCACGGCTACAACGCGCTGGAGGGCACGTTCCTCGGCGGCTGCCTCTTCTCCGGGCGGGCGGCGGGGCGGGCGGCCGCCCGGCAGACCGCCTGACCGTGAGGGCCCGTCTCCTTATCCCTGGAGGAGGCGGGCCAGCACGGCGGCGTGGCTCTCTTCGGGAGACTTGGCGGCGGTCAGCAGCGTGACGGTGCCCTTGCCCGCCAACTCCCTCACATGAGCAAGGAGTTCGGCCGCCTCGGGAGCGGCCAGCTCCGCCTCGTAACGGCCGCCGAACTCCTCGTAAGACCCCTCGCCCGCGTGGTACCAGCGGCGCAGTTCGGTCGACGGCGTGAGGGCCTTGGGCCACTCGTCGACACGCGCCGCGTCCTTCGACAGGCCGCGCGGCCACAGCCGGTCGACCAGGACGCGTACGCCGTCCTCGGGCTCGGGCGGTTCATACACGCGGCGCACGCGCACACTCACGGGCGGGCCTTTCTCGAGTGGGTCAAGGTGCCGGGAGCGTACCGCCGGGTACCCGGTATGTCCGGTCTGCGCAACGCGACGGGATGGCACAGCCCCTCGAACCTGACGAGTTCCTCACAAGTGTCGGTCAGAGTCGATCCGTGATGATCGGACACAGACCTTCCGCCGCGCTGCTCGCCGCGTCCCTGCTGCTCACCGGGTGCGGCAGCGGCGCGGCGGCGATCTCGGACCACCGGCCCGAGTCCGCCCCGACGACGAGCGCACCCCCACCCTCCCCGGAGATCTCCCTGGAGGCGGCTCCCCGGCACCTGCCCGGTCTGGGGCCGAAGACCCTCGCCCAGGTGCCGTCCCGGGCCCGGCAGGCCGTCGTGGTGAGCGGCCGCGGGAAGGATTCCCCGCTGTCCACGGTCGCGCTGTACGAGCGCACCGCAGCAGGCTGGGAGGCCGCCGGCCAGAGCCGGCCCGCGCACAACGCGCTCAAGGGCTGGACCGACCATCACCGCGCCGGTGACCTGCGCTCGCCCATCGGGGTCTACACCCTCACCGACGCCGGCGGCCGGCTCAGCGACCCCGGCACCCGACTGCCGTACGACCGCGGCAGCGGGTTCACCGCGACCGGCACCGGATTCGAGGGGGAGCCGCTGGCCGGGTCCTTCGACTACGTGATCGCCATCAACTACAACCGCAAACCGGGCACTTCGCCTCTCGACTGGACGCGTCCGCTCGGCGCGGGCCGCGGCGGCGGCATCTGGCTGCACGTCGACCATGACGGCCCCACACAGGGCTGTGTCAGCATCGCCCGCACGCACATGAAGGAACTTCTGCTGGCACTCGACCCGGACCTGCACCCCGTCGTCGTCATGGGCGACGCCAAGTCCCTGGCCCGCTGAGCCCGCAGAAGTCTCCCCGACCGCTTAGGATCCGCCGCGTGTGCGCACATGTGCTGGTCGCCGAGGACGACGAGATGCAGGCCGAACTCATACGCCGCTCCCTGCTGGCGGAGGGTCACACCGCCACGGTGGTCCACGACGGCCGGTCCGCCCTCGATGCGGCCCGCAGGCTCCGGCCGGACCTCGTCGTGCTGGACCTGATGCTGCCGGTGATCGACGGCTTCGGCGTGTGCCGGGTGCTGCGCCGGGACGACGACGTGCCCGTCCTGATGCTCACCGCCCGCGCCACCGAGGACGACCTGCTGCTGGGCCTGGAACTGGGCGCCGACGACTACATGACCAAGCCCTACAGCCCGCGCGAGCTGATGGCCCGCATCCGCACGGTGCTGCGGCGCAGCGGGCGCGTCGTCGTCGACCGGCGGGAGGACCCCGTCGTACGCGCCGGGGGCATCACCGTCGATCCGGTACGGCACGAGGTGCGCTGCGACGGAGTGCCCGTGGAGTGCACGCCGGCCGAGTTCGAGATCCTCCTCGCCATGGCCACCGAGCCCGAACGGGTCTTCTCCCGGCGGCAGTTGCTCGAAGTCACCCGAGGCACCGACCGCTCCTCCACCGAACGGGCCGTCGACGTCCACATCATGAACCTGCGCCGGAAGACGGAGACGGACCCGCGCCGTCCGGTCCGGCTGCTGACCGTCTTCGGGGTCGGCTACAAGCTCAGCGGCGGCCGCGGATGAGCGGCCGGATACCGCTGCGCAAGCGCCTGCTGGTCCGGCTGCTGATCGCCTCCGGCCTCATCGCCGTGTGCTCGGTGGCGGCCACCGCCTGGCTGGCCGTCGAGACCACCACCCGAGCGCTGCGGGAGGAACAGGGCCAGGCCCTCGCCGACGACATGGACGTCCTCTCCCGGCTCAGCGGCTATGCCGCCGCCCATCCCGACTGGACGGGAGTGGAGAAGACCGTACGGGAACTGTCCGCGAAGACCGGGCGGCGTATCGCCCTCACCACCGCCGACCGCACGCCGATCGCCGACTCCGCGCCGCCCGGCACCTCGCTGCCGCGGAGCGCCGCCGCCACCGTCGACCCCCTGCGCACCGACACCTTCAGCGAACGCGGCGCCCAACTGGGCGGCACCGACCCGCGCGTGGTGGGCCCCTACCGGCTCACGGGGCCGGAACGCAGGAAGCTCGAGGCCGTGGCCCGGGAACGGCAGCGGTGTTTCGCCCGCTACGGCTTCGACACGACCGTCACCCGCACGCCGAGCGGCCGCTCGGTCCTCACCCGGGCGGACGGTGTCGCCGACCCCGGCTACGTGCCCGAGCCGTGCGCCGACGGCAAGCTCAACACCCCGGTGCCCACGGAGGAGAAGGCGCTGATCGCGCTCCAGAAGCAGGCCCGGGGCTGCCTGACCCGGGCCGGCCTGGATCCCGGCATGCCGCTGGCGCTCGGGGCCGACTTCATCGGCTTGCCTGCCAAGACGCCGACCCTTGCGCCCGCGTTCGCCAAGGCCGGGGACGACAAGGTCTGGCGCGCGGCCCAGGCATGCCTCGACGACGCCCGCCGCGCCCAGCTCGACCCGTACGTCGCCCCCGCCGCCGAACTGTTCCTGGGCGGCGGCGGGGACACCCCCGCCGTGCGCTTCGACATGTCACCCGCCAACAAGACCAAGGTGATCGGCACCGCCGGGCTCGTCCTCGCCGTCACCGTCGCCGTGACCGCCGTGGTCGCGACAAGGCTCGTACGGCCCTTGCGCGCGCTGACCGAGGCGGCCCAGCAGCCACCGGACCGGCATGTCCGGGTGCCCGTCACGACCCGCGACGAGACCGGCATCCTCGCCGCGGCCTTCAACGAACTGACCGAGCGCCGTGAACGCCTGGAGGCCCAGCGCAGGGCGATGGTCAGCGACATCGCCCATGAACTGCGCAGCCCTCTCACCAACATCCGCGGCTGGCTGGAGGTCACCCGCGACGGCGTCGTCGACCCCGATCCCGCTCTGCTCGCCTCACTGCACGACGAGGCCCTCGTGCTGCAGCGCGTCATCGACGACCTGCGCGACCTCGCGGACGCCGACGCCGGCACCCTGCGCCTGCACCCGGAGCCCGTGCGCTGCGACGAACTCCTCGACCAGGTGGCCGCGGCCCACCGCGTCGCGGCCGACGCCGCCGACGTGAGCCTGCGCACCGCGGTCGACGGCACGCCGTGGCTGAACGCCGACCCGGTGCGGATGCGGCAGGCGCTGGGCAACCTGGTGTCCAACGCGCTGCGCCACACGCCCGCGGGCGGCACCGTCACACTGGCCGCGCGCGGCGACGGCGACCGGGTCCTGCTGGAGGTCGCCGACACCGGCAGCGGCATGGCGCCAGACGATCTCGCGCACGTCTTCGACCGGTTCTGGCGCGCGGAGAAGTCCCGCAGCCGCCGCACCGGCGGCAGCGGTCTCGGCCTGCCGATCGTCCGTCACCTCGTGGCCGCGCACGGCGGAACCGCCGAGGTCACGAGCGAACCCGGCAAAGGCAGCGTCTTCACGCTGCGGCTGCCCGGGACGGCGGGGCAGGACGAACCGCCGGGGGAGCCGACCGCCTCCGTGGTCCCGGCGCGGTAGCGATCGGTCCGATTCCGCTCCCGCCGAGCGGGGTACTCCGTCACCGCGACGGCAAAGAGGGAGGTCAGGACAATGAGCACAGCGGACGACCTGCCAGTGGTACGGACGCTCGCCGATCTCGCCGACATGGTCGAGCGGCACCACGGTCTCTACGTCCGCTGGTCCCGGGGCCCCGAAGCCGATCTAGCCGACGCCTCCAGCACCGACGACCTGACGGGCGTCCGCATGTCGGGGCTGTCGGCGAACCCGCTCGACGTCGAGGACTGGTGGGACGACCGGCCCGTGGAGGTGTGGGTCGCCCGCCGCCTGTACGACTACTCCCATCTGCCGCACGAGAAGGGCCCCGGGGTGTACCCCTGGGTCCTCAGGGGCCGGGAGACGAGCCGAGGGCCCGACAACGAGCCGCTGGTCGCGGACGTCCGGCCGATGTGCCGGCTCGACGCCCGCACGATCGACGAGGCACGCGACACGGTGGACCGCCAGGACAACTCCTGGGGTCCACTGCGCCGCCCCGGCCGCTGACGCGGCCCTGTGCTCACCCGTCTCGTGTTCACCCGTCCCGTGTTCGCCCGTCCCGTGTCACCCGGAGTTCCGCCGGGAGCCCGCACGCCTCCTCAGCGCACGGCGTTCGTTCTCGCTCGTACCGCCCCAGACGCCGAGGGTCTGCCCGGAGTCCAGCGCCCACCGCAGGCACTGCTCCTGCACAGAGCAGCGCCGGCAGACGGCCTTCGCCTGCTCCTGCTGCACCAGCGCCGGGCCGGTGTTGCCGATCGGGAAGAAGAGATCGGGGTCCTCGTGGCGGCACGCGGCGTGTTCTCGCCAGTTGTCCATGAAATGTCACCTGCGATCGAAAGTCGTGTGCCCTCGGGGATGCCTTACTCGTTTCCGGGTCACCTGTCGATGCGTGGGTGAAACAACCGAGTCCTGTGAGACACGGAAAGGACGCGGTCGGGGAGCGGTTATTGCTCGCGCACGCCCCAGGGCGAGCCGTAGTCGGTCAGCAGATCCAGGAAGGGGCGGGCCGGGAACGCGTCGGGGCCGAGGACGCCCGCACCGGACCAGGCGCCGTCGGCGAGGAGTTCGAGGGCGACGACGGGGTTGACGGCGGTCTGCCACACCACCGCCTGGCAGCCGTACTCCGCCATGGACCACTGGTTGTCGACCACGTGGTACAGGTACACCTCGCGCGGTGCCCCGTCCTTGACGCCCCGCACCCAGGTGCCCGCGCAGGTCTTGCCGTGCATCCGCTCGCCCAGCGTCGCCGGGTCCGGCAGACACGCGGCGACGACGTCCCGCGGCGAGACGGCGACCGGCCCGGCGGCGCTGGGCACGGTCACCGGGTCGGTACGGTCCAGGCCCAGCAGGTGCAGGGTCCTGAGGGTCTCGATGAACTCCCGGCCCAGGCCGTACTTGAAGGTGACGCGGCGCGCGCCGATCCAGCGCGGCACGAGCAGCACCTCCTCGTGCTCCACGTTCACGCACTCCACCGGCCCGATGCCCTCGGGGAAGTCGAACACCTCGGGCTCGCTGAAGGGTTCCGTGGTGAACCACCCCCGGTCGGCCTCATAGACGACCGGGGGGTTGAGGCATTCCTCGATGGTGGTCCAGATGCTGAAGGAGGGTGCGAAGTCGTAGCCGTCGACCGTCAGGTTCGCTCCGTCGCGGATGCCGATCTCCTCGATCTCGTCGAAGAGTTCGTCGGCCGCGTACCGGGCGAAGACGTCCGACAACCCCGGCTCCACCCCCATGCCGACCAGAGCCAGCACGCCCGCCTTCTCCCACTCCTCCGCCTGCGCGAACTGCTCGTCGCCGAGCTTCACCCCGCACTCCTCGTGCGGCCGTTCGGCGTGCGGCCGGGACAGCGACATCGCCATGTCCAGGTAGGTGGCGCCGGCGGAGCATGCCGCCCGGAACAGCGGCATCACGAAGCGGGGGTCGGTGGCGTTGAGGAGGACGTCGCAGCCGTGCCGCTCCAGCAGCGCCGCCACGGCCGCCTCGTCACGGGCGTCCACGCGCTCGGCCAGGAACCGGCCGCCGCCGTCGTCGCCGAGGGCCGCGACGGCCGCCTCGGCCCGGGCCGGGTCGTGGTCGGCGACCACCATCGTGTCGAAGAACGGCCGGCGGGCCGCGATCCGGGTGATGGCGGTGCCCACACCACCGGCTCCCACGAGCAGTACACGCATGACAGAACTCCCTCGGTCGACAGTCGGTCGGGCGGGCCCGGACCAGATACAACGCCGCCTCCTCACATAAGGTCAATGGCGTTGGCATAAGGCCCGGAGGGAGACGGTCGTGCCGAAACCAGTGGTCCCCGAGGAGAAGCGGCGGCGGCGCCGGCCCACCAAGAGCGGCACCGTGCTGTCCGAGCGGCTCATCGTCGAGACCGCGCTGCGCATGCTGCGCGAACACGGCAGCGCGGGTCTCACCGCCCGCCGTCTCGGCCTCGCCCTGGACGCCGACCCGTCCACGCTCTACCGGTACTTCCGCGGCATGGACGACCTGACCCTCGCCATCGGCGACGCGCTCATCGGCCAGGCCCTGCGGGGCTGGCGGCCGACGGGGGAGTGGCGGGCGGACCTGCGCGCCGTCGGACTGCGCATCCACGCCGCGTACGTCTCCCACCCGCAGGCCGCCCTGCTGACCACGAGCCGGGTCACCGGCCGCCCGAACGAACTGGCCGCCGACGAGGCCGTCCTGGACGTCCTGCGCACCGCTGGATTCCCATTGCCGGACACCGTGCGCATCTACCACGCCTTCATCGACCAGACCCTGGCCTTCGCCGCCCTCGACGCCGCCTCGCTCGCCCTGCCGAGCGACTCGCTCCACGCCGACGAGGACATGTGGCGCTCCACATACGCCCGCCTGCCCCGCACCACCCACCCCCGCATCGCCGAGGCGGCACCGCTCCTGGCCACCCGCATGGTCACCAGCGCCTACCCGACGGCGCTGGAGATGCTGCTGGACAGTGCGCAGGCTCAGCTCCAGGCGTACGGCTAGTGCCGCGGCCCTAGCCGCGCAGCGCCTCCGCGGCGGTCGCCGCGACGGCATCGGCCACCGCGGCCAGCGCAGGCGAGTCCAGCTTCCACTGCTGCCAGTACAGCGGTACGTCGACCGGGCGGTCCGGCGCCAGGGAGAGCAGGCGGCCCTCGCGCAGCAGCCGGTCCGCCTGCACCTCGGGCACCAGGCCCCAGCCCAGCCCGGCCGTGACGGCGTCCACGAACCCCTCCGAGGTCGGCACCGAGTGCCGTACGGGACTCGCCCCGCCCCGGCCGCGCCGCAGCCGCCGGACGAAGGCGTCCTGGAGGTCGTCGCTCCGGTCGAAGGTCATCACGGGTGCCTGCGCGAGGGCCTCCCGCAGCGGTCCGCCGAGGTGCGTCTCGGCGAACGCCGGGCTCGCCGCCGCGAGGTACCGCATCCGCCCCAGGGCCCGCACGGAACAGCCCGCCACGGCATCCGGCGACGAGGTCACCGCGGCCATCACCAGGCCCTCCCGCAGCAGCGCCGCCGTACGAGTCTCGTCCTCGCGGCGCAGCTCGAAGCAGAGCGGCGGCTCCTGCGGGACGCGGGTGAGCGCTCCCAGGAACCACGTGGACAGGGAGTCCGCGTTCACCGCGACCGACACCCGGGTCGGCTCCCCCTCCCCCCGCATGCCGAGCTCGGCCCGCGCGTCCCGCTCCAGCCGGGCCAGCTGCCGGGCGAAGCGCACCACGACCTCACCGGACTCCGTCGGCCGCACCGGCTTGGTGCGCACCAGCAGCACCCGCCCCGTGCGCTGCTCGAGCGCCTTCACCCGCTGGCTCACCGCCGACGGCGTCACATGCAGGGCGGCGGCCGCCGCGTCGAAGGTGCCCTCGTCTACCACCGAGAGCAGCGTCCGGACCTGGTCCAGCGGGAGTTCGCTCATCATCACGGCAGCTAATGATACGTAAGAATCATTAGCTGTACTCCGGGTCATCGTTTCCCTAACGTCGACGTCATGACCGCCTCCCTCACCGCCGCGGCCGCCGGCTTCGGCACCGGCCTCTCGCTCATCGTCGCCATCGGCGCCCAGAACGCCTTCGTCCTGCGTCAGGGGGTCCGCCGCCACGCGGTCCTCGCCGTCGTCGGGATCTGCGCCCTGTCCGACGCCCTGCTCATCGCCCTGGGCGTCGGCGGCGTCGGCGCCGTGGTGGTGGCCTGGCCGGGCGCGCTGACCGCGGTCGGCTGGATCGGCGGCGCCTTCCTGCTCGGCTACGGAGCCCTCGCCGCCCGCCGGGTCCTCAGGCCGGGCGGCGCCCTGCACACCGAGGGGGAGGCGGAGGGGTCGGTCCGGCGGGCGGTGCTCACCTGTCTGGCGATGACCTGGCTCAACCCGCACGTCTACCTCGACACCGTGTTCCTGCTCGGCTCCGTCGCCGCCGACCGCGGCACCCAGCGCTGGACCTTCGGGCTCGGCGCGATATTCGCCAGCCTGTGCTGGTTCACCGCGCTCGGCTTCGGGGCCCGGCTGCTCGGCCGGTTCCTGGCCCGGCCGGCCGCCTGGCGAGTGCTGGACGGCCTGGTCGCCGCGACCATGATCACCATGGGTCTCATGCTCGTCGCCGGAGCCTGAGAGGTCCGAAACGCCTGACGGCGGAAGCTGAGCATGCGGATCCCGAACGCTCGGCCGGTGCTGCCATAGTGATCCCTGGTCCGAAAGATGTATCGAGCAACCAGGAAGCCCGTGGACACCAGCGAGAGCAGCAGCGAACCACAGACGCCGGCCGCGGACGAGGGGAAGCGGACCCGGCGCGGTCGGCGCCGCTGGGCCATGGACACCCGCCCGCTGCGCCGGCCGGCCTACCGCCGGCTGTGGTCCTCGACGATCGTCACCGCCGTCGGCAGCCAGCTCACCGCCGTCGCCGTGCCCAAGCAGGTCTACGACATCACCGGCTCCTCGGCCTGGGTCGGCGCCGCCAGTCTCGCGGGGCTGCTGCCCCTGATCGTTTTCGCCCTGTGGGGCGGAGCGATCGCCGACAGCATGGACCGCCGCAAGCTGCTCCTGATCACCAACAGCGGCATAGCCGTGACCTCGGTGCTGTTCTGGCTCCAGGCCGTCACCGGGCTGGAATCGGTGGTCGTCCTGATGCTTCTGCTCGCCGTGCAGCAGGCCTTCTGGGGCCTGAACGCCCCCGCTCGCAACGCCTCCATCGCCCGACTGGTCCCCGAGCGGGAACTGGCCGCCGCGAACGCGCTGGGCTCGACGGTCATGCAGACCGGCCAGGTGGTCGGCCCGCTGCTCGCCGGCGTCCTCATCCCCGTCATCGGCCTGCCCGAGCTGTACCTCATCGACGCCCTCGCCCTGTGCGTCACGGTGTGGGCGGTCTACCGGCTGCCCTCGCTGCCGCCCCTCGCCGGCACCGGGCCGCGCCGCGCGGGCGTGCGGGAGATCGCGGCCGGCTTCCGCTACATCTCCCTGCACAAGGTGCTGCTGCTGTCCTTCCTCGCCGACATCATCGCGATGGTCTTCGGCATGCCCCGCGCCCTGTTCCCGCAGCTCGCCTCCCAGACATACGCGCCGTACGGCGAGGGACTCGCCCTCGGTCTCCTCTTCGCGGCGATCCCCATCGGCGCGGTGATCGGCGGACTGTTCTCCGGCACGTTCTCCCGGGCCCGCCGGCACGGCTGGATGGTCATCGGCGCGGTCGTCGCCTGGGGGGCCGCCATCACCGGCTTCGGCCTCAGCGACAGCCTGTGGTTCGCCGTGGTGTTCCTCGCCCTGGCCGGGGTTGCCGACATGGTCTCGATGGTCTTCCGCGGGGCGATCCTGCGTCCGCCGCCACCGACGAGATGCGCGGCCGTATGCAGGGCGTCTTCACGGTGGTGGTCGCGGGCGGACCCCGCCTGGCCGACGTCCTGCACGGCTCGGCGGGCTCGGCCTTCGGCGCCCGTACGGCGGTGGCGGGCGGCGGGATCCTGGTGGTGGTCGTGATGCTGAGCCTGGCCCTCGTGGTGCCGGCGCTGCGTCGCTACCGGGTCTGATGTCCCAGGGCCTGTCCGTCGGACCATGCCGCAGACGCGGGGTCTGGCACGCCCATCTGCGGCGTTGTCGTCGGTTGTCGACTCCCCCACGCTCGAACAACCTCGCGCGGGGGCCCCCATCGCGTCGACGCCCTCCTCCGCCTTGCAGCTGGACGCACCAGACCCCGCTCACCTGCGTTGATTGGGCGCCGCCGATTTCCCGCGGCCTGATCCGCCGGACAGGCCCTACAGCACGCTCCGCCGGCCCGTCGTGTACTGCTCCATGAGCTTGCCCCGGGTCGTCTCCAGCCGGTGCGCGAGGATCTCGGCGACGGACCGCACCAGGATCATGCCGAGCTGCGCGTCCTCCTCGCACAGCCCGAGCACCGCCGCCGCGTCGAACTCGTAGGCGCGCACCGGGCTGAAGGCCTCCGCGCCGAAGTCCCACCGGTACGGCGGGAACAGCCAGGACCAGCCGAGCAGGTCGCCCGCGCCGAGCCCGGCGACGGTCACCCGCCGGTGGGCGGTCACCTGCTGGGTGAGGGAGACGGCGCCGGAGCGGATGACCCAGAAGCGGTCGGCCGTGCCGCCCGCCTCGAAGATCCGGGCGTCCTCCGGGAAGGAGACCTCCCGGGCGAGCGACATCAGGCGCTGGCGCTGGGGCGACGGAAGGGCGGTGAGCAGTTTGATCGCTTTGGTCATGACGCGGGGCTCCTCGCCGGCGATGGATTCCGGTTTTTTTCCCTACGCCCATTTCAGCGGCTGCCGCCGCCCCGGGCACCTCGGCGGACGGAAGAATCGATCGCGGGGCGCCTGGGAGCCATGAGCGCGACGGGGTGCCGAGGGCAAGAAAAAGCCCTGGCTGGACGGGGGAGGCCAGCCAGGGCAGTTCAGGGGTGGCGCAAGGAGGACGCTGCGGTCGACTCCGTGGCCACTATGAATGAACGGTAAACCATGCGTGGGGGTTGTGCGAAACCGAATCCGGGTCACGTGACCTGTTTCACTGAATCTTCACTCAGCGACCCGCGTGGCGACTCTGATCGTCTCCAACTCGGCGTCGGTGGCGTCCGGAAGGTTCATGCCCGCCTCCAGACCGGTGAGCAGATACCGCAGCACGGGCTCCGTCAGCCGCTCACCCGGCAGTACGGCGGGGATGCCCGGCGGATACGGCGTGATCATCTCCGCCGCGATCCGCCCGGCGGCCTCCGACACCGGCACCTTCTCCGCGGGGCCGAAGAAGGCGTCCCGGGGCAGGCATGCCTGGGTCATCCGGAGTTCGGACGGCAAGGGCACCTCCACCCGGGGGCCCGGGCGCAGTTCCGGCGCGGCCTCGGCCAGGTCCTTGAGCGCGGCGAGCAGTTGGCCGGCCGTCTCCCGGTCGTCGGCGTGCGTGATCTGCGCGCCGATACGACGGTGGTCCGTCAGATGCATGTCGATGCTCCGGTGCTCCCGCAGCCAGTCCGCGGCCTGGTACCCGGTGATCCCGAGCGCGTCGACGTCGATGATGCCGGGCAGCGGGTCCAGGTCGTCGGCCATCCCCGCGCCGCAGTAGTCGTCGCGGTCGTTGACGTGCATCCCGTCGATCGCCTCGACGGCGGCCCGCACCTCGGCGGCGAGATCCAGTGCGGCGCCCAGCAGTTCCTCGCCGTGCAGGGCCATCTGCCGCCGCCAGCCGTCGAGCCCCGCGTACAGCAGCACCGACGGGCTGGTGGTGCCCAGCAGGTCGGCGCGCATCTGCAACAGGTCCGCCGGGACCAGGTCCCCCTGCAGATGGAAGACCGAACCCTGTTCCAGACCGCTGCCCATCTTGTGGATGCTGGTCACGCAGATGTCGGCGCCCGCGTCCATGGCCCAGGACGGCAGAACCGGATGGAAGGGCAGATGCGCGCCCCACGCCTCGTCCACGATCAGCGGGACCGAGCGGCGGTGACAGACCTCGGCGACCGCGCTCAGGTCCGCGCAGGCTCCGTACGGCGTCGGACTGGTGATCAGCGCGCCCTTCGCGTCCGGATGCGCCTCGAAGGCCTTCTCGAAGTCCGCGGTGGACGGCGGATGTGCCAGATGCCGCTCGGCGTCCCACCGGGGTTCGATCCAGACCGGCTCGATGCCGGAAAGGATGAGCCCCGACACCACGGACTTGTGGGCGTCGCGCCCGATCAGCAGCTTCTCGTGCGGGCCCGCGACAGCCAGCATCGCCGCCTTGACGGACAGCGAGCTCCCGCACGTGGTGAAGAAGGTGTGGTCGGCATGCACGGCGTCGGCCATCAACTCCTGGGCCCGCTCCAGCACCCGGCCCCGGGTGAGCCGGTCGTCCAGCCCGCCCGACGCCAGTACGTCACCGAAGAACACCGCGTCACCGAGCACCTCCCGCACCGCGGGATCGGCACCCCGGGCCTGCTTGTGACCCGGCGGCGCGAACGACATCCGGCCCTGGCGGTGATAGTCGGCCAGGGCTTCCAGAACCGGTGCGCGGGTGTGATCGGCAGCCATGGACGACGGGTTCCCGGACCGGGCGCCCGCCAATCCGCCGACTGTGCCCGTCACTCCTGCGCGCTGTGCTTGCCCGGCGTCAGGATCTCGTCCAGCACCGTGACCACGGCCTCGAACGCCAGCGTTCGTACGCCCGCGTCACGAGCCCCGTCCGGGTCCGCCCGGCGAAGGTCGTCGCTGCGGGTACGCCAGGTCCGTTCCTCCTCGGCCGCACAGGCCCGGGCGCGTTGGATACGTCGCAGCAGTTCGTCTGAGTCCACCACATCGGTCATGGCATCCGCGTACCCGCTTCAGGCGCAGGGATGGCACGGGTTCCCGCCCGGCACGAGAGGTTTGGCACGCCGGGGAGGGGTCAGCCGAAGAGGAGAGACCTGCGGAAGCTCACGCAGCGTGACACTGGAGCCGCTCGCAGCCGGGGCAGTCCGGCCGTCTGTCCGCGGGGGCCTGTGAGGTGTCCGCGCCCGGCCGCGATCGCCGCGGTCGGCACCGGGCGCGGTTCTCTTCTTCAGCAAATCAGGGAGCTACAGGGATGTGCGAGGAGCACAGGACCGAATACGCCCTCCAGCCGTCGTTCGCCGCGGACCGGCGCGGGCAGCCAAGGCTGTGCAAACCGGCCGACGCGCGCCGGGCGGTCGAACGGGCCGTGGCCGAACGCTGCCGTGCCGACCACACCCCGTGCGACGCGAATGCCCTCTCCGACGCCCTGCTCGTCGCCTCGGAACTCACCACCAACGCGATCCTGCACGGCGGCGGCATCACCGACTTCCACGTGGACATCGTGGGACCCGGCGTCCGCGTGTCGGTGAGTGACCGCAGCGACGAACTGCCGGTGGTCGACCCGCCGGTGGACCGGTACGGCCGACGGCGCGTCGGCGGCCACGGCTGGCCGATCGTCTGCCGGCTGTCCCGCGACGTCCGGGTCACCGACCTGCCCGCGGGCGGGAAGTGCATCACCGCCGTGGTGCCCCTGTCCTGAAGACTTTTCGGAACCGGAGTTTGCACCCAGGGGGGCAGGGCAGACGCAGAATCGTGCTTCGGACCGGAGGCGCGCCAGCGGGAGCGGTATGGCTGCCCCGGGGCCCTTCCAGGTCATCCGGGCAGCGCCTTTCCCTCCCGCGGTAACCACCTGAAACGACGTTCAGGAGCGATTCCGCATGCTCATCGATATGTCGACCAGCCGTCCCGGTGCATCCGCTCGGCAGACCGCTCCGACCCGGCGCCGGCACGACGACGCCCCCGACACGACCGCCCTGTTCACCCGACTGGCCGCCCTGGACGACGGCCCCGAGCGTGACGCCCTCCGCGACGAACTCGTCACCGCCTGGCTGCCCATGGCCCACCGGATCGCCGGCCGGTTCCGCGACCGCGGGGAGTCCGTCGAGGACCTCCGGCAGGTGGCGGCGCTCGGCCTGGTGAAGGCGATCGACCGGTTCGAGCCGGAGCGGGGCGCCTTCGAGAGCTATGCCGTGCCGACCATCACCGGCGAGGTCAAGCGCCACTTCCGGGACCGGATGTGGGCGCTGAGGGTGCCCCGCAGGGTGCAGGAACTGCGCAACAAGGTGCGGGTGGCCCGACGCGAGCTGACCCAGAGCCCCGGTTCCTCCGAGCCGTCGGCCGCCGACATCGCGGCCCACACCGGTCTGACCGAGGAGGAGGTCGCCGCGGGCATGGAGGCGCTCGAAAGCTTCAGCACCCTGTCGCTGGACGCCGAGCTCTCCGCCGGCGACGACGGCTACAGCCTCGCCGACACACTCGGCTCGTCCGACGCCTCCTACGAGGTCGTCATCGACCGCGAGTCGGCCAAGGAGGGGCTGCGCCGACTGCCCGAGCGTGAGCGGGCCATCCTCTACATGCGCTTCTTCGAGGACATGACCCAAAGCCGCATCGCCGACCGGCTCGGCATCTCCCAGATGCATGTCTCCCGGCTGATCAGCCGCAGCTGCGCCCGGGTGCGCGACGAGGTGCTGGGGCAGCGGGCGAACCGGTGCGGCCCCGGCGGCCGGGCACTGTGAGCGAGAAGGGAGCGAGACGGATGCTGAGGCCCCATCCGGCGTTCCTGCGCCGACTCGTCGAGCAGTACGAGTCGCTCCGGGCCGAGGAGACCGCGCGCGGCCCGGACGCACCGAGCCCGCGCGCCCTCGACCTGGCCTACACGCTCTGTGTGTCGACCGGCACGCGTGACGTGCGACTGGCACTGGACACGGCACACCGCCTGCTGAGGGCGGTGCCGGAGTCCAAGTCCGCTCCGCTGGCCGAGTGACGGGGCTCGCATGGAGATCCCCTGACGCGTCTGCACCGCCATACCGGGCGTCCCCACGGCGCGACGCCAAGCCGCCCGCGCCGTGGGGACGCCCCGCCCCGCTCGACGGGGTGTGCTCGTCCGGGACCAGGGCATTCGGATTCCAGGAGGTCTACATGAACACGGGTGCCACGGCGCGAACTCCCCGGATGGAGGCCCGCCGGGTCGCGAAGGGGTCGGCAAGTGAAGGGGCCGCGCGGGCCGGACTGACCGCGCGGGGAGTGATCTACCTGCTGGTCGGTGTCCTGGCCCTGCAGATCGCCTTCGGCGACGGCAAGCGTCAGGCCGACCGCGGCGGCGCCCTCGCCGAACTCGCCGACCAGCCGTTCGGCGCGGCACTGCTGTGGGCGCTCGGCATCGGCCTCGTCGGCATGGCCCTGTGGCGGCTGTCCGAGTTCCTTTTCGGCTCGGTCGGGCCGGACGGCCGTAAGGCGAGGAAACGACTGCTGTCGGCCGTGCGGTGCGCCTTCTACACCTTCGTCGCCTACTCCGTGCTGTCCTTCGCCGCGGGCTCGGGCGGCAGCGGATCCAGCGACGAGCAGTCCAAGGACGTCACCGCGCGGCTGCTGGAGGTCCCCGCCGGGCAGTGGCTGGTCGGCGGGGCCGGCGCCGCGATCACCGTCGCCGGCGTGTGGATCGCCGCGCGGGCGGCGCTGCGCAAGTACCACGACAAGCTCAGGCTCGGCCAGATGTCGCCACGCACCAGGCGACTTGTCGACGTCACGGGCGTGGCCGGCGGCGTGGCGCGCGGAGCGGTGTTCGCCGTGGCCGGTGCCTTCGCCGTGCGCGCGGCCGTCGACTACGAACCCGACAAAGCCAAGGGACTCGACGACACCCTCCGCTCGTTCGCCGACACTCCGCTCGGGCCGTGGCTGCTGGTCTGCGTCGCGGCCGGCCTCGTGCTCTTCGGGCTGTTCTCCTTCGCGATGGCCCGCTGGCGCCGGGTCTGAGAGGCGGCGCAGGGTTCCGGGAGCCGGGATCGCGTCTGAGATTCGGCACACGGGGAACACGGACCAGATGAACGAACCCGAGCTCCCGCCCGACGGCCGGCCCGTGGACGTCTACCTCGACCTGCTGCGCGTCCGCATGGAGACGGAGGACTACCGTCTCCTGCTCAGCGTGGTCGAACCGGTTCTGCGGGCGATCGAGGAACAACGCCTGCCCGCACTCGACTTCGCCCTCGACGAGACGCATGCCGAGGGGCTGCCCCAGGAGGTCCGCGACGAGGCGGCGCTGGTCATCGCCACCGCCGTCACGGGCCGACTGGACAACGAGGTGGTCGAACTGCACGTCGAGGACACCGGCCCGGTCCGGGTCGTCACCGACGCGGCCACCGCGTCCGACCCCGTGCGCCTCGGCGAGATCGCCGACTACATCCGCGAACGACAGCGGATGAACGACGAACTGCGCGGCATCGCCGAAGTGAGCGACCTGCCGACGGACATCTGAGGCGAGCGCCCCGCTGTCACCGCCGGGGTGCCGGCACCGGCATGCCCAGCGGCCGGGCCAGCCCCGCCACCGACTCGTCCAGGCGTTGCAGATGCCGCAGCACGCGGTCGGTGACCCGGCCGTACCGGGGTGTGCCCGGGACGTCCGGCTCCAGGAGCGAGGCGATGCTCGGGCCGGTCTCGATCTCGACGGCGGCCCGCTCGTCGGCGACGTGCGCGGCGAGGGCCCCGATGTTGTGCTGGATCCGCCGCCCGGCCCGGCGCAGCCTCGGGTCCGCGGCGATCGAGGGGTGGGTGGGCAGCAGTTCGGCCGTCGCGGCCAGCGAACGCGCGTGGTACGCGCAGGTCTCGAGCAGCGCGACGACATAACGGGCGGTGTCCCGGCGGGCCCGCAGCGGCGTGACCGGGTGGGTGAGCGGCTGGGTGGCGGCGCGCAGGTCGGCCAGTGCCTGGTCCAGGTCGCGCGCCTTGTCCAGCAGATCGACCGGCGGACCGCCGCTGAGCTGGTCCACCGCCCCCTCGGTGACGTCCGCGAGCCGGTCCAGGACGGTGACCAGCAGTTCGTTCGTACGGCGGTCCGTGCGCACCGGCAGCACGAACGCCGCCGCGACGATCCCGCAGGCCGCGCCGAGCGCCGTCTCCGCCACGCGCAGCAACAGCACCGAGGCGCTGTAGGTGTGCAGGAGGGTGTAGAGCACGCCCAGCGCCGCCGTGACGAAGAAGGACATCAGGGTGTACGACAAGGGCGCCGTGTAGAACATCGCGAACACGCACAGCAGCACCAGCGCGAACGCGGTCCAGGTGTGCTGTCCGACCAGCGCGGCCAGCACGATCCCGGCCATCACCCCGAACACCGTGCCCAGCAGCCGCCGGTAGCCCTTGACCAGGATCTCGCCCGTGGACGCGGTGTTGAGGAACACGATCCAGCAGGTCAGCACCGCCCAGTACCAGCGGTGGCTGGAGAGGAACTCCCCGCCGACGATCGCGAGCGACGAGCCCACGGCAACCTGCACGGCGGCCCGTGTGGTCGGCCGCCGCAGCCCGGTCTGCTCCTCGTCGCCGGTGTCGTCCTCGCCGGCGTCGATGGCGGCGTCCTCGGCGTCGAGTTCCTCGCGCGAACGGGCCGTCGCCGGGGTGTCGTCCGAGTCGTCCTGAGGTCCGTCCAGGGCGATCCGCAGGCCCAGGACCGCCCGGGAGGCCTCGCCGATGCCCCGGAAGACGTCCTGGACGGCGGGTGAGGCGGGCGGCAGGTTCTCCTCGTCGCGGTACCCGAGCAGCCGGTTGCGCACATGGGACAGGGCCGTGCCGGACTCCCCGGTGACGGGCCGCAGCACGAGCATGCGCAGCGCGTCCAGATCGCGGCGCAAGGTGGCACTCGCCTCGTCCCGCACGGGCAGATGACCTCCCGCCGGGACGGGGGCGCCGGGCAGATGCAGGGTCAGGGTGGTCGCCCGCTCGGCGCTTCGCGCGCTCAGCAGCAACAGGCCCAGCCGCTCGGCGGCGATCTCGGCGTCCGCGATACGGCGCTGCACGAGCCGGGCCGCGGCCTCGTCGGACGTGCCGTCCTCCAGCCGCCCCTGGATCATCATCGCCGTCTCGTTCAGCCGGGCGGTGCCGCTGCGCACGTCCTCCAGCGCCTTCTCCACCTCGTCCGGCCCGGCGTCGAGCAGGTCGAGCTGCGCCGACACCAGCTGGGCCAGCCTCGCGCGGAAGGCCTCGCGCAGGCGCTGGAGAATGTGCGCGGGCGTCTCGGGCACGAGCACGAACCGCACCAGCGCGCTGCTGAGGAAGGCGACGACGATGGCGCCGTACAACTCGGGCAGTCCCGAGACGGTGGCGCCGACGAACAGGGACAGGAAGTAGACCTGGAACCCGATCAGGCCGAGCGCGGTGCCGCGGTCGCCGAACCGGCGCCCGTAGACGGCGAAGAAGATGAGCGCGACGAAGAAGAGGTCGCCGGCCACCACCCGGGAGCTGAGGAGCGCGCCCAAGCTCACCGACGTCAGCGCCACCGGCAGCCCCAGTGCGAGCGTGACGGCCTGCTGCCCGCGCTGCTTCTCGCGGATGGCGAAGGTGGCGACCATCGCCGCCATGGCCCCCGCCACCAGATGCGTGACGTCGACGTCGAGAAAACTGAGGACGGCCAGCGTCAGGGCGATCGCGCCCACGGTCCGCAGACCGGCGGTCAGTCTCAGCAGACCGGGATCGGACGCGGCGATGCCGTCCCGCAGTCGTGCCCGCGCCGACCGTCCCGCTGCCTTCACGCCGCCGTACTCACTCCCGTGTCCCGTCATGATCTCCGGCATCAGCATGACACGGCGGGGCGGGCCTCACCGGTCCCGGGTCTCGGCCAGGGTGTACGCCACGAGGGCGTTGGCATGGCCGTGGCCGAGGCCGTGCTCCGTCTTCAGCCAGGTGACCAGCTCCATGTGCCGGGTCAGCGGCGAGGAACGGATGAGTTCCTGCCACTCGGCGATCGGCCGGCCGTACTTCTTCTCGATCGAGGGGAAGTAGCTCGCGGGGCCCTTCACGGTCTCGGCCATGGCGGTTGTCCTTTCGCTGTGACGCTGTCCTGTCCCTCCTTTGACCGCCGACCGGCCGGCAACTGATCGGCGGTCCAGAGTGACCTACGTCACGTGCGGAGAAGCGTCACTGCTCGATCCGCTCGGAGCCCTCGACATGGGCCCGCACCTTTTCCGGCGTCAGATAGGCGTCGACGGCTGCCAGGTCCTTCAGTTTGAGGGACCTGCCGTGCTGGAAACCGGTGCGGACGAAATCGTCGCCGGCGACCGCGTTGAGCACCCAGTTCGTCATGACCCGGGTCTTGGCGACGTTGGTGCGCAGCGCCGACCAGTGGTAGCCGCGGGCCACCGCCTGGGCGGGCAGGCCGCGCAGTTCGATGCCGAGCGGCTTGGAGACGGCGTCCGTGCCGCCGAGGTCGACGACCAGGCCGAGGTCCTTGTGGACGTACGGCTTCGTCGGCTGATTGCGCAGCGTCGCGATGACGTTGTCGGCGACGTGCTTGCCCTGCCGCAGCGCGTGCTGCGCGGTCGGCGGGCACACCGCGCCCTCCACCCCCTTGGCCTCGTCGGGCACCGCGGCGGCGTCGCCGAGCGCGAACACCCCGTCCTGGCCCGGCAGGTTCATGTCGGCCGTGACCGCGAGCCGCCCCCGCACGGTCTCCGCTCCGAGCGTGGCGATGAGCGGGCTCGCGACCACACCGGCGGTCCAGATCAGGGTGCGGGTGGGGATCACCCGGCCGTCGGTGAAGGTGACCTCTTCCGGGCCCGCCTTTTCGATCGAGACCCCCAGCGAGATCTCGATGCCGCGCCGGCGCAGGATCTCCGTGGCGCTGCGGCCGAGCTTGTCGCCCAGCTCCGGCATCAGCTTCGGGGCGATGTCGATCAGATGCCACTTGATCAGACCCGGATCCAGGCGGGGGTAGCGCTTGACGGCGGCGTGCGTGAGGCGCTGCAGGCAGGCCGCGGTCTCGGTGCCGGCGTAGCCGCCGCCGACCACCACGAACTGCAGCCGCGCGGCGCGCTCGGCCGGGTCCTCGCTCGCGTCGGCGAGGTCCAGCTGGGAGATGACGTGGTCGCGGACGTACGCGGCCTCGGCGAGCGTCTTCATGCCGAAGGCGTTGTCGGTGAGGCCGGGGATGTCGAAGGTGCGGGTGACGCTGCCGGGGGCCAGCACGATGTAGTCGTACGGCTCGTCGACGATCTGGTCGGTGATGGTGCGGATGACGCAGACCTTGGCCTTGAGGTCCACGCCGATCGCACCGCCCGGAATGATCCGGGTGCGGTACTTCTTGCTGCGGCGCAGCGAGACGGCGATCGACTGGGGCGTCAGCACGCCGGAGGCGACCTGGGGCAGCAGGGGGAGGTAGAGCTGGTAGGCGCGCGGTGTCACCAGGGTGACGTCGGCCTCGTCGGGGGAGAGTTTGCGTTCCAGACGGCGAACGCACTCCACGCCGGCGAAGCCTGCGCCAACCACCAGGATCCTGGGTCGTGTCACGGTGTTCATCCCTTTCTGCGGCTCCAGGCGGTATGCCTCGGACGCCTTTCGCCTGCCCGTGGATCGCTGCTTGGCACCTCATCGATCCCGGGCGGACGAACGCGTCGAGCACCACCATGCCCGCCCGGCAGCCGTTGCGCACCGGGGCGCTCGTGAAGATCGTGGGACAGAAGCCGTGGACGGCGCCTCAGGCGGCCAGATGACACAGCAGCAGGCACACGTCGTCGTCCCGTTCGGAGTCGCTGAGCAGGGGGGCGAGGATCCGGTCGGCCGAACCCTCCAGGTCCGCGTCCAGCTCCGCGGAGTCGAACGACCCGAGCGCCCGGGCCAGGCGTTCGATGCCCGGGTCTATGCCCTGGGCGCGCCGCTCCACCAGGCCGTCCGTGTACAGCGCCAGCGTGGAGCCGGGCGCGAGCGGCGCGGTGTGGTCGTGGATCTCCTGCCGCAGCGGGATGCCGAGCATGGCGCCCGGCTTGGCGTCCAGCGTGCGCACCTGCCCGTCGGGGGTACGCAGCACCGGCGGCGGATGACCCGCGGCCGCCCAGGTCAGCGTCGGGTCGCCGGGGCGGAAGCGGGCGATGACCGCGGTGGCGTACAGATCCGGCTGGAGATGGTGCAGGAACGTGTGCAGCTGCGTCAGCAGCCGGCCGGGGCTGCCGCCGTCGACGGCGTAGGCCCGCAGCGCGGTGCGCAGCTGGCTCATCATCACGGCCGCGTGCAGACCGTGTCCGGTGACGTCGCCGATGACGGTGATCAGGCTGCCGTCGGGCTGCCGGAACGCGTCGTACCAGTCGCCGCCGATGTTCAGCCCGCGCGTGGCCGGCAGATAGCGGGCGGCCAGACCGAGACCCGGCGTGCTGGGCAGGTCGGTGAGCAGGGCACGCTGGAGCGTCTCGGCGATGTCCCGGTTGTGCTCGAAGCGCCGGGCGTTGTCGATGGCGATGCTTGCCCGTCTGGTGAGCTCGATCAGCATCACGGCGTCGTCCGGGTCCCAGCGGTCACCGGGCGGCGACAGGGTCAGCACGCCCAGCGGGGTGCGCCGCGTCGGCAGCGGGATGCACAGCAGGGGCCGGGCCGGATCCAGCGCGGAGGGCGGCTGGTCCACGACGCCGGGCAGGCCGCCCGGATGGTCGGCCGCGTACTGCGGGCGGCCGGTGCGCGCGGCGAGTACGGCGGCGGCCGGGTGCGGGGCGGGCGGATGCCGGTCGTCGTCGCCGTCGAACAGCCAGACGTCGACGCTGCGGGCGTACTCGGGCACCAGCAGTTCCGGCAGCAGGCGCACGATCTCGTCGTGGTTCAGCGACGCCGTCAGGACGGCGCTGGCGTCCGCCAGGAACGTCAGCCTGCGGCGGGCGCTCTCCGCCTCGGTGCGTGCCTTGCGCTCGGCGGCGAACGCGTCGCGCTGGGCCCGCCCGGCGGCGTCCAGCTCGGCGTGCAGCGCCAGCACGCCCTGGTTGGTCTGGTGCAGCTCCTCCCGGTGGAAGGCGACCAGTTCCTCCTGTTCGCTGAGCCGCTCCAGCACCAGCGCGGTGTCCTCGTCGGCGCCCAGCAGGGCCTCCGCCAGGACCGCCGGGTCGTCCGCCACCGCCGTGCCGTCGGGTGCGTCCGCCGCCCGGTCGCAGTGGACCGTCGTACGCCACGGCGGCTGTGCGGCGGCGGCACCCGTGCCGTGCCACGGGGTCACCACCACATGCAGGAGTCCCTCCTCGGCGGGCGCGGCCGTGGTGTCCAGGGTGAGCCGCCAGGTGCCGCCCTTGGTGAGGCACTGCCGCAGCTGGGAGCTGAGCGCCGTGGTCAGACGGGTGCGGTCGAGGGCGGACACGCCGTACGCGGCGGCGAGGCGGGCGGTGGCGATCCGGGCCCGGGCCGCGTCGACGACGGTGGTGATCTGCAGGCTGCGGGTCATGGAGCCTCCGCCGGAGTCGGGGCGAGTACCGCCACGGCCGTGTCGTCCCGCACCGGCCACGCGGAACTGCTCGCGTCGCGCACCGTGACGGCGGCCACGACGGCCGGGTCGGCGGCCGGCAGGTCCGCGTCGGACGGCGGTGTCCAGCGGCTGGGCAGGCCGTCGCTGTGCAGGATCAGCAGCCGGTCGGCCGCCCAGGTCAAACGGTCCTCCCGCAGCGTCGCGTGCCGGTGGACGCCCACGATGCCGGGCCGGGACAGCAGGGAACGCCACCTCTCGCCCTCACGCAACCGGGCCCCTATGTTGCCGACGCCCGCGAACCGCAACAGCCCGGCACCGGTCTCCACCTGGGCGACGGCGACGGCCGCGCCCCGCGTGCCGCGCAACGCCGTGTCGAGGTACACCAGGGCCTCGGCAGGCGGGAGGTGGGCGGCGCGATGCAGGGCCTGAACGGCCGCCGTCGACGCGCGGGCCGCCTGCGGACCGTGCCCCAGCCCGTCTGCCAGCATCAGGGTCAGCCGGTCGCCCGAGCGGACCCACGCCCAGGCGTCGCCCGAGTACTCCGCCCCGGCGAACGGCACGTTCACCCCGCCGGCCCGCACCACGGCGACCGGCGCCGGGTCCTTCGGGCGGGCACCGACCCGGGCCAGCGCCACCGTGCCCCGGCCCGGCGCACTGTGCAGCCCGAAGCCGTCGGCGATACGGCGGCACGTGCCGAGCCCGGCCCCGAGGGAACGGGTGGTCGAGAAACCGTCGCGCAGGGCGGCGGCGACATCGGCCATGCCGGGACCGTGGTCGATCGCGGCGATCTGCACCAGACAGGCGCCGTCCGAGGGCATGGGCGGGGCCACGAGGTCGACGAGCATCCGGCCGCCCCCGGCGTGCTTGAGCAGGTTGGTGGCCAGCTCGGTCGCCACCAGCGCGGCGGCCGCCGTACGCGCCTCGTCGAGCCCCGCCAGGGCCGCCGCACGCTCCGCGGCCACCCTCGCGTCCCGCACCCGGGTCGAGTCGTGGACCGGGACCTCCCACACGCGCGGCATCAGAACTCCCCGCGCGGGCGCGGCGACCGGGCCGCCCAGGAGACCACCGTGACCTTGGTGCCGACCCCCGGAGTGCTGTCGACGGCGAACTCGTGCACCAGGCGGCGCGCACCGCCCAGGCCCATCCCCAGCCCGTCGCCGGAGGTGTAGCCGTCGCCCAGCGCCCGCTCCAGGTCCGGGATGCCCGGCCCCTCGTCGGAGAACGTCAGCCGCAGCCCGCGCGTGTGCCCGTTGGTCAGGCCCGCCGTCTCCATCCGGCCGCCCCCGCCGTGCACGAGGGTGTTGCGGGCCAGTTCGCTGGCCGCGGTGACCAGCTTGGTCTGCTCCACCAGGCCGAAACCGAGCAGGCCGGCGGCCTGCCGCACATGCTGGCGCACCCACACCAGATCCATGTCCGAACGGATCGGCAGGCAGGCGTCGACGCCCGCGGCTGTCTCCATCACCGGCTCTCCTGGCGTGGGCCACCGGAGCGGGAGGCCGGATCGGGCCCCGCGAGGAGGTCCATGGCCGCCTCCGTGGAGAGCGCGGTGCGCAGCCCCGGAAGCGTCAGCCCCAGCTCCACGAGCGTGATCGCGACCGCCGGACGCATGCCGGCCACCACGGTCCGCGCGGCCAGCAGCGAGGCCTGTGCCGCGATCTCGGCCAGCACCCGCCCGAGGAACGAGTCGACGATCTCGACACCGGAGATGTCGATGACCAGGCCGCTCACCCCGGTGCCCGCGACGGTCTCGCCGATGTCCTGCTGGAGCTGCTGCGCCGTGCTGTCGTGCAGGTCCCCCTGGAGGGTGACCAGGAGGACGTCGCCGAGCCGGAGGACCGGCACGTGCCCCGTGACAGGGCGGGAGAAGTCGTGGTTCACCGGGGCCCCGCACCACCGGGGGTCGCGTTGATGATGTCCGCCCCCAACTCGTGCAGGGCGTAGGCCAGGGCGTCGGCCAGGCTCGCCCGGGTGACCACCGTGCCCAGGTCCAGGCCCAGATGGACGATGGTCTGCGCGATCGCCGGACGGATGCCGGAGACGACGCACTCAGCGCCCATCAGCCGGGCAGCCGCGACCGTCTTCATCAGGTGCTGGGCGACCAGGGAGTCGACGGTCGGCACACCGGTGATGTCCAGGATCGCGAACCTGGCGTGCTGGTCGACGACGGCCTCCAGCAGCGTCTCCATCACGACCTGGCTGCGGGCACTGTCGAGCGTCCCGATCAGAGGGACGGCCACGATGCCGTCCCAGAGTTTGATGACCGGCGTGGCCACTTCCATCAGCTGCAGCCGCTGTCGCTCGATGAGGGCCTGTCCCTCGCTCAGCGCCGTCTCCAGCACGACCAGCCGCATCGTCCCCATGAGCACGGTCAGGGCCGTCGTGCAGTCCCGGACCAGCTCGGTCGGTTCCTCGGGGAGGTCGGCGACCAGGAGGTTCTCCACGGGCGGGCGCAGCGCGTCCACGTCGTTCGAGACCTGCGCGGTGGTGAAGCCGGCCCGGGAGCGGGCCGCGCCCATCCGCGACAACTGCTCGCGCACCACGGTGAATCCGGCGGCGTCGGGATCGTGTACCTGATCCGTGTCGGCGACCTGGGCCAGCGCGTCGACGACGATCCTGCCCGCTTCCACCGCCTTGTCCCGCGAGACGGTGAACACCGTACGGAACAGCGGCTCGCCGGCCCACCGCTGGGAGATCTGCTCGGCGCGGCGGCGCAGGAAGGCCCCGACCTCCCGTGCCGGCGACCCGTGCTGCCCTGTCGATTCGTGCTCCGGCACCTGTTGTCTGCTCCTAGCCCTGCTCGTCGGTGTCTCGTCGTACCCAACCGCTGTGGGAATCAGGCCCGTTGCCCGTCCGGACCGGCCTGGCTCTCGTCCCGGTCCTCGTCGTGGGCGTCGACGCGGGCGAGCGCCTCCTCCAGCCCCTCCGAGACCGGGACCGTGATGCTGACGCCGGTGAGGTCCAGGATCCGGCGCACGGCCGGAGTGGGGGAGATGATGTGCACGCTCCCCGGAAGGGTGCGGGCCTCCTGGTACACCCTCAGGATGATGTTCATGCCGGAGGAGTCCATGAACGGCACGGCCGACAGGTCGAGCAGGAAGTGCTGTCGGCCGTGGTGGAGTTGGTTCGCCAGATGGTGCTGGAACTCGGTCGCGGTGTCGACGTCCAAGTAGCCTTCGACCGTTATCAGGGCCACGTCCTCGCGGGGCAGCGTGACCTCGATGGACAGCGGGTTCTGGGCAAGGGGCACGGGTACCTCCAACAGGTGCTGACAGCCAGGGCCGATTACCCCTGGCGGCGACTTCGATGCACGCCGGTTCGGTTCCTGGGTGGTGATCAACCTCTCATCCGGGCTTAGTCGTTCACGCGGTGGCCGACGGTCGCCTGGCGGTCGCCCGGTCATCCACCGCGCCCCCGCGCATACCCCTGAATCGCTCCCCCATTCACGGGCAACTGTTGCCGAACGGCACCGAATGCACGTGCGGGAGGCGGGTAACTGCTGCTGTGGAGGCCGGAGGAGGGAGCAGCGTGGCCGTTGACAGGATCTGGTCGTACGCGCCGGGCAGCGGGTACGTCGAGGGGCAGGACCTGACGGGGTTCACCGTCGCCGCCGGCGACGGCGCCCTCGGCAGGGTGGACCGGCAGGCCGACCCCCGGGGCATGCGGCACCTGGTGGTCGACACCGGCGTCTGGCTGTTCGGCGGGAGCGTCCTCGTACCCGTCGGCGTCGTCACCGGGATCGACGCCGGGGCCCGCAGAGTCACGCTGGCCTGCACCGTGGGGGAAGTGAAGGCGGCACCCCGCTTCAAGACCGACAGCGAGACGAGGGATCCCGCGTATCTGACCGCCGTCGGCGACTACTACCACCGGCTGCCGCCGCGAGAGACGACCACGGTCTGACGGCCGCGGGGTGCGGGACGCACCGGCCGGGCGGATCTCAGGGACACGACACGCATGGAACACATCGACGCGGCCACGACCGCGCTCTTCGACCACCACCCCTCCGGCGACCCGCCACGGGCTACGGTGACGAGTCCGGCGACGGCCCGCGCCTACGCGCGGTCGGTGGTGCGCGAGCGCTGGGAATCCCCCTCCCGCAGGGCGCGGGACGAGGACATCGTGGACATGTTGCTGGTCGTCTCCGAACTGGTCACCAACGCCGTACGGCACGGTGAGGGGTTGGCCGGGTTCCATGTGACACCCACCCAGGAAGGCCTGCGGGTGGCCGTCCGCGACCACAGCGACCTCGTCCCCGACGTCTCGCAGGGCGCCGGCGCCTTCCCGGCCGGGCATCACGGCAACGGTTACGGCTGGCCCCTGATCATCCGCCTGGCCCGCGAGATCACCGTCGACCGGCATCCCGGCGGCGGCAAGACCATCGGCGTGCTGGTGCCGCTGCGACCGGCACCGTGACCGGGCGGCGTCGGCTCACCAGGGCAGGAAGACGTGGATGTCCTTGCCGCCGTCGTCCGTCACCACGCTCACCTGGTCGCACAGCGCGTGCACCAGATGCCAGCCGATGCCGCCACCGCCGTGCCGCGGATCGAAGGGGCGCGGCGCGGGCGGGGTGCTGCTGGTGTCGTGGACGGTCACATGGACGCCGTCGAAGGTCCGGCGCATACGCAGGGCGAACGAGCCGGGGGCGTACTGGACCGCGTTGGCGGCCAGCTCCGTGACGACCAGCAGGATGTCGTCCCAGTACTCGGGTGCCGCGGGAGGCGCGGTGCGTGCGAGGTCACGGAGGAATTGCTCCGCGGCGAGGCGCGCACCCGTCACGTTCTGCGGCTCGCCCGCGAAACTGGTGCTGCGGCTCGGGATCGCCTCGGAAGCCAGTGTCTTGTCCCAACGCGGCTCGCTTGCCATGTCGCCTTTCCGGCCCGGCATCAGCAGGGCTGTCGTCCTCTCTCATGCGTCGCAGGGTTCGTGTTCCCGAGGGCGCGGAGCCTACGCGTTCTCGGGACATCGGGTCGGCGGCAGGTCCCTCACCGGAACACGTTGTCCGCGTCGTCCCAGCTCGCCGAGTCGTCCGGCACGACCTGCCGCCCGCCACGTGAGCGCGCCTGGTACATCGCGTCGATCTCGAACGCGTACGCCCGCACGATCAGATCCCGGCGCAGCTTCATCGACGGCGTCATCAGCCCGCTGGCCAGGTCGAACGGTTCCGGGAGCACCCGGAACACCCGGATGGACTCCGAGCGCGACACGGCACTGTTGGCCGCCGCCACGGCCCGGGTGATCTCCTCCCGCAGCGCGTTCTCCTCCCGCGCCTCCCGGTTCGGCGCGTCGCTCTGCCACGCGAGGCCGGCCCGCCAGTGCGCGAGGAACTCCGGGTCCAGCGTGATCAGCGCCCCGACGCAGGGCCGGTTGTCGCCGACGATCACCGCCTGGTGGATGAGCGGGTGCATCCGCAGCCGGTGTTCCAGGGCGGCCGGGGCGACGCTCTTGCCGCTGTTGGTGATGATGACGTCCTTCTTGCGCCCGGTGATCGTCAGATATCCCTCGGGGTCCAGCTGCCCGATGTCCCCCGTGGCCAGCCAGCCGCCGTGCAGCGCGGCCCGGGTCGCCGCGTCGTCGCTCACGTAGCCCTGGAACACCGACGGCCCGCGCACCAGGATCTCGCCGTCGTCGGCCACCCGGATGTCCGTGCCCGGCAGGGCCTGTCCGACGGTGCCGGACTTCTCCCGCCCGAGCGGCTGCATCGTGATCCCACCGCTCGTCTCGGTGAGCCCGTACCCGTCGTGGACGTAGATGCCGATGCCCTCGTAGAACAGGCTCAGGTCACGGTTGAGCGGGGAGCCTCCCGACGTGGCGCGGCGTGCCCGGCCGCCGAGGGCGCCCCGCAGCTTGCGGTACACCGTGCGTTCGTACAGGGCGTGTTGCAGCCGCAGATCGAAGCCCGGTCCGGGCCCTGCGCCCAGCCGATGCCGCTCGCACGCCGCGGCGTAGTCCCGTGCCGTCTCGGCCGCCCGCTCGAACAGGGCGCCGCGGCCCATCTGCTGGGCGGTGCGCAGGAAGGTCTTGTAGATCTTCTCGAAGACCGACGGCACGCCGTAGAAGTAGGTGGGCCGGAAGGAGCGCAGCGCCGACGACAGCGCCTCGGAGCTCAGGTCGGGTTCATGGGCCATGAGCAGACCGCCGCGCACGCACATGCCCTGGATCATGAGCCCGTACACATGGGACAACGGCAGGAAGGCCAGGACGGACCCCTGCTCCCCGGGCGGCGCGGCCGTGTGCCCCCAGCCCTCCAGGAGGGTGTCGCAGGGGCTCGCGAGGCCGCGGTGGCTCAGCGCGCAGCCGAGCGGGTGCCCGTTCGTGCCGGAGGTGTAGGCGACGGCGGCGGTGGAGTCCGGCAGGACGATGCGGCGCAGCGAGTCGACGGTGGCGAGCGGGATGAACTCGCCCCGCTGGACCAGGTCCCCGAGAGCCCCCGCGTCGAGCTGCCAGACGTGGCGCAGCCGGGGCAGCCCCGCACACACGGAACCGACCGTCATCACGCTCTGCTCGTCCTCGACGGCCACGGCCACACAGGCGGCATCCCGCAGGATCCACTCGACCTGGTCGCGCGAGGACGTCGGATGGATCGGCACGACCTCGGCACCTATGGCCCACAGCGCGTAGCCCAGGATCGTCCACTCGTACCGTGTGCGCGCCATGATGGCCACGCGGTGTCCCGGCGAGATCCCGGAGGCGACCAGCCCCTTGGCCACGTCCACCACCTCGTCCCGCACCTCCACGGCGGTCACCTCCTCCCACTCGGAGGAGGCGGCGTCGGAGCGCCGGGCCAGCATCGGCAGGGTGGGGCTGTGCGCCGCCCTGTCGAAGACACTGTCGGCGAGACCGCCGGTCAGGTGCGAGACGGCCGGGGGAGCGAGGGCGAAGTCGCGCATGCACTGCTCCTGATGTGTACGGGGTGTGACGTCGCGGACGAGCACGGTTATCCGCGGTGCTCGAATCTAGCCCAGGTGGGGGCGCCCGGTGCCCGGGAACGGAGAACTGGCCGGCCGTCGATGATCTGGGCATATTCGGGGGACTCGGACGGCATGAGTTACACGAACCCCGACCCCGATCCCGAACGCACCCCCGGCCTGGAACCCGGCGGCGGCGTGCCCCCGGGCGAGACCCCGCCGGCCGAGAGCAGCCTGCCCGAGGCGGGCCCGCGGGAGACGCACAATCCGCCCAAGGGCTGGGCCAAGGCACCGCTGACGCTGATCCTCGGCCTCGCCGTGCTGATCGCCGCGTTCTTCCTGGTGTACGCCATCGTCCTCATCCTGTGACAGCAGTGCGAGGACAGCAGTGAGAGGCGTTCGGCCCGCCCTCTCACGCCTGCGTGATGCGCACGCACTCGGTGACCACGTCCCGCAGACTGCCGGTCTCCTTCATCAGTGCCCGCTGCACCCCGGCGCCGCTGCCGATGCGCAGCAGCTCGGCGCAGGTGGCGCGGGCACGGTCGAGGTCGCCGGTCTCGGCGAGGGCCTCCCCGACGTGGTCCAGCAGGGCTCGCACCACCGTCTCCGCCGGCATGCGCCGCATGGTCGCCGGGTGCAGCAGTTCCTCGGTGAGCCCGGAGCGGGCGGCACGCCAGGCGGCCAGCCGGAGCAGGCTCACGCTGTGTCCCAGCGGCTCCCGGCCCGCCCGCCAGTCACGCGCGGCGGTCTCGACGAGGCCGCGGGCGAGGGTGGCGACGAGGACGGCGGTGCCGGAGTGCAGGCAGACGTCCGAGACCCGGATCTCCACGGTCGGGTAGCGCCGGGACAGCCGGGCGTCGAAGTAGATCATCCCCTCGTCGAGGATCACCCCGGTGGCCACCATGTCCGCGACCCGGCGGTGATAGCGCTCGGCCGAGCGGAACGGCTCGGTCGGACCGGCGGACGGCCACCGCTGCCACACCCGGCTGCGGTAGCTGCTGTAGAAGGTGTCCTTGCCCTGCCAGAACGGGGAGTTGGCGCTCAGCGCGGACAGCACCGTCAGCCAGGGCTGGATCCGGTCGATGACGGCTACGCCCTCCTCGTCGGACTCCACGGACACGTGCACATGACAGCCCAGCACGAGCTGTTCCTGGGTGGCGATCCCGTACTGCTCCGCCATCCACTGGTAGCGGCGGCCCACTCCCACCGAGGGGCTGACGGGCAGCGGCGAGGTGGCGAGCGCGGCGACGGTGCAGCCGATCTCCCCGGCGTGCCGGGCGGCCTCTTTACGGCAGCGGACGATCTCCGCCCGCAGCTCCTCCATGCCCGACTGCGGATGCGTCGCGAACTCGAGCATCTGGTTGTGCAGTTCCTTCTCGAAGACGTCCTGTTCGGCGTCGTCCTGCGCGGCACGGGCGAGCACCGCGGCGGACAGCGCCTGCGGTTCGCCGGTCTCCGGGTCGACCAGGAGGAGTTCCTCCTCCACTCCGACGGTGCGCACCTGATCAAGCCTTTCTGTGGCCCCTTGGCGGCGACGAGGATTGCTCGCTCGTGTACGACCCCGACTGCCCCTCCGGGGCCGTTCGAACACCTGCCGCCGCCGCGGAGCCTCAGCCGGGCTGCGGTACCAGCCACACCGTCGCGAGCGGCGGCAGCGTCAGCCGCAGAGCCCCGTCCTCCGGCTTGACGGGATCGGGGAAGGTGAGGTCGCTGCCGCCGTACCGCGCGGCGTCCGTGTTGAGGGCCTCGTACCACGCGGGGACGTCCTCGGGGACGCCGAGGCGGTAGTCGTGGCGGACGACGGGGGAGAAGTTGGAGACCGCGAGCAGCGGGCTGCCCTCCGCGTCGTACCGCAGGAAGGCGAAGACGTTGTCCTCGGCGGCGTCCCCGATCACCCACCGGAACCCGCCGGGATCGGTGTCGCGCTGCCAGAGGGCGGGGGTGTGGCGGTAGACGGTGTTGAGATCGCGGACCAGGTCCCGCACCCCACGGTGGTCCGGCTCCGCACTGTAGGCGGGGTCGAGGAGCCACCAGTCCGGGCCGTGCGCCTCGGACCACTCGGCGCCCTGCGCGAACTCCTGGCCCATGAAGAGGAGTTGCTTGCCGGGGTGGGCCCACATGAAGCCCAGATACGCGCGGTGGTTGGCGCGCTGCTGCCACCAGTCGCCGGGCATCTTCGACACCAGGGCCTGCTTGCCGTGGACGACCTCGTCGTGAGAGATCGGGAGCACGTAGTTCTCGCTGTACGCGTACATCATCGAGAACGTCATCTCGTTGTGGTGGTACTTGCGGTGGACCGGCTCGTGGCTGATGTAGCCGAGCGAGTCGTGCATCCAGCCCATGTTCCACTTCAGCCCGAAGCCCAGGCCGCCGCTGTCGGTGGGCCGGGTCACCCCGCCCCAGGCCGTGGACTCCTCGGCGATCGTCACCACTCCGGGCGCCCGCCGGTACACGGTCGCGTTCATCTCCTGCAGGAACGCCATCGCGGCCAGGTCCTCGCGGCCCCCGAACGCGTTGGGCGCCCACTGACCGGAATCACGCGAGTAGTCGAGGTAGAGCATCGAGGCGACGGCGTCCACGCGCAGGCCGTCGATGTGGAACTCCTCGCACCAGTACACGGCGTTGGCGACCAGGAAGTTGCGCACCTCGGTGCGCCCGTAGTCGAACTCGTACGTCCCCCAGTCCGGGTGCTCCGCCCGCCGGTCGTCTCCCGGTTCGTAGAGCGGGTCCCCGTCGAAGCGGGCCAGCGCCCAGTCGTCCTTCGGGAAGTGTGCGGGCACCCAGTCCATGATCACGCCGAGGCCGGCCCGGTGCAGGGCGTCGATCAGGTACCGGAAGTCGTCCGGTGTGCCGAGCCGTGCCATCGGCGCGTAGAAACTGGTGACCTGGTAGCCCCAGGAACCGCTGAAGGGGTGCTGTGCGACCGGCATCAGCTCGACATGCGTGAAGCCCAGTTCCTTCACGTACGACGGCAGCACGTCGGCAAGCTGTCGGTACGTCAGTCCCGGTCGCCAGGACGGGAGATGGACCTCGTACACCGAGAACGGCGCCTCGTGCACGGGTACGTCCCCGCGCCCGGCCATCCACTCCCGGTCGCCCCACTCGTACTGCGAGGAGGTCACGATGGACGCCGTGTCGGGCGGCACCTCGGTGCGGCGGGCCATCGGGTCGGCCTTGAGGAACCGTCCGCCGTACCGGGAGGTGATCTCGAACTTGTACCGGGTGCCCTCACCGATGCCCGGCAGGAACAGCTCCCACACGCCGGACGAACCCAGCGACCGCATCGGGAAGGCCTTGCCGTCCCAGAAGGTGAACTCCCCGGCCACCCGCACCCCTTGGGCGTTCGGCGCCCACACCGTGAAGCGGGTGCCGGTCACGCCCTGGTGGGTCATCGGCTCCGCTCCGAGCGCCTTCCACAACTGCTCGTGCCGGCCCTCGCGGATGAGGTGCAGATCGGTCTCGCCGAGAGCGGGCAGGAAGCGGTACGGGTCGTGCACCTCCTGCTCCTCCTCCGCGTACGCCACCAGCAGCGTGTACGCGGGGATCGCGTCGAGCGGCAGTACGCCGGAGAACAGCCCGTCGCCCTCGGAGGCCAGCTCTCTGCGCTCGCCGTCGACCACGACGCTCACCGAACGGGCGAACGGGCGCAGCGCCCGGAACACGATCCCGCCCGGCACCGGGTGGGCGCCCAGCAGCGCGTGCGGATCGTGGTGGGCGCCCGACAACAGGCGTCCACGGTCGCCGGGGTCGAGCGGAGGGGCCGTACGGCACCGGGCAGGTCCGGACGGCTCGGGCAGCGAAGGATCGTCGCGCAGGGCCACGGGTCAGTCTCCTCTCACGGCGAGACGTTCGATCGCCGCCATGGGTACAGGGAGCCAGTCCGGTCGGTGCCTGGCTTCGTAAAGGACTTCGTACACAGCTCGGTCGGTCTCGTAGGCCCGCAGCAGGCCGTGCTTCTTGCGCGGGTCCCAGCCGGCGCGGGACGCGTAGCCCGCGCAGAACGCCTCCCGGCAGCGCCGTGCCCACTCCGGCCGCCAGGGGCGGCGCTGCCGGGCGGCGTAGTCGAAGGAGCGCAGCATGCCGGCGATGTCCCGTACCGGGGAGTGGGCGCTGCGGCGCTCGTTGAGGGGGCGGGACGGCTCGCCCTCGAAGTCGATGACGAACCACTCCCGGCCCGCCCACAACACCTGCCCCAGATGCAGGTCGCCGTGGATGCGCTGGGCCGGTGGCCCGGCGTCGCAGGTGGCCAGCGCGCCGAAGGCGGCCCGCAGACCGGGCACGAAGGGCTTGAGCGCCGGCACGCAGTGTGCCGCGGAGTCCAGCCGCTCGGTCATCGCCTCCGCCGTCCGACCGCTCTCGCCGTGCGTACCGGCCGGGAAGGCCGCGGCCAGCGCGAGGTGCACCTCCGCCGTGGCCTGCCCCAGCTCGTGTGCCTGCGCGGTGAAGTCGTCACCGGTGGCGAGCGCGCGCAGCGCCAGCGTCCAGCCGTCCGACGCGTCGCGCAGATACGGCTGGAGCACGCCCAGCGTCGCCTCCTGCGGCTCGGTCGTCCGGAACCAGGCCACCGGCGCGGGCACCCGGCGGCAGCCCTGTCCGGCCAGCGCGCCCGGCACCTCCAGGTCGGGGTTGACACCGGGCTGGATGCGCCGGAACAGCTTCAGGATGAACTCGTCGCCGTACACCAGCGAGGAGTTGGACTGCTCGGCGTCCAGCAGCCGCGGCGGCAGCCCGGCCGGCACCGACACGGACGGGTCGCACTCGAACCGCAGGGGACCGGCCGAGCCCGGATGCCGCAGCCGCTCCAGGAGCAGTTGCGCCGACCGGGGGTCGTGCAGCGCGTCGTACACCGTCATGCCCGCGAACGGACCCTGCTCCGCACAGCCGATGAGCGCCCGTCCCAGGCGCGGCGACAGATGCTGCCGTACGCCGAGCAGCAGTTGGTAGCAGTCACCTGCCGGTGTGCCGCCGCCGGGGGCCGGCACGGGCGCGTGGCTGGTCTGCACCAGCAGGTGCAGACAGCCCGGGAACAGCTCCGTCATCGACAGCAGGGTGAGGTCCGTGACGGGCCGGTCCTTGCCTGCGAACCAGCGCTGCCTGGGCAGCCAGTCGCGCAACAGGCCGCCGAGCGAGACCATCGGGTCGGCGACGACCGTACGTCTGGGGCGGAGGAATGCGGTCTTCGGCATGGTGACGCGTCCTTTCGTCGGCACACGCTCAAAGTCGTCGACCGATGCGGGATGCGACTCGGGAGAGCCGGAACCAGTAGAAGCCGTGGCCGCCCAGGGTCAGCAGGTACGGCAGTTCACCGATGGCCGGGAAACGGACCCCGCCGAACAGCTCGACCGGATGACGACCTGCGAACTCCCGCAGATCGAGCTCCGTCGGCTGGGCGAAGCGGGCGAAGTTGTTCACGCACAGGACCAGGTCGTCCTCGTATTCCCGCAGAAAGGCCAGCACCGCCGGGTTGGAGGACTGGAGCTCGGTGAAGGAGCCGAGGCCGAAGGCAGGGTTCTGCTTGCGGATCTCGATCATGCGGCGGGTCCAGTGCAGCAGCGAGGAGGGCGACGCCATGGACGCCTCGACGTTGGTGACCTGGTGGCCGTAGACCGGGTCCATGATGGTCGGCAGGAACAGCCGCCCGGGATCACACGACGAGAAGCCGGCGTTGCGGTCCGGCGTCCACTGCATGGGAGTGCGTACGGCGTCGCGGTCGCCGAGCCAGATGTTGTCGCCCATGCCGATCTCGTCGCCGTAGTAGAGGATCGGCGAGCCCGGGAGGGACAGCAGCAGGGCGGTGAACAGCTCGATCTGGTTGCGGTCGTTGTCCAGGAGTGGGGCGAGCCGCCGCCGGATACCGATGTTGGCGCGCATGCGGGGGTCCTTGGCGTACTCCGCCCACATGTAGTCGCGTTCCTCGTCGGTGACCATTTCGAGCGTGAGCTCGTCGTGGTTGCGCAGGAAGATGCCCCACTGGCAGTTCGAGGGAATCGCCGGCGTCTTGGCGAGGATTTCCGAGACGGGATACCTGGATTCCCTGCGCACGGCCATGAAGATGCGCGGCATGACCGGGAAATGGAAGGCCATGTGGCATTCGTCGCCGCCGGCCCGGTAGTCGCCGAAGTAGTCGACGACGTCCTC